>CAZFLQ010000189.1:0-1745 GCA_964519935.1 uncultured Puniceicoccaceae bacterium | reverse complement strand
TCCGTCCCGCCAGAGGTCGCCCTCCTCTCAGGAGGTGACCCGTCCACCGAGGCCACTTCCGGAACCGTTTTTGTCAAAGGCCTCGGTTACACCGAAAAGCCGCCTTTTCCAAACCCCCATGACCTTCTTGACCAGGTAGATGCTGCTGCCCGGCAAACCCTCGGTGGCCCCCCTGACATCTGGCACATCCATAATCCCACGCTGGGCAAAAACGCCGTCTGGCCCGATTGGATCCGACTACTGGCCGAACGGGGTGACCCGCTTTTTCTACAGATCCACGATTTTGCCGAGGATGCCAGGCCTGCCAACTTCCGCTATCGCCAATCCCACACATCGAACCCCTCCACCATCTTCCCGGTTCGCGAGGGAATCCACTATGGTCTCATCAATCGCCGGGATTTTCAGCTCCTGACCGATTTCGGTATCCCCGCGCACAACCTCCACTCCCTTCCCAATCCGGTTTCGAATTCCTTTGGAGAGACTGGAAGGCCCATCCCCACTCCCGGAAATCGCCCCCTCGTCCTCTACCCGGTTCGGGCCCTCCGGCGTAAGAACCTCGGCGAGTTGCTTCTCGCCGCCGCCAGCGATCCCGAGGATCGGTTCTACGCAACGTCCCTCGGGCCAACCAACCCCGCCTACCATCGTCTCTACAACGAATGGAAACGCGTTGCCTCGGCCCATCGCCTACCGGTTGCTCTCGGCTTCAACGAAACCGCCAACCATCCGTTTCAGGATCTCATCGCGACCGCCGATTCGATTATCACCACATCCGTCGGCGAAGGCTTCGGGCTTTCCTTTCTCGAACCCTGGCTCTTCCACCGTCCGATCCGGGGGCGCAATCTTCCCGCCGTCACGGCAGACTTTGCCACTGCCGGAATCGATCTCGGTCCTCTCTACGAATCCCTCCCGATTCCGAAAGAATGGATCGATTTGGAGTTACTGCGGGTTCGCTTCGAAGCCGCCGTTAAATCGACCTACGAGGCCTTCGACCGCAACATCCCGGAACAGCAGATCGGAGATTGTTGGCTCCAGTGGAGTTCCGGTGCATTCATCGATTTTGGAAAACTCGACGAACCGGCACAGATCGCAATCATTGAAAGAGTAGCCGCCGGTACCGATCTCCCTGTCGATACCGCGCGGTACCTTCATTTCGCGATCAGCGACGAATCCCGGCGGATCGAGTCGAACCGCCGGAAAATCGAAGAAACCTTCGCTCCCACTGCCTACGCCGAAAAGGTTCTTTCGGCCTGGAACGCCACCCTTTCCGATCGTCCCGCCACCGTTTCGGCAGATCCCGTCTGGCTTCCACCGGAACCTCTCGTCGAAGCCTTTCTCGCCCCGGTGTCTACCTCCCTCCTCCGGATTGGGTAATCCCCGTTTCGCCCCGCCCGATCAAATCTTTCCTCCTTGGCATTTTCACCGGTCCGCCCAATCGTCTCCTCCATGGCAACAACCAGCATCGGAGTCGATATCGGCGGAACCAACACTGTCATCGGTATCGTCGGGGAGAACGGCACTGTCCTCCAACGGGAGTGCTTTTCGACGAGGGAAAATGCCGACGGATCTGCCTACTGCCAACGTCTCGCAAACGAAATTCAAAAGGTTCTTGAAGTCCTGAACGCCGGACCTTGCGCAGGAATCGGAATCGGGGCCCCCAACGGTAGCTGAAATTTGCATTTCCGAAGAATCCGGAGGACCTTCTGATATGAAAGCAATCATCGGTGTAGCCCTTGTTCTCGTCGCGG
>CAZFLQ010000188.1:0-1765 GCA_964519935.1 uncultured Puniceicoccaceae bacterium | reverse complement strand
CTTGGACCATCCCGTCAACCTCGACGCCAACCCCGTTCCCGTAGATCCGGTTTGGCGTCGAACCGGGAACAAACCCGAAACCGGTCGCAGGATCGGCAACCGAGGTCCGGACCCCGACCCCGTTTCCGTAAATGTCGTTGTTGAAAACCAAAGCACTCGCCTGATAGAAGATCCCGGTACTGTTTTCGTAAATCCGATTATTGGTTATCGGTCCGACAAAAGCTGCATCAATCAGGAGGCCGATACCTCCTCCGTTAATCCGATTTTCGGCGATCTTTCCATCGACTGAATCAAGAAGCTGAATCCCGTCGAGACGATTTGCGGTAATTGAGAGCCCGGTGTTGCCCTCGTACACCCGCACGAGGCCGCCGTCGAGGCTGGTAATCACGCTATCGACCGTCCGGGTGAGATCCAGATTGTCAGGGCCGCTATCGATCAGTGAAAAGTCCGTCGTGTCGAGGACTACAATTGGAAGTTCGTCCGGCGCACGGGCTACCGAGATCCCGGTCAGGCCATCGACAACCAATTCCGTCGCGGCGGCCCCGGGGGCAAACCAAACCGTGTAATCGGCCCCGCTATCGAGAGTGATCGTCCCGTGGGATCCTGAAATGACCAGAATGTCTCCTGCTACGAGGGCATTAGCTCCGAGGATATCCGCGACCGTTGCCCCGGTTTCGCCGGTGGCGACAAAAACACTACCCGTTACGGTTGCGGTCGAGCGGAAGAGCCCGTTCCCAGACGCCGGATCGGTGGCACCGACCAGGATGGTGCCATCCGGTCCCGCTCCGGTCGTGAGCTGGGTCGCGAGGCGGGGAGCGCTTTGCTCCTTGAGAGCATTCGCCAGCGGAAGGATTGAGGTATTCTCGGAGGCCTCTCCCGGAAGTCGCTCGACAAACTGCCCACCCTCAAAGTGTTGGATGTAAAGGGTCCCACCGGACCCGGTGCGATTGGCGGCGGCATCATCCGACCAAACCAGCGCGAGGCTGGTGCCATCGCCAGTGGCACTGAGCGCGACCTCGCGGGTCGCCCCGAGAGCCGCAGATGATTCAACCGGCACCGAGTTCCAGGCTCCACTCGTGAGGCGGTAGGCGGTCGGGAAGTAAGCCTCCGGATCGGCCGGATCGGAGGTGCGGGCGGCGACAAAAAGCTCGTTGCCAAACCAGGCCGCACTGACCCCGTCCCCAACTCCGGGAGATCCGGGGTTGGTCCAGCCCGCTCCGGTATTTTCCCTAACCTCGACCACTCCTCCACTGCTCCAGACCACCGCCTGATCGCCGCCCGAGGTGGCGAGGGTAAAGTCATTGCTGCCACTGAATCCGCCCGTCGCCGTCAGGGTGGTTCCATCGTGCAGCCCCGTTTTAATCTGCCCACTGGCGGTCTCATACCACGCAAGCGCGATCTCACTGCCAGCAGTTTCGGCAAAGCCACGGGTTACGCCGGTCGCGAGGGTTCCCGTCGTGGTCCAGACTCCGGAATTGAAGGTGGCCCCGAGGAGATCGGCCGCACTGCCCTCAGGATTGAATTCGCTCCAAACTACCAGCAGGGTCCCGTCGGGAAGCGCGGCGAGGGACGGACGGCGGGAAGAGGTTTCACTGTTCGAAATTCCACCCCGCGATGCCGAAAGGGTTCCAAGAGCCTGCCAACCACTGGCAGCGAGGTACTGGGCGATGTAGATCTCAAAGTTTCCATTGCGGGCATCAGCCCAGGCAGCATAGATCTCGCCGAGGGGGCCGAGGGCGAAAACCAGATCCCGTGCTGCCACCGG
>CAZFLQ010000187.1:0-1791 GCA_964519935.1 uncultured Puniceicoccaceae bacterium | reverse complement strand
GGTCTGCCGGTCCGATTGCGGGGAAGCGCTTGATCGAGAGCGCAGTCTCTTTTGACGGGAACGATGACTACCTGAGGATCGAACGCGGGTCCACGATTCAAGCTGCGGCCGGTGCAATTGAATTTTGGATGCGTCCGGATGACGTGGTCGGCGTGTCGCATCTGGTCTATGCGGGTGACTTTTCCGACAACGGGGACGGCTTCGGGGTTGGAGACGAATTTAACATCAGTATCGTCGACGGTTTTGTCGCGGTCTATCACGGTCGGGGTAATGGGGAGGTCCGCTGGTCTTTCCAGAGCGATCAGACCATCAGCGCGGGGGACTGGACGCACGTGGCCCTGGTTTGGGACCATACCTTGGCGGTCCCACAGGTTGTTCTCTACATCGACGGGATACGCAGCGGGCGAGCGGATAGTGCCGGATTGGATACGGGGAGTTGGTCGAACGAGATTTTGATCGGGCGGCATCAGCCTGGTAACGCGCTCGAGCGAGCCTTTGATGGCGCGATCAGCGAACTGCGCGTTTGGGGTGCGGCGCGAAGTCAGGCGCAAGTCCGATCCTTGATGCACAATCGCCTGTCGGGCGACGAGACCGATCTGCGTGGTTATTGGCCCTTGAACGAAGGTTGGGGGACGATCGCGAATGATTTCTCGCGTAACCGACGGCCCGCGAACTTTGCGGAACTTGGTAGCGGAGACGGCCCGCAATGGGCGATAGCAGAGCCCTTGCCGCTCTACGGGATCGACGGACGCGCCTCTGTCACGACGGCGACCGACCTCGTCGTCCCGTTGCCGGGTGTCGAGAGGGACGGACTCGCAGATGACGCTGCGGGCATCCTGACCCGCCGGATCGAGTCCCTCCCGGCGCATGGTAGTCTGTATATCGCAGACGGGGCGGGTGGCACTGCGGGTACCGCTATCGGGGTTGCCCCCTTCGATCTCGGTGCCGGACGGGTTGAGGTCATCTATCGCGCGCCGGCCGACTATGCTGGACCTGATGGTTTCAGATATTCCGTCATGAGCGGGGTAGACGGCTCTGCAGCGATTGAAGTGGCGTTCGGAATTAAGCCGATTCCGATTCCCGAGGCGGTGGCGGACAGTTTTGTGGTGCCGATCAATGCGACCCTGGGTCTCGATGTAGCTGATTTGACTGCCAACGACACCTTCGATTCACCGAGTGGATTGGTGATCACCCGGAGTCCGGACCGCGGAACCTTGAATGCGGGAATCGATACTGATTTTGTGTACACCCCGGATGGTGTGACTGCCGGCCCGGTCGAATTCGACTACTACCTGTTGGACCGCGATAGCTGGAACCTGGACGCTGATTATGTCGGAGGGAGCAGCAACGGAAGTCGGGCGGGGAATCCGGTAGTGGATCGTTTTGGGTATGAAACCTGGCTCAACGAGGCGGTTGAGGGGGATGAAATCGGCGGGAGCCGTCCGTGGTGGAGTCAGGCGGGTCGCCCGTTGTTTTGGGATGCCTTGTGGAACGGGTTCGGAGGGCGCTGGGTGGATATCGACAACGGTTTCCCGATCGCAGTTGGAAATTCTTCCGCCCTGATTGCAAGCACGCCAGTTTTCCCGCGGGTTAACTGGATTGCTCCCTGCGATGGGATGGTGGTTGATCTAATCGGCGAGCTCGAAGTTCACTGGTTCGAGGGAGGCAGCACGGATCATTCGCAGGAGGTTGTGCTGGCGCGCTGGGACCAGTCGGAGCTTTCGTGGACGATCCTGGATTCATGGATCGCCAGTGACCCGGTCGTTGGAAATGCTGAACGGGATTCCGTTT
>CAZFLQ010000186.1:0-1902 GCA_964519935.1 uncultured Puniceicoccaceae bacterium | reverse complement strand
CCCTAGCACCCGAGGTCGAATCCGGAACACCCCCTTGGCAAACAACACCTGGCGGTTTTGTTAGTCCGGTGAAAGATCGGAGAAAGAACTCGTGTGGTTGGATCAGTTGTGTGATCTGATCTCAAAGAGCAAGGAAAGATCCTCGCTGAGGGGGTGGGGTTTGTCAAGGGTGGAGAGGGGGGTGAGATTTGAGAAACCGTGGGGGGATTTGAGAGATCGGAGGTGCGGTGGGTTCAGAGCCAGTAGTCGAAGTTTTCTTCGCGGCGATGGTGTTTAAGAATGCGGAGGATGTGGGCGGGGCGGGTGGCGGGAGGGAGTTCGACGTAGTTGCGGGCTCCACGCCAATAGTATTGCGCTCCGGGCATGCCGTTGGGCATGGGTGCTGGGAAGAGATCCTGGCAGAGGTAGGTCTGATCGGGGTGGATGTCGAGGTCGCCGATGGGGAGGTCGACCCAGCCGCTTTGGGTGTGGAAGGGGTCGAGGTTGACGATGATGAGGAGGGTGTTGAGGCGGTCGGGACTGATCTTGAGGTAGGCGATGATGAAGGGGTTGTCGGTCGAAACAAAAGTGAGGGTGTTAAAGGTGCGTTGGAGGGCGGGGTTCTCGCGGCGGATGCGGTTGATCCGGGTGATTTCGGGCTTGAGGTTGCCGGGGGCGTCCCAGTTCCAGACCTTGATTTCGTATTTTTCGTTGTCGATGTATTCCTCCTTGCCGGGGAAGGGGGTGTGTTCGCCGAGTTCGAAGGCGGGTCCGTAGATGCCGTAGTTGGAGGAGAGGGTCGCCGCGAGGACGAGGCGGATGACAAAGGCGGGGCGCCCGCCGGTCTGGAGGTATTCGTGGAGAATGTCGGGGGTGTTGGGCCAGAAGTTTGGCCAGAAGTAGTTGCGGGTGGGCGACTGGGTCAGCTCGGTGAGGTAGTGCTGCAGTTCCTCCTTGCTGTTGCGCCAGGTAAAGTAGGTGTAGCCGTGGGTAAAGCCGGCCTTGGCGAGGTAGTATTTGACGTTCGGGCGGGTGAAGGCCTCGGAGAGGAAAATCGTGCCGGGGTGTTCTTCCTTGATCGTCTGGATGCACCAGCGCCAGAAATCGAGCGATTTGGTGTGCGGGTTGTCGACCCGGAAGACGCGGACCCCGTGTTCGATCCAGAAGAGGAAGACGCTGCGGAGTTCATACCAGAGGTTTTCCCAATCGTCGGTTTCAAAGTAGAGCGGGAGGATGTCCTGGTATTTTTTGGGAGGGTTTTCGGCGTATTGAACGGTGCCGTCAGGGCGCCACTTGAACCAATCGGGGTGTTTGCTTACCCAGGGGTGGTCGGGGGCGCATTGGAAGGCGATGTCGAGGGCGAGTTCCATCCCGTGACCTTCGACGGTTTCGCGGAAGTGGTCGAAATCCTCGAAGGTGCCGAGTTCCGGGTGGATTGCCTTGTGGCCGCCGTCGGGACCACCGCCGATCGCCCAGGGGCTGCCGGGATCGGTCGGGGCGGGGGTGAGGGAGTTGTTGCGGCCCTTGCGGTGGGGGGTGCCGATCGGGTGGATGGGGGGCAGGTAAACGATGTCGAAGCCCATTCCGGCGATTGTCGGGATAATGCGTTCGGCCTCGCGGAAGGTGCCATGACGCCCGGGGACGGTCGACGAGGAGCGGGGAAAAAATTCATACCAGGCGCTAAAGGCGGCGAGGCGCGATTCGACGAGGATGGGGATGTCGCGGTAGTAGGTCGATTCGAGGGAACGGTCGGGGTGTTCGGAGGTGATTTGGGCGACCTCGAGGCCGAGAAGAAGGTGGATTTTTTCGCCCATTGGTGTATCCAGGTTTTGGATACGTTCGAGGATCAAGCCAAGGGATTCGCGGGCGCCCGGGGGGCAGCGTTCGAGGGTCGATGCGAGGAGGAGGATACCGCTCTGGATC
>CAZFLQ010000185.1:0-1906 GCA_964519935.1 uncultured Puniceicoccaceae bacterium | reverse complement strand
GCAGTCTGGTTAGCGCATCTGCTTTGGGAGCAGAGGGCCGCAGGTTCGAATCCTGCCGCCCCGACCATTTGGCCAGCCCTCATCGCGCGATCCTCGTCCTCACTCCCGTAACCACTGCCAAACCGTGGACATGTCGAGCCAGTCGGGCAAATCCGCATCGGCACTTGGAACGATCTCGTAAAGGAGCAGACAATGTGCTTTGATGAGTTCGCGATGCATGTTGCTCACGCTGATCCGCTGCGCAGGGATCCTCAAGAGATGTCGCGCAAACGCTCGCAAGGCGGCCAGGTTCCCGACAACGTGGCGCTCGCCGATATCCCGAAGCAGGACGATATCGACATAAGACTGTAGGAGTTCGACACATTCGCGGTCGGTTCCGATTTCCAACACTTCGGGAAAGCCTCCCCATTTTAAGGAGACCTCAAACAGGCCCTTGAGGGTGGATCGTTCGCGGTGGCTAAAAAGGCGCTTTCGCTTTTCCGGCGCTGCTCCTTTGGCTCTCATGAACTCCCGCCAGGCAAATGGAGCGATCACCGTCTCGGTGGCCCGTCCGCGCATACTGGTGGCCACCTCGCGGCTTAACATTCGCGCTGAGGAACCACTGAGGAAAACCTCAACTACTTCGCTGTCCAAAAGCTAATCCACAAACCGCTCCCAGCCCGAAACCATCTGCATTTCGTCAAAACACCAAACCAAGGTTTCACGCCCGCCGTAATCGGGATATTGCTGGTCGTAGATTTCGATGACCTCGCCCAAGTCTTCAGACTGAAATTCGGCAAGACGCTCGTCCGCGAAATTGAAATAGACGAGGCGGTCTCGGGGCACCCCTGAAGCCAAGCGGTCACGGAGCACTTGAAAGAGGAAATACGTCTTGCCGACCCGGCGCATCCCGATCACAGCTCAGGCCTTCTTCGTGCTTTCCGGAAATTCCCCATCGCGGCGAACCAATCGAGACATATCCCGTCGTCCGTTTTGCGATACTGGGGGTCGCCCATGAACGCTCAACCATCCCCCCGCGAACCACAATTCCGATCCCCTCCGACAAAGGCTCCTCCACCCCCGGATTGTCCGGATCGACCAAGGGATACGCATCCCACTCAAACGAACCCCGACACCGGGACCGGAATCCCGTCAACGCCTCCCGGATAGACTCAACATTCAACGGATCGCACTCCATCATCCTGATCATTCAGAAGGCTTAAGGACTCGGGCACCGGGAAGCTTCGAGGCGGCTTTTTCAAATGAAACAAGCACCAAGCCTGACGGATCATATTCAGAATGGATCAACCGGTCGAGAAAACCGGGCTTTGCCGTATCGAGACCCGGACGGGAAAGAAGAGCCAGCAAATCCTCGTAGACTTGGAATGTCGGCTGGGAGAGAAGCTCGAGGAGTCCGGCCAGCACCTCGCCCTTGGGGATGCCGTAATGGTGGTGGCAAGCAAAATAGGCCTCGGACACAACCAGATTGGAAACAAAAACCGGAGCACCCGCGATCTCCATCTCGGCGAGAAACTCTTTGGCCGCATCGGCCAACGCTTTAGGTTGGCCGGTAAGCAGGCGAACCACCACCGAGGTATCCACACCCGTCCCGAACTCAGCCATCCGCACCATATCGTCCCTTGCGGATGCTATCCTGGATCGCCTCCATCGAATGATCCGTAACCTCGCTCGACACACTGGATTCCAGAGGGCTGCGAAATTCCCGCCAGTTCACACGCGGTAGTGTTCGAACACCGCCCTTCCGTAACAACAACCACTGCTGGAAAAGTTGAATGGTTACTTCCCGAAGGGTTCCCCCCTCGCGCGCAACCTCAGCCTTCACCTCCCGATAGAGTTCGTCAGGAATCTGAAATGTCGCTTTCATACTGCCAGTTAGCTGTATTGCTGTATTTTGGTCAACTTGAAA
>CAZFLQ010000184.1:0-1946 GCA_964519935.1 uncultured Puniceicoccaceae bacterium | reverse complement strand
GTTTCCCATTGGCGGCGGCTTCGATGAGGGAGGCGACGATGGGGCTGTCGCCGCTGGTGCGGTAGAGGGTTTGCTTGATCGCCAGGACGCGGGGATCTTCGGCGGCTTCGCCGATAAAATCGAGGACGCTATGGAAGCTTTCGTAGGGATGATGGAGGAGGATGTCCTGACGGCGGATGGCGGCGAAGAGATCGCTTTGGTTGCGGAGCGCGGGGGCGCTGGGGGCGATGTAAGGTTTGAATTTGAGTTCGGGGCGGTCGAGCTCGGCAATGACGGGGAAGAGGCGGACGAAATTGATAGGGCCATCGACTTGGTAGAGATCTTCGCGTTCGAGTTTGAAGATTTCGAGGAGGCGGTCGGCGACGCGGACCGGGCAATCGGCCTGGACTTCCAAGCGGACCGCGTTGCCGCGGTTGCGGTTGCGCAGTTCGGTTTCGATGCTGCGGAGGAGGTTTTCGGCTTCTTCCTCGTCGATGTAGAGGTCGCTGTTGCGGGTGATGCGGAACTGGTGAGCTCCGCGGAGTTTCATGCCATGGAAGAGTGCACCGACGTGATGTTGGATGACGTGGCCGATCCAGACAAATTCGGAGGGGTGCCCGGCGCGAGGGATGGGGACGACGCGGGGGAGGATGCGGGGGACTTGGACGACGGCGAGTTCGGTTTGTTCTTTGTCGTTTTCGAGTTCGACAATGATGTTCAGGCTTTTGTTGAGGAGGACGGGGAAGGGGTGGACGGGATCGATGGCGAGGGGGGTGAGGACGGGGTAGACTTCATTGCGGAAGTAATCTTGCAGGTAAGCGAGATCATCGGGGGAGACATCGGGGTAGGTGAGGAAGCGGATATCTTCTTTTTCGAGGGCGGGGAGGAGGGAATCGCGCCAGCAGGCGTATTGTTCGGCCACCATGAGTTGGACGCGGGCGGCGATGGCAGAGAGCTGATCGGCGGAGGTCATCCCGTCGGCCCAGACTTCGGCTGAGCCGGTCTGTTTTTGTTGTTTGAGACCGGCGACACGGACCTCGAAGAATTCGTCGAGGTTTGAGCTAACGATGCAGAGAAATTTGAGGCGTTCGAGGAGCGGGTTGGCCGGGGAGAGGGCTTCTTCGAGGACGCGGGCGTTGAATTCGAGCCAGCTCAGTTCGCGGTTGAGGTAGTAAGCAGGGTCGTCGAGAGAGACAAAAGCTTTCGGCTGATCGGAGGGCATGGGAACGGCGGGGAGGGTCGGGGAACAAAAGAGTGAACCGCTCCGGAGTCAAGGGCCGCCCCGATTCATCACCGCAAATTACACCACGGATTCCACGAACGTCTCGGGATTGAAGGGATGGAAATCTTCCGGTTTTTCTCCGGTGCCGATGAAGCGGGTGGGGACGCCGGTTTCCTTTTGGATGGCGACAATCACGCCGCCTTTGCCGGAGCCATCGAGTTTGGTGGCGATGACCCCGGTGAGGGGGGAGATGGCGTGAAATTCGCGGGCCTGGGTGAGGGCGTTGGTGCCGGTGGTGGCATCGACCACGAGGAAGGTTTCGTGGGGGGCTTGGTCGTCGTTTTTGGCGAGGGTGCGTCGGATTTTACCGAGTTCCTGCATGAGGTTGTGTTTGGTGTGAAGACGGCCGGCGGTGTCGCAGATGAGGAATTCGATATCGTCGGCGGCGGCGCGTTGGTAGGCCTCGTAGCAGACGGCGGCGGGGTCGGATTCGTATTTGCCCTGAACGACCTGGACGTTGAGACGCTCGCCCCAGGTGGCGAGTTGTTCGATGGCGGCGGCGCGGAAGGTGTCGGCTCCGGCGAGGAGGACGCGATGGCGTTGGGAGGCGAGGAGGCGGGCAAGTTTGGCGGTGGAGGTGGTTTTGCCTGTGCCGTTGACCCCGACGATGAGGATGACTTTGGGTTTGGCGGCCAGGGGGCGAAGGGGGGGGGAGCCGGGGGGGAGGAGTTGGCGAATTTGTTCG
>CAZFLQ010000183.1:0-1956 GCA_964519935.1 uncultured Puniceicoccaceae bacterium | reverse complement strand
CCGACCGAGAGCGTTCCGATCCGCTCCCACCGTTGCCCCTCAACCAATCGCTCTATCTTTGCCGGTAGGCGAACCCCCCTCAGGTCAACCCTCCGTTCCAAATCCTCCTCATCGGTAGGCAAAAGAGGGCGACGTTCAGCCAGCCGCCGAACCCGAAACTCCTCCCAGCCTCCGGTCGCACGGGCATCCTCCGAAATGCTTTTTGCCCGACAAATAACCAACTCAGATCCCTCAACCCTGAAATCCCACCCGGAAAACTCTCCCGCAATCACCGCCGTTTGCACCGATTCAAATAACGTTCCCGAAAAGATCTTCCCCCACAACTTCAAGAAAGCGCGGTGAATCCGCACACAATCGCTTCCCTGCAAGCCCCGACGCAGAGATCGTTCCCGCAGCAATGCAATCCGTCCCCGCTGACAGGCCGCTCTCGCCTCAGTCACCTCATCATTCGCCCTTGCCAGCGACGTTTCGAGATCGTCAATTCGGAAACCCGCCATCCGCAGTTCGTGCTGCCAACCCTCTGCTTCACGCCCCGCCACGGTTGCCGCAATTAAAACGTCTTTCAAACGGGACCGTACCCCCTCAATCCGGACCCGCAAACGAATCTCCCGCATTCGCTCCAACCGATGCTCCAGTCTGACCTCGATCCGCGGATCAAGGTCTGCAAACAACCAACGACGCGACCCCGTTTCCACCGTCAGAGAAAGCGGCACAAGTTCATTCATCGATCCCGGAAAGGTTTCCTCGGCCGATTCCGTTCCGACAACAATTTCCCCAATCTCGATCTCGCAGGGCCCATCGTAAAGGTGCAGTCGAATCGCTTCGGCATCTTCCCCCGAGAGAATAAACCGAACCTCCTGCCACTCTCCGTTCGCCCTCAAAGCGGCCGACGCGACAAGAGCTTCCCCCACCACCCCTGCATCCACACAGCGCAAGACCGGTTCCGAGACAGACCGCAAAAGATTCCACCATTCGCGGCGATCCAGATGTGCTTGGAAAAAGACGTCGAGGTTTTCCAAATACAAGTGCGTATGCTGCTCAAAAAGTTTCCGGTAAATCCTGAAAATCGCCGCCCGGTCATTCTGCAGCCTCTCGTCACGCGAGCCCCCCGTTTGCCGATACTCGAAGAGGACCTCATCAACAAAATGTACCCGACCACCCTTTCCGAGAATCCCCAACCAGAAATCGAAGTCCTCCCAACCCTCCCGCATACTCTCACGATACCCCCCGACCGCCTCCCAGTCCCTTCGCCGAAACAACGCGGTCACATAAATTCTCGGATCAACCAAAACTTCCGGGAAAGCATACGGTTCGATCGGATGGATTCCCCGACTTTCTCCAAACATCATCGCGCGACCGTACGCGATCGCATGCCCATCCTCCGCCTCGAGGACTGGCACCGTCGCCTCGAGAAACCTCGGCAGGAGCCGGTCATCCGCATCCAGCGGGAGAATATATCGCCCCGAACCCGCCTCGATTCCCCGGTTCCGGGCCGCCGCTGGACCCGCATTAGCCTGCCGAATCACGAGCACCCCGAGCTCCGCGACCGCATCAAGGATTTTCTGTGTCGCATCGTCATCACTGCCGTCATCGACCACGATCACCTCGACCCGGTAACCTCCCGTTAGCCCCGCAACCGAATCCACCGCCTCCCGCAACCAACCGCCTGAGCGGTAGCAGGGAATCACCACTGTAACGTCGATCTCACTTTCGACCGTCATTCCGAACCCTCCCGACCATTCGCCCTCCACGCAACCACCGCTGCGCGACCCGACCGATAAAGCCGCTTCCAGATTGACGGGGGCGTTCGCCGACCTGACGACCTCACAAAGGCTTGCGCTCCATTCCCAAAGCATTCTTGAAAAGCTCCCATCACAACACCCTTTCGAAAGAGCTCCCATCGCTCAATCGCCTCGGGCCGTTTTCCCCGACTCGGAGATTCAAAGTGCCGGACAT
>CAZFLQ010000182.1:1653-1988 GCA_964519935.1 uncultured Puniceicoccaceae bacterium | reverse complement strand
GATTGAGCGCTTCCGTCTCGGACGGGCCAGTAAAAGCGTCCTCATGATCGGCCTCCGCGGGGTTGGGAAAACCGTCCTCCTCGACCGCATCCGTACCGATGCGGAGGCTGCCGGACACCACGCGCAGTGGGCCGAAGCTCTCTCGATGCCTCCTTCTTCCGAGTGCGTTGCGAACGCATAACACCGCTTTCTCGGGCCGCTGTTCCACCAGACGATAGCAGGCACACTTTGTCCGGAAGCCTCTGTCTTTCGACTCGCCCTCAAATCACGGCTGGACTATCCGTGCATTTTGCTTGCACCCGAAACCGGCACGCGCCTCAAACCCTGTCATGTCC
>CAZFLQ010000182.1:0-1643 GCA_964519935.1 uncultured Puniceicoccaceae bacterium | reverse complement strand
ACGATCCCCAAATTATTCGCACTTCTCTGTCTAACACTGGCGTGCCTGCCGGGCATCCGCGCTGAAGAAAAACCCGTCGCAGTGATGCTGCTCACAGGCCGTTCGAGCAAGAGCCACAATTGGGAGGGCACCAGCACCGCAATTGAAAATCATCTGCGGGCATCTGGAATCTTTTCGGTCGAGAAAGTCGTTGCCCCTCCAAAGGGCGAGAGCCTCGACGGCTTTGCTCCATCCTGGTCGGCCTACGATGTCATTGTTCTCGATTACGAGGGAGACATCTGGCCTGAAGCGACGAGGACGTCATTTGTCGACTATATGAAAAATGGAGGAGGGCTTGTCGTGGTTCATGCCAGCAACAACTCTTTCCCCGGTTGGGCTGAGTTCAACGAGATGATCGGACTCGGTGGCTGGGGTGGACGCAATGCCGCATCTGGACCGCGTGTTTATTGGAAAGGCGCTGAGGCCGTATATGAACACGAAGAACCCGGTGGCGCCTTCCATCCTGTTCGTCATGACTTTATCGTGACGAACCGCAATCCCGGACATCCTATCATGGTGGGCCTTCCCGAGATGTGGTTACACGCCAACGACGAGCTCTATTCCCGGCTGCGGGGCCCGGCGAAACAGATGACCACCCTCGCAACGGGCTATGCCAATCCCGCGATGCGCAACGCCTCACCCTACAACGAGCCTGTTCTCTTTACGGTCGACTATGGTAGAGGCCGTGTTTTTCACACCACACTCGGACACGTTGGAGCGAATCAGGATCACACGGTGCCTTCCGTCAACAATGTTGGTTTTATCACAACCCTACAGCGGGGCACCGAGTGGGCAGCCACCGGAAAGGTTACCCTTCCGGTCCCCGACGACTTTCCGCACGCCTACGAGGCATCCATCCGACCTACCGAAGCCTCCGGCTGGATCTCCCTCCTCGATCCAGAGCTCAGCCACTGGGAGATTTTTATCGGTGTCCCCCACACTTCCGTACAAGACCTCCCGGCGGGCAGCTATCAAAGCGACAATGTCACACAAGGAACACCGCTGGGCCTCGGCCAGGATCCCAAAAACGTTTTCACCACCTATCAGGAGGACGGCGAAACCATCCTCCACATCACTGGGGAGATCTACGGGGCCCTCTCTTCGCGACAGGATTTCGAAAACTACCACCTTACGATGATGATGCGGTGGGGTGAAAAAAAGTGGCAACCCCGGCTCAATGCCAAGCGCGATAGTGGCATCCTCTACCATTGTCACGGCGAGCACGGCGTTTTCTGGAACGTCTGGAAAAGCAGCCTCGAGTTTCAAGTTCAGGAGAACGACCTCGGAGACCTGATCACCCTTGGAGGCACCCAAGCCCAAGCACCCTTTGAGAAAATCGGGAAACGCAGTGTTTACAACTACGGAAAGGAATACCAACCGTGGAAGGGCTATCTGCATGCTACGGTCGAACCCGACGCCCCCCATGGCGAATGGAACACTCTCGACATCTATGTTTTCGAAGATCGGGCCATCCATGTGGCAAACGGCAAAGTCGTCATGTCCCTCAAAGGCGCGATCGATAAGGACGGTCAGCCCCTTACCAAGGGACAACTCCAGATCCAGTCCGAAGGTGCCGAGGTCGAGTATAAACGCATCAAAGTCCG
>CAZFLQ010000181.1:0-2027 GCA_964519935.1 uncultured Puniceicoccaceae bacterium | reverse complement strand
AAGGTGCCCGGGGGAAAGCAGCTAATGCCGTTGGGGTTTCTGCGCCGGTAAGCGGGCGAAGGAGCAAATCCGCTGGCGGCTCGGAGACGGACGGCACGGGGTCCTGCCTCGTTTTCACGGAAGATCGGCAGGCCGCTGTCTCTGGACACTAGCGAAAACTCTGAAAAACTGTGTTTGGGTTTTTTGTGGACGATGGCGGGGGCAGGATTCGGCCAAGGATTTGAGATTTGAGAGCGGGAGTTACTCGTTTTCGAGGAGGAGGGTTTTGAGGCGGGTTATGGCTCGGTCGAGGGAGGGGGAGGGGAGGTGTTGGCGTGCGCTTTCCCAGGCACGAAGCGCGGCGGCGGGGTTGTCGGTGGTGAGTTCGAGTTGTCCGAGGGCAAGCCAGGCATTGTAGGGGTTGCCGTCGGCGCGGGTGGCGCGTTCGTAGTAGAGGCGGGCGGCGATGGGGTTGTCGAGGGCCTCTTCGATCTGGCCGGCGAGAAGGAGGGCGGGTTGGTCAAGGGGGGCGCGTTCGGTGGCGGATCGGGCGAGAGCGCGGGCGGTTGTGAGGTCGTTGTCGATCTGGAGGGCGATGCGGGCGCGGATGCGGTCGAGGTTGGCGTGTTCGCGGTCGGGGAGGCCAGTCGTCCAGTCGGGGCCTCGGTCAAAGGTGGTGGCGAGGTCGCGAGCCTCGGAAAGGTGCCCGCGGTCGGCGAGCTGTCGGAGGAGGGTGACGCGGGTGATCGGGTCGAGGGGGCGGTCGGATTGCTCGGTGGCGGTGGTGTAGGCGCGGAGGGCGGGTTGGGGGAGGTCGAGTTCGAGGAGACAGTCGCCGAGGAGGCGGAGGCTTTCGGGGGTCGCACCGCCGAGGACGTGGGCGGTTTCGATGGCAGCGGCGGCGCGACGGATGTCGTCCTGCTGAAGGTGGAGGTTGGCGGCGACAAGCCAGAGTTCGGCGTTGTCGGGTTCGGCCTTTTGTAGGGTGGGGAGGAGGGCGAGGGCGTCTTCGGGGCGGCTAAGGCGTTGGAGGGATTCGAGTTCACCACGAATCAGGTCGGTGGCGTCAGGAGCATACATGCGGGCGTGGCGGAAGGCCTCGCGGGCGGCATAGGGCTGATCGGTGTTGAGGTAGGCGTAGCCGAGAAGACCGTAGGCCTGGTCGTCGCCCCCACCGAGGGTGATAACGCGGAGCCAGGGTTCGATCGATTCGGCGGGACGGTCCTGGCGAAAGCGGGTGATAGCGAGGCCGCGCCAGGCGCGACGGAAGGTGTTGTGCCGGGCGATGGCGGATTCGAAGGCGGTTTCGGCCTCAAAGAGGAAATCCTCTTCGAGGTAGAGGTTTCCGAGGACGAGAAAGAGGGCGGGTGCGTCCTTGGTTTGCAAATACGTTTCGACCTCGGTGATGGCGGCGCGGGGGTCGTTTTCGAGGAGGGGGAGGAGGGTCTCGCGGAGGAAGAGGGAATCGTCACGGTCAATCGTCGGTTCGATCGTGGCGTGGGTCGCGTAGAGGCCGGTGACGCGTTCACGGAAGGCAGGATTGGACCAGACGTATTCAAGTTTTGGATACAAAAGTGGCGGGGTGGCGGGGAGAGATCCGGCGAGGGCGGCAAGAGCGAGGGCGGTGAGACGGATTTTCATCGGGTTTGGATTGAAAGGGGCCAACGGCCGGTGACCTCGACGGGTTGGCCGTCGATTGTGGGGGGTGAGAAGCGGGCGCGTTCCGCGACTTCGCGGGCAGCGGAGACGAGGGCTGGTTCGGTCGTGTCGAGGACCTCGAGGACGGAGACCTGGCCTTTGTGGTTGATATGGATGAGGAAGGTGACAACGCCCTCGCGGAAGCCGGAGTCGGCGAGACGCCGGGGGATGCGGGGGCGGGGGACATAGACGGCGCGGGGAGGGGCGTCGAGGTCTTCGAAGGTAAAGCGGGCAATCTGTTCGCGGGTGGTGAGGGAGGCACCGAGCCCACTGGTGACGGCGAGGCTGAGGCGGGTGGCGTTGACCGAGAGGTCGAGGTGAACGGGGATCGGGCTGAGGGTGAGGGCGGG
>CAZFLQ010000180.1:0-2042 GCA_964519935.1 uncultured Puniceicoccaceae bacterium | reverse complement strand
GCGCGATTTCGACGGGGAAGAACCTCTCGAATTATTCCGTGACGACGCCGAAGAACTGGGCGGGTTCTTTTTCCTTTCCGGTCTCAATGACGGATGCGAGTTCTTCGGCGAGGTCGGAATCTTCGAGTTGGAGGAGGCGAGCGTGATCGGCGAGGGCGAGTTCTTTTTCACCCATCGCGAGGTGGAGGACCCCACGATACATGTAGGCCTCGGCGAGTTCTTCATCCAATTCGACTGCGAGGTTGTAGTGCAGGAGGGCTTCCCCGTAAAAGTCGGGACCCTGTTTGCGAAGAACAAAAGCGAGGTTGTTATGGGCCGCCGCATTTTTCGGATTGGCCTCGATGGCGGCCCGAAGGTCTTTTTCGGCAGCGGGATACTTTTCAGCGAGGAGTTTCCTGGTCCCCTTGGCGAAGAGTTTGGCGTCGGCCGGTTCGGCGGGTGCCTTGGGTTTAGAGGGCGCCGCGATTAGGGCGGAGGCCGAGAGGATTGAAACGAGAAAGAGGGTGGTCGACTTCAGGATGTTCATCCGGATAACGACGCGAGTTTCCCGGTGGTGTCAAGTGCGCGGGATATTAGGTGCTCAGGAACCAGTCGGCGGCGTTGCCGTAGCTGACGCGTTCGACGAGGGCACCCAATTCTTCGATGTCGTCGGGGACGAGACCGTTTTCGAGGTCGCGCCCGAGGATGCGGGAGAGGAGGCGGCGGAAGTATTCGTGGCGCGGATAGCTCATCAGGCTGCGGGAATCAGTCAGCATGCCGATAAAGCGGGAAAGCAGCCCGAGATTGGAAAGAGCGTTGAGCTGCGATTCCATCCCCTCGAGTTGGTCGAGAAACCACCAGCCGCTTCCAAATTGAACCTTTGCGGGGACCCCGGGTTCGAAGAAGTTCCCGCAAAACGTGGCGAAGGCGTAGTTTTTGGCGGGATCAAGGTTGTAAAGGACGGTCCGGGGGAGGGCGTCGCGGGCGGAGAGTTCGCCCAAAACAGTCGCGAGTCCGGCGATTTGTTCGCGGTCGTCGATAGAGTCGCAGCCGATGTCGGGTCCGAGGGCGGTGAACATTCCCCGGTTGACGTTGCGGATCGCCCCGAGGTGAAGCTGCATGACCCAGCCCTGCTCGCGGTAGCGTTCGCCGAGCCAGACAAGGAGAAACCCGGTGAAGGCCTCGGCATCGGAGGGTGGGATAACGTCGCCAGTGCGGGCGCGGTCGAAAAGAGCGGATGCGGTTGCGGTGTCGGCGATCTTGCGGGGACAGTTGGCGAGGCCATGGTCGGAGGCAATGCACCCGTTTGTATCAAAAAAATGGATACGTTTAGCGAGAGCCTGAAGGAGACCGTCGAGATTGTCGCAAGCGATTCCGGAAGCGGATTGGAGGCGGTCAATCCACCGATTCCAGGTTTCGGGTTGGTCGATGCCGAAGGCTTTGTCGGGCCGGAAACTGGGGATCACCTTTGCCGGACAATCCGATTCCCGAATCCGTCGATGATCGGCGAGATCATCGGTGGGGTCGTCGGTTGTTCCGATCAGGCGGACTTGAAAGCGGTCGAGAATCCCCCAGGTTGAGAGGTTTTCCGACTGGAGGGCGTTGTTGGCCTTTTCCCAGATTTCCGGGGCGGTATCGGGACTGAGGATTTCGTCGATTCCGAAATAGCGACGCAATTCGAGGTGCGACCAGTGGTGGAGAGGATTCCGGAGGGCATGAGGAACCGTTTGGGCGTAGGCGAGGAATTTGTCGTAGGGATCGGCATCCCCGGTGCAGAACCGTTCCTCGGAACCGTTCAGGCGCATCGCGCGCCATTTGTAGTGATCACCTTCGAGCCAAATCTCGGTCAGGTTGGCAAACCGGCGGTTGTTGGCGAGGTCGGTTGGCGACAGGTGGCAATGGTAGTCGATAATCGGCTGCGTTGCGGCGTATTGGTGGAACACGGTCCGCGCAGTTTCGGTATCGAGGAGGAAATCGTCGTCAAGGTATGGCATAGGGCGGAGGACTTAAAGCGGGGAGCCTGGAGCAGGGTGCGTAGGGCGGTGGGTGAAGGCGGGTGGGGT
>CAZFLQ010000179.1:0-2061 GCA_964519935.1 uncultured Puniceicoccaceae bacterium | reverse complement strand
TCAGTGCCCTCCCTCTTCCTGAAATCCATTCGACAGAGGGGTGGGTCCCTCACATCCGGTAAGTTTCCCGATCAGCGTGTGTCCTGTCTCGCAAACAGGCTTAGGAAATGCGCGAGGAATTTTCCCTATTTTCAAGGCGCGAGGTGTGAGCTGAGCGTCCTCAGTGACTGACGAGCAACGCAGAAAATGGGGAAAAGGCCCGCGTTCATTCGAAAACCCGACAAAACCCTTGGCTAAACCGGATACTATTGGACTAAACATTTACAGCCGGATTAGTGAGACAGGACACTAGCCCGCAGCAACCCGAATGTCGCGGTTTCGGACGTGAGAAGAAAAAGCGACTGATACGGGAAAAGACCCCCCAATCGAGCCCTTCACATTTCTTCCAGCGACTTCCCCTTTGTCTCCCGGACGATCGTCTTTACAATGAAGAACGACAGAAGTGCAAAGGCCGCATAGATGCCATAGGTGCCGCCGAGGCCGATGCCCCCTAATAAAACCGGGAAGGTCATCGTGACCGCAAAGTTCGTCCCCCACTGGGTCAGCCCGGCCACCGCGAGGGCTGCCCCCCGGATTTGATTCGGAAACATCTCTCCCAGCATCACCCACATCACCGGCCCCCAGGAAATTCCGAAACCCACAATATAAGCATTTGCCGCAATCAAGGCACCGAGCCCTGCCCCTTTGCTCAGATTCAGAGTCCCGTCAGCCGCCACCTCCGCCCCGCCAAAGATTACCGCCAGCAACCCAAGGGTTACCGCCATTATCGCTGACCCCAGCAACAACAAGGGTTTCCGTCCCCAGCGGTCCACGAGGGCAATTGCTACCACCGTCGAGGTCACGTTGATGATTCCCCCAATCACGTTGATCTTTAACGCATCTCCCTCCGAAAAGCCCGCCGCCCGCCAGAGCACTTCGCCATAATAAAATACCACATTGATCCCGACCAATTGCTGCAGCGATGCGATTGCCAATCCGATCCATACCACCGGATGCAGCTGACGCGTCCCATCCACGAAAATATCCGACATTTGCGGCTTCCTGTCCTTTCGCAGGGTAGCCTGGATCACCGCGACCTTCACCTCGGCGTCCTCCCGGTGCCCGACTTTTCGTAAAATCTTCGCGGCATCCTCACCTCTGCCCACCGCCACCAGGTAACGGGGCGATTCCGGAATCAGGAACAAACCGACAAAAAACAACGATATCGGGATTAACTCCACCCAGAACATCCACTGCCAGGTCTGGTAGCCCCACCAAAAGGTCGCACTCGCACCACCCGCCGACTGGGCGAGAACATAGTTCGACAGAAACGCAAAGAAAAGCCCCAGAACGATCGCCATCTGCTGGAGCGATGCCAGACGCCCCCGATAGGCCGCCGGGGCCACCTCGGCAATGTAGGCTGGCGCAATCACACTCGCCGCCCCGACCGCAAATCCCCCAATCAGACGGTAGACGACGAACTCTGCCGACCCACTCGCGATCCCCGACCCGAATGCACTGACCGCAAACAGAACTGCCGAGGCAAACAGGGCCGCCCTCCGACCAAAGGCATTCGCAATCCTCCCCGCCAAAAATGCCCCCGCCGCACACCCCAGAAGCATTGATGCCACGTTGAAACCGCTCGCCACGTCACTAGCCCCGAACGAGGTCTGCAATGCACTTACCGTGCCGTTGATCACCCCGCTATCGTAGCCAAAGAGAAAGCCACCGAGCGCGGCAACACAACTGATCAGGATTACAAAGCCGAGGCTTCCCTCGGGCTTTGGGTCGGATGGGGGCAGTTCGTTCGACATCAACGATGGGGTCTCAAGGGGGTTTGCGGCCAGACTTTCATCCTCAAACCGCCGGGAAGCGTCTGCGGGATGAGGCGATCAGGTACCCCGATCACCCTCCCAGACGTTTCACCAATTCTCCACCATTGGCAAGGTCAATCCGACCTCCGCGAAGTGACCTCGTACCCGATTTCGCAAAAAAGTTGCCATCCAACCTCTTCACCCTTCACTACATCTCATGCAAAATCTCACCTCCTTCACCGGTTTCGGCACCCGTGCCCTTCACGCT
>CAZFLQ010000178.1:0-2086 GCA_964519935.1 uncultured Puniceicoccaceae bacterium | reverse complement strand
GACCACCAAAGGCCCCAGCAGGATCATCCCGATGACGACGCTCAGGTATGTCAGCCCACGCTTCCGCCCCGTCAACTCCCAGACGGTCAATCATCGACCCGAGCAGCGACTGGTTGTAAATATTCGATGAACTCCGAACGAGAATCTTTCCTTTGAACTTCGGATCAGCCAAAGCCTCATACGTCGGCACCTCCGACGGATCAACCCGATCCAGTGCCACGAAAACGATCCGCACCCGCTTCGAAAGTCCGAACCACAACCCCTCGGGATGACGGAACTGGGCCGGAATTCGCTCCTCGAGGACCGCACTTTCAACCGGCGCAAACAGCTCTGCCTCCTCCGCTGCCCAGAGCCGCCCGATGTCCACCGTCAACAAAATGTCCGCCGGACTGTTCCGCCCCTCCGCCAACAGGCGTTGAACCAGCTCATCGCCCTTCGCCTCGATCACATTCACGGTAATCCCGGTCTCCTCCGTAAAGGCCGCATAGAGCGCCTCATCCGTATCGTAATGACGCGCCGAATAGATATTAACCTCCGCCGCACCTGTCGGAACCACCATCAGGCAGAGCGAAAAACAGAGAAAGAGAGAACGTGTTATGGATTTCACGACGCCATCTAGAACGCGAACCTTGATTCTTTTCAAGCGCAAACGAGATTCAATCTCACACTTTTATTCACAACATCACCCAACGGACTAATGTCCTGTCTGACAAATAGGCTCAGACATCCCGATCTGGATGGATTTGGAATGGCCCTAAACGTTCGCAAGTCTGATCCTCGGCGCGACGAAACAGCAGGCTGTCGAGTTTGATGAAGTTTTCCAAATCGAAATCGAAATCGCTATCGGGTCTCGAATTAAGTGTCCGGTTCTGCCTCTAATCGCCTGATTCAAAGCGGTGACGCAGGAAAAGAACATCCAATCACGCACATGCTATCAGATCAATTAAATCACTGCCAGATTGCGGCTGCAATCTCTCAAAATCGTCAGCCGACACCACGACCACTGAGGGCTTGCCATGGACGGTGACCGTTTGTGGGCCATCCTTGACCCGGCGCACCATCTCGCTGAAGCCGGGTTTGGCTTGTTGGAGAGTTGCCACACCGAACCGGTTGAGGGCAAGTGGGGGGAGTGTGCGGTTCTCGTTCATTTCTGAGCATCCCGGTCCGAATAAATGTTGTGTCAAGGTATGTGCGGGATTAGAAAAAGTTGGCAGTGTGATTTTGGGCAAAGTGTTAGGCGCGCCGACCTAGCGGGCCACGATGGCACCTGCGGTTCTATGACGTCTGAATGAGGCCACGCCGATTCTCTTTGTGCCGTTTGGTTTGCGCCGTGATTCAAACCCTCCACACCGAGCGACTAGCCAACGATTCCCCCGCCTCGAGTTCTCCCAGACTCGGGAACCGGAGCTCGATCTCAGCCTTGGCGGGAAACAAATCCTCCCCTGTCCGCTCCAATCCTGAACCCGAAACCTGAATCGAACAAGAAGCGTTGACGGGTGTGCTTCGGGCAAGGCCGAAGAATCGAGTCTTTCGCAACTGTTACTGCGCGGCCACGGCATACCCCCTTTAACCTCCGGTGGCTTACCGCCTGCTGCGGCGGAAGAGGAGGAGGAGGAGGAGGAGGCTGCCGCTGAGCAGACTGAGCAATGCGGATGAAGGTTCGGGGATGACGCCGGTGATCTGGAGCGACCAGGATTCGAAGGTGGCGACACCGCCGCTCTCAATATCGGCGAAATAAAGCGTCCAATTGCCGTTCGGGTTGGTGCCTTGGAAAGTGCTGAGGAAGGCGGTGCGGGAGATGGTGTCGAGGGAGAGTGCGGGATCGATGTCGCGCGCGGAGGGTTGCCAGGTGCCGGTAATCGGACTGAACATCGGGTCGAGAGTGTCTTGATAGAGGTGGATGTCGCCGTTGAGGGCTGCGTCGGAGAAAGTGACGGAATATCCTTCGTCCGCGTAGCCGGGTGGGTTGTCGGCGGTGCGTCCGCTGCGGTTCAGGAGAATGGCGATGTCGGAGCCGTTAGAGAGATAGGCGTAGAGGTCGCCGTTGAAGCCGCCAAGGACCTCGATGCTGACGGTGATGTCGGTG
>CAZFLQ010000177.1:0-2140 GCA_964519935.1 uncultured Puniceicoccaceae bacterium | reverse complement strand
GTCGAGATCTGTTTGCCTGGACTGACGACGATGATCTTCAAGTGTGGAGGGTAATACCGTGCTGCAATCCTCGCCGACCCTGATTCTGGCCTCATCGAGTCCACGGAGAGCATCTCTCCTCGGGGATTTGGGGGTAAGGTTTGGGGTCGAGTCACCGGGGGTGGATGAGGTTGGAGGTGAGTTCGGTTCGCCCCCGGCGGTGGTCCTGGAAAATGCCCGTCGGAAAGGTGAGGTGGTTTCGCGGCGCCACCCGCACGCCTGTGTTCTGGCGGCGGACACGGCCGTGTGTCTGGGCGATGCGGTCTTTGGGAAGCCTGCTTCGATGGCGGAAGCGGCGACCATGTTGGGTGAATTGTCGGGAAAGCGGCACGAGGTTCTGACGGCGGTCTATTTCCGTTTTCCGGACGAGGGCCAGCTTCATCATGACGTCGCGCTGACGGAGGTTTATTTCCGTAAACTGGGAGAACAGGAGATCATTGAGTATCTGGAAACGATCAAACCGCTCGACAAGGCGGGGGGGTACGCGATTCAGGATGGGGGGGATCGGATCATTGAGCGGATTGAGGGGTCGTACAGTAATGTGATGGGATTACCTTTGGAAATGATCCGACCGTGGCTGCGGGGAGCCGATCTCCTGTAGTGTCCGGTTGTGGCGGAGACGGATCGGGGATGGATTTGGTGTCGAATCGATTCGCGGCAGCGGCGCGGGAGGACGGGCGGCTGGTCCGCCGGGGGTTGGTCGTAGGGCTGGGCTTGAGCTTTCTGGCGCACTGGGTGGCGTTGGATCGGGCGGCGAACTATTGGGGTTTTCTGCAATCGGAGGTTGCAGAACGGGTCGAGCGGGTAGGGGAGCAAGCGGTCGAGATCGCCTTTGAACTGCCGGAGGATCGATTTGCGGAGGCAAATCCGGATGTTCCCGAGAACGTGCCGGAGGCAACCCCTTTGATTGCGGCGCGCGATCAACAGGCTGCGCAGCCTGAACCGGAACGAGGGGCGGAGAATGTTTTGATCCCGGATGCCGGAGGTGAGATCGCCAATCCGAAGGTGGTGGAGGCAGCACCGGTGCAGCCGACGGAGCCGATACCGGGGGTTTATGCGATGGACGAACGGATGCCGGATGTCGTCGGGGAGGCGAGGATGGAGGCGGCACGGGGTGGAGAGACCCTCGCGGAGATTGAAGCTGTGGCGGGGAGGGTTGTGCGGGAGAGTGCGGAGTTTCTAGAGGAACCCGTGGATGCCTCGACTGAGGCGACACCGGTAGCGATCGTCGAGGGTGAACCGGAGGGGGTGGAGGCAGAGGCCTCGCCGGAGCGCGATGTTCTCGACCTCGGAGTGGAAGCGGAGGCGGACGCTCCGGTTGTGGAACGAACAGAGGCGGCGGCGGATCAGACGCCGGGTCGTCCCTTGCCGCGGCCGCGCCTGTCGCCGGATGTGCTCCGCGGTCCGGTAATGGGATCCGATGCGCGGGCCTTTCGGGCGGGGGCGTTGGCGTTGGAGTCCCGGTTTACGGAATTCGGTGCCTATCAGCAGCGGATGTATGAGGCGATCTCGGCGGAATGGAATCGATTGGCCTACGAAGTCGGAATCCCGGTGGCGGACCGGCCTTCGAGGGTATTGGTCCGGTTCATGGTGAAACGGGATGGCGGGGTCTCTGACGTTGAGGTGGTTGAGACGACGGCGGGGACCCTCGCGACCCAGTTATGCACGGATGCAATCCAGGCGCGGGCACCTTACGGGGAATGGACGGATTCGATGCGGGCGAGTCTGGGGGATTTGACGGAAGTGCGGATTGGGTTTCGGTATTGGTGATGGAAATGAGCGAGGTGGAGACGGTTGGTCGGGAAGGGAGGATCGACTGGGACGGGCGATATCGGATCGGGGATACGCCCTGGGACAAAGGCAGAGCGCATCCGGGACTGGACGGATATGCGGAGATCCGGGATTTGCGGGGGAGAGGGCTGGTTCCAGGTTGTGGGACGGGGTGGGATGCGATCCATCTGGCGGAGCGTTTGGGGGAAGCGGTTTCGGTGGTGGGGGTGGACCTCTCTCCAAGGGCATTGGCGGTGGCGCGGAAGCACGATCGCAGCGGTTTGGTCGAGTGGGTTGAGGGCGATCTCTTCGCCCCCGAAACGCTGGAGGG
>CAZFLQ010000176.1:0-2142 GCA_964519935.1 uncultured Puniceicoccaceae bacterium | reverse complement strand
CCCGCCGCGAAACCCGCCCCGCCCTCATCCCCCTCCCCCTGCAATGATTTTCCCACCACAACGCCCCACAAAGACGCCCCCTCCGCAGCGGCCCTCCCCAACTCACCGGCCCCACCGCGACCTCCTATCTAAAATCTCAAATCTCAAATCTCAAATTCTCCCCCCCCTCCTCCTCCTCGCCCTCTGCGCCCCTGCCACCCTCACCGCCTTCGACCCCTTCGATGTCGCCGCCCAACGGGTTGAAACATCCCTTGCCGACCTCCGCGAACTCGAACGCCGGATCGAATCCGAAAAAACGCCCCTCGTCGAAAACATCGCCGCCCTCGAGGAAATCGTCGCCGCCCGCCGCGCGACCCTCGCGGTCGAATCCGAGGCCGCCCGCGCTGCCACCCGCACGATCGAGGAACTCCGCCAATCCATCCGCCGCGAAAACGAATCCCTCTCCAAAATTCGCGCCATCGTTGACGACATTCTCGACCTCTTCGAAACCCGCGCCCACCCCGCAACCCTCAACCGTCTCGCGACCACCCTCGATGCTGCCCGCAGTGGCCGCGCCAAGGCCCAGGTCGCCCTCATCGACGCCCTTTTCGCCGAGTTCGCGGCATCCCCCAACCTCCGCGAACGCACCGTCGAGGCCCTTGACCCGGACGGTGTCCTCCGCCCCGGCACGGCCGTCTTCGTCGGACCACTTGGGCTGTTTTTTGGCCCCGACGGAACGTTCGGCGGATTCCTGTTCCCCGATCCTGGACTCCGCCCCCGCCTTACCCCGGCCCCTGACACCTACCCCGATCTCCGCGCCGCCGAGATCCTCAACCGCAACGGCGTTCTCCTTCCGCTTGACCCCTCCCTCGGCAACGCGCCCCTCCAACCCGATCCCATCACCAGCCGAATCCTCGCCCACCTCGGCGAGGGCGGGATCTGGATCTACCCGATCCTCCTTCTCGGCTCCCTCTCCCTCCTCATCGCCATCCTCAAAACCCTTCAGCTTGCCCGGCAAAAGCCCGACCCCGAAATCCCTTCAGAATTCGATCCCACCACCCTCCCGAATCCCGCCCGCGAGGTTGCCACCGCCTTTGCCAAACTGTCCCCCGACGCCGATTCCGAAACTCGCTCCGAAACCCTTCACGCCGCCGTCCTCCGCGCCCAGCCCCGCCTCGAACGCGGGCTTGCGATTCTTTCCGTCACCGCCTCAACCGCCCCCCTCCTCGGACTGCTCGGCACCGTCACCGGAATCATTCAAACCTTCCAGGTCATCGCGACGACCTCCGGGGCTGATCCCCGTGCCCTTTCCGGGGGGATTTCCGAAGCCCTCATCAGTACCGAGATCGGCCTCGTCGTCGCCATCCCCGCCCTCGTTGCCCACGCCTTCCTCTCCCGCCGTGTGCAGGGTGTCCTTCAGCGCCTCGACACCTTTGCCGGTAGCCTCGCCACCAAACCCCGCCCCGCCCCGCTATCCCGATGAATCCTCCCGACATCGACAGCCCGCTCCTCTTTGTGATCCGCTCCGCCGGACCGCTCCTCGTTCCCCTCCTCGCCCTCGGATGGTGGCTCTACTCCTCCCAATTCCGCCTCCTTCTCGAAATTGAAAACCTCCGTCGACGCTCTCCCCCTGCCCGTCACCACGAACAACCGCTCCCCTACATTCAACGCCGGATTCGCTTCCACGCTGTCCTCGTTACCACCTGCCCCCTCCTCGGCCTCCTCGGCACCGTCAACGGCATGCTCGGAACCTTCGATTCCCTTCAAACCGGCGGGGCCGGGGCCGGTTCGATCCTCCTCGCCAGCGACGGGATCGCCCGCGCCCTCGTCACTACCCAGATCGGCCTCCTCCTCGCCATTCCCGGAACCCTCCTCCTGACCGCAACCCGCTCCCGCCGCAACCGGCTCGAATCCACCCTCCACGCCACCACCCGATCCGCCTGAAATGCCCACCCGACGCTATCGAGAAATTTCCAGTCGTGACAGCACCGAGATCAACCTCTCACCCCTGATCGACATGGTCTTTATCCTCCTCATTTTCTTCATCGTTACCTCGGTCTTTGCCGAGCGTGAGGGCATCGAGATCGAACGTCCCACCGCCGGTTCCGCCAGCACGCTCGAACAGGACATCCTCCTTCTCCAAATCAACCCTGCCGGCCGCAT
>CAZFLQ010000175.1:0-2209 GCA_964519935.1 uncultured Puniceicoccaceae bacterium | reverse complement strand
GTCGCGACGATCGCCGATCGGGTGGCGGTGGCGGGTCTGGGGGCCCCGGCGGTTGTCTATATCGGAACGACGGTGGGCCTTGCAGATGTTGCCGGAGGGGATTGATTGTTTCCTCGTGGGCGAATCGATCCCAGAAAGTAAGGTTGCCCAGGAGGTCCGGATAGACCGCTGGCTGTTGGTCGACAATGGCAGCATTCGGGCGGAGGCGGTGAGGTTTTTGCGCAGGGTGGCGGCGGATCTTTCGAACCGGGTTGGTTTTGAGGTGGCGCCAGCTTCGTATAACCACAGCCATCGCATACCGGCCACGGAATTGGACGGGAAACCTGCTGAATTGATGGCGGAGGCGGCGAGAAAAGCCTATCGTGAGGGGGCTCGGGCGATTGGGATCGTGCCTTTTTTCCTGAGCGGGGGCGGGGGGATTTTGAAAATGGTTGAAAGGGAGGCGACGCTCCTCGCAGCGGAGCTGCCGGGGATGCGGTTCTGGCGGACTGATTTTCTGATCGACGGATGGGGTACGACCGATCGCCGCCTGGCATCAGCGGTGGTGGATCGGATTCGGGAGGGGATTGAAGACCTGAACGCGGCGGCGGTGGACGTCGTGCTGGTCGATCATGGCAGTCCCTACCCGGAGGCGGCGGGCCTGCGGAATTTTCTGGGGGGTCAGGTCTCGGTAGAGCTGGCGCGGGAAAAAAGGCTTCGTCGGTTTGCGGTTGGATCGATGGAACGTCGAGCGGGAGCTTTTTATGCGTTTAATGAGCCCCTCCTGGAGACGGTTTTGAAAGCGTGGGGGGGCGAACGGCCCGTCGTGATTGGGCAGCTTTTCCTCGGACCGGGCAAGCACGCTGGAGCTGAGGGGGACATTGCATCGATCGCCGGCGCAATCCTCGGTGACGAGGGTTGGTTGCAGACCCAACCGCTGGGAGATCACCCCAAGGTTGGAGAGATGTTGGCCGAGCGGGTTGGCGGGGGACTCAAACGTTTTGGTTTGGTCGCCTGTCGCCTCGACGAACGTGAGCGTTGTCCCTGTTGTCGCCGGAGGGGGTAACCTGGACAACTCGGGTCATTTTCCGCGGGGACCGCGGGGGAGAATCCGGCGGGTGTCAGACGAATCGTCGGTGGAGTCATCGGATTCGTCAGGCTGACCTTCGACGAGCTTTTCCTCGGTCGGAGATTCCTCCGGCATGGGAGCGGCTTCAGATCCAGCTTTGTATCCGGGGTCGAGGGGGTCCGGGATCAACTCGGGATACTCTGGTTCCGGGGTCACGAATCGGGGTGGCGAGACCTGCGCGGTCTCGAGTGAAATGACAGGATTGCGAACCTCCCAACGGGCGGACTGTCCGCTGCGCCCTCCGGTCGAAACGTAGCGGATTCCAATTCGAAACTCGGAACCATTCGTTTTGGTTTCGGCTCCGGGAAAGGTAAGAATACCCGAGTGTGTCCAGCGACCTCTGATTGATAGAACGAGCTGGGAGGTGAGTTCTTCGACGGTGTACGACGATGGGTCGGTGACGTGATCACCAGGATCTTGGAGCAGCCATACCTGAATATCGGGTCCATCAAAGCCTTTTTTGGTTTCGAACTGGAAGGTTGCACGCTGGTCGGGGGCGATGACGATTTTCGGGGAGATCAGCCAGTCGTCACTGGGCTCGTCGTTGTCCGCGCGGTATCCATTGCAAGAGGCGATGGTTCCGCCATCGGGGGTTTGGACCCCATACCAGTTTCGACTGCTGCGGACATCGACAGTTGTCCAGGGAGCCAGATCTCTTCCCCAGGGTGTCTCGAAAACCACATAATTCTGATCGGCGGCAAGTTCCCAAACTGTCGAATTCAGGCTGGTCTCAATGTTTTCCTGAAGTTGAGCCGAAACGGTTGTGGCAAGCAGGGCAAGCGCACTGACGTAGAAAAATTTGACCCTCATCATTTGGGTGAGTATTATCAGTCACGGACGTGTCCTCAAGCTTCCAGCGTGTCAACCTTTTGTCACATTGGCCCCGGAAATGATGAAATTTCCTCGGTTGCAACCCGGTGGTGGCGGTTCACAATCCAGATTCATGGCTAGTCGTCAATTTTGTCTGGTAGATAAACGATTTGTGAATGATGGGACCGGAGAGGTCGTTTTGTTGGCTGTCTTTCGTGAGCGTCGCGACCGGCCGCTGGAGGTGGGAACTTTTTTGATCGATCTGGGGTGCACTGGTGTCAAAGACGCATT
>CAZFLQ010000174.1:0-2305 GCA_964519935.1 uncultured Puniceicoccaceae bacterium | reverse complement strand
CGACGAGACCTGGTTTATCGAGGTCCCCGAGGATAGGATTGGGGTGACCTCGCGCAGCTCCTACCTGGTCAATAGCGAGGGAAGATTTGTTTTTAGAGCGAACGGGTTTGACGAGGACGACCAAAGCTTCCAGTTGCAATACCGCGCGGTCTTTGCAGGGGGCGGCGACATCGGCGACGATGGCCTTGCGGAGGTGGGCAATTCCAGCAAAGATGTCTTGGTTGGCTGGTCCAACTCGACCGACACTCCGGACAACGGGTATGCGGTCGGCGAATGGTCGGATCCGGTCACCTTCGGGGGAGGGTCGGGGCCTTCGGCCGTACCTTTCCTGAATGTCAGGGTCCTGAAAGACGAAATCTTCGAATTGAATGAGGTGCTTAGGCTCGAATTCCGGGTGCTTCCGGGAAGTGAAACGAACGTTGCCTCGGTGACCCTTGAGGCCGATTCGGCGGAAGTCCGAATCTTTAACAACGACGAATCCCAGCCGGAGGATGCGGTCGTTTTCTACGTTTTCGAAGAGCTTAACCTGATCGCAAGGGCGAGTTTGCCATCGGACCCGGATCCTGATCTCGGAGATGAACCACTCGTTGGGATCCAGCCTTACATCGTCACCCACGTGCTCAATCCCGAGATTGGCTTCGATCTGACTAATTTCGTATTCGCCTCCTACGATTTTTCGCGAGATCCCGCCTTCACCGCAGAGGGCCTGGCCGCTGGCAAAATTTCCTTGGACTGGTTTGATGCCAATGATTCCCGGTATTCCTTCGGTCTTTCCGGCGTCCCGCTGGCGGGAGAGAGTGTTGCGGTCCCCGAGGATTCGCTGGCTCTTGGCGGAAACGGGTGGCACCTCGGAGAGTCTGTCTTGGTAAACGGATCCAACGATGGTGGGGACTACGAAGGTTGGAGCTTCAGCAATCAAGACTGGATGCCGACTGATAATTCGGCCCGAAGCTATTTTGGCGAGGGGGCCTTCATCTCTCCCGGGATCGACGACTGGGCTCCGGAATCACTGACCCAGACGATCCCGTGGTCCGCACTCTCCGGTGCTGGTTACCACCAATTCGTCTTCGATGGTTGGATCACGGGTTCATACGGTGCCGAATTTGAGGCCAAAATCGAGTACCTTGACGTTAAGGGACGGGTCATCGGCAATACCCAGGAAATCGATATCGATGTTGATATCGTTTCGAACGGGTGGCGTCGGATGGAGGCGGTTTTCTCGATTCCGGAGGAACTTCGGGGTACGTTGACTCCGAAGTATCACTCGGTGAGATTGACTCTGTCTGGTACGGACACGCTTCAGAATCTCAACGGCAACCACATTACGGGACCGCTGGTTTTCACCTCCTCTATCTCTCTCGACGAACTCCGATTGCGACCGGTGTACGACGATGCGAAGGGGATTCGGATTCCGGTAGCCCGGGAACCGGACGCCGACATTGAGGATGTCGTGATTCTCAACGGCATTGATTTCTGGAATGTTTCGAGCGAGTCAGAAGGTTCGGGAACCTCGAAACGTCCAACTCCGACGTGGAATCTCTACGTTGATCGTGGATGGAATCGGGAATTGCTCGACACTGGATTCCGCGTGACGGACGGGGCCTGGCAGCACGTTCGGAACTCCGACTTCGCGCGGAACATCGTCCTCGTGGATAAGGATCTTCCCCAGGAAAAGCGGGACAGAATCGACGGGCTGGTCATCGAGGAGAACGTCCAACTCATTTTACTTCCCAACGGCGGCGATAATCCTCTCTGGAAAGTTGACAACCTGGCAATTCTCGGTAGAACCGCAACCAGCGACTTCTTCGAATCGCCTCCGATCGTGTCGGACGAGGAACTGGCGGTTCTCGCCTACGAGGGGAATCGAATTGATTTTAATGTTCTGGCGAACGACTCGGATCCAGATGGCGATACTCTTTCAATCGGTGCCGGTGCAAAGGTCGCTGATAAGGTCCAAGGGCTGACCTGGCTGGGCGGTGGCAAGTTCCGCTACGACCCGCCTTCCGACCTTTTCGACAATATCAAACCGGATTACAAAGAGGTCTCTTTTGCTTATACGGTTTTCGATGGCACAGGCCGGTCTGATCGCGGGAAGACGACTATTTCGGTCGCAAAGGCCCCCTCGATCTCTCCGTCGAGAGACGTGTTCTCCGGGCTACAAGCCACGATCTCGCTTTCTGATTTGGTACCAAATGGAAGTGCGGCAGGAGCGGCCGATGGCTTGGCTGTTGTGCCGGGGTCCATCTCCAACCCCGGCAATGGCAGCATAACCATCTTAGGATCAAGTGTCTTTTATACGTCGAAC
>CAZFLQ010000173.1:0-2319 GCA_964519935.1 uncultured Puniceicoccaceae bacterium | reverse complement strand
TTATACCACAAAGCATACCGGTAACGTGTCCACTTCGTAACACTATTTTGCTTCACGTAGTTCATCCATTTGTTTTGATGAATTCATGGGACTTCAGGAAAATCGACTCATTAAAGTTGTTCAGGATGAAAACATTCCCACGCATCTGAATCAGTTGCGGGAATTTGCAAGCCACTCGATTAACTTCGACTTGGACTGGGACGAGTGGAAGTCGGGATATGAAGCGATTCTCAACCTGAACGGTTATGTTCTTGGGCAAATCGTTGAAGCGATTCTCTTCGTTGCGAGGGACGATCTTGGCAAGGAAGCGATTCGTGAATCCGTCAAGACGCTACAGGTCCGCAAGGCTGCCTCACCGTCTGACAAATCCATCAAGCTCGCCGATGGTGTCCTCTCGCTCGAGGTGTCTCCCGAAGCGGGTTGGGATGGGGTCTATTCCCGTTCGGAAGTTCAGGAATTCCTGACCGAAAATCTCTGATCAGAGGTTTTTCTCGAGAAACTCCTTCAACGCCGAATACGCGATCTCTGAGGTCGCACTCGTCCCGTCCATCGAGACCTTGACGACCCCGTCTTCGTCCATCGAGATCCCGGAAAGATCCGGATCAGTCGTGTGGACAAACAGGACCTTTGACACTTTCTCCCCAAGCACTTCCTTGCCAAGGTCGTCCGAACCAACCTCCGATAACGCCATCACGATGTAGTTCAACGCGCCCGCCGGAAGGGACTCGTAAACCCGGACAGGATTCTCTGCCGCCTGGATCGATTCGGCATCAAACTCGAAGGGAATCTCGATGCCAATCGCCTCCTGCAATTCGGTCAATTTTTCTGGTAGAAGCTCTTCCAGAAATGCCTTCTGCGCCCGCCGGACCTCGAGGCTTTGGCCGATTAAAGGGGTGGTTGACAGTAACGCAACCGACACGGCGACAAAAAGAGGGAGGGAGAGTAAATGGGATTTTTTCATGCTACTATCCAAACGACCCGCCACCCCTCGATCAAGTCGGTGATTCAACGTAACGCGAAAATTACAATCGATAAAGCAGATCGACCCCGTCAACAATCACCCCGACCGTTCCTCCGCATTCGCCTTGATCGCTTGTCCGAGGGCTTCCAGCTCCGCCACAACCTTACCCTTCGTTTCCTCAAGGGCCTCCGCCGACTCAACCTTCGCGTTGCCAAAGGTATAGAATTTGATCTTCGGCTCCGTCCCGCTTCCGCGAACCGCATAACTATAACCGTTCCCCAGCTCCAACCGGTAAAAATCCTGCGACGGGATCAGTTTCCCGTCCGCGTCCCGAATCTCCTCACGCCCGAAGTCAGTAAACCGCGTCACCGCCACTCCGTTCATCTCTGTTGGGGGATTCTCGCGGTAACTCGACAAGATATTCGCGATCTTCGCAGCCCCCGCCGCGCCCTCGTAATACACGTTCACAAGGGATTCCCGGTAATACCCGTATTTGAGATAAATCGCATCCAGATACTCCAGAAAAGTGCGCCCCTCACGCTGCAATCGGGCCGCCAGTTCACAAAAGAGCAACACCGCCGCATTCGCATCCTTGTCCCGAACAGCATCCGAGGCAAGGTATCCGTAACTCTCCTCCCCTCCGAAAACGTAATACGTTCCGTATCGCAAATGCAGATCGCGGCGACCCTCTGCCGAGGTTGCATCGTAATCCATCACAATGCCAGTTTCCCGCTCGACCGCCGCCTTCAGATCGGACTCGTAGATCGCGAGTTTTTCACCGATCCATTTGAATCCGGTCAGAGTATCGATGCAGCGGATCCCGTTCACCCGCGCGATCTCCGCCTGCAAAGGGGTCGTCACAAAGGTCTTGATCAGGGTCGCATGATCCTTGTTTCCATCATTCAGGATCCCCGCTTCAAACAGCGACTGCAAACGCGCCTCCGCCAATATCGACCCGATCATGTTTCCGTTCAGCAGGGTCATCCCGCCTTTGCCGTCCGCGACGGCCACTCCCATCCGGTCCCCATCCGGATCGGTCGCAATAACAATGCCCGCACCCGTCTCAATCGCCCGCGCGATCCCCATCTCGAGGGCCTCCGCGTTCTCCGGGTTCGGTGACTTCACGGTCGGGAACCGGCCGTCCTCGATCCACTGCTCAGGAACATCGACCACATGGATTCCAAGTCGCTTCATTGCCGGCACCGAGGAAACCGCCCCCGTTCCATGGATCGGAGTAAAGACAACCTTTGGATGCTCCTCAGCGATCAAATCAAAATCGACGATATTCTCCCGCAAAACCTCTAGGTAGGCCTCGTCGACGCCCTCCCCAAGGGTCACCACCCGACTCAAATCCTTTT
>CAZFLQ010000172.1:0-2331 GCA_964519935.1 uncultured Puniceicoccaceae bacterium | reverse complement strand
TCATCCCCGCTTCCAACATCGCGAATCCCGCCTGCATGAAAAAAACCAACACCGCTGCCAAAACCAGCCAGAGAATGTCAGCCGTCTCCTGCGAAAGAGCCACAAACCCATCGGGAGCTTCCGCCGCGGCGGTCTCGACCGGCGGGGCCGAAAGCGCCTCGACCGGCGCGGCCTCAACCGGATCCTGGCACCACAGACTGCTCGGGATCAAAAGTAAACCGAGCAAAATTCCGAACCGCGAAACCCGAAACAACAGAGCAAACTTTTTCGTGAGATGATCCATGGCATCGGTCCAGCAGCTCGGATGCCAATGCCACCGGGGTTTCTAGCGTCAGCGCGATGTCTCCGGGTTCGAGCGGGCCAAGGGTAGACTAATTTTTGAAACCGGGCCCTACTTCCGACTCCGGCGGCTGTCCATGAATTCGACCCAGATCCTTTGAAGAATCGGCAGGGACATCCCGATCAAAATTAGCTTTAGCCCGAGAAACGGGCCCATCAGGTGATTGATCCATCCAAAGTCATAATCCATGTAATCTGGATCGCGAATTCAAAAAGGCATTGCAAGCCGGGATTTCGGGTTTATTTTCCGTCAAAATGGAAACTATTGATGATATCACCCTTCGCCAGTTTCTCGATGAAATTTGCGGCGGGGAAATGGAGATCCTCGAGGACCTTGCGACCGAATGTGCCAAGGATGCCGAAAACCTGATCCGCGATATCCGCACCGCCCACCAATCCAGGGACCCGGAACTCCTTAAACGCTCAGCCCACTCCCTCAAATCCACCAGTGCCACTTTTGGTGGGCACAATCTCTCGAAAAAGGCCGGTCGGCTCGAAGAGGTTGCCACCGATCAGGGCAACATCGACGCGAACCCGGACCTCGTTAAGGAGCTGATTGGGGCGATTGAATCCGAGGGCGAAGGCTTCATCGCCGAACTTTCCGCGATCAGTTCGCTGCTTTAGCACAAATGCGTCGGGCTCGCGTACTGGGTTGACCTTCTGCCTGCCGTTTGTTCCCATCCTGATCCATGTTTCAGTTATCGGGAAAAGTTAAGGAAATCTTTGAGGAGCAGACCTTCGCCAGCGGGTTCAACAAGCGGGAGTTTGTCGTCACGACCGCCGAGGATAGATACCCTCAGGATATCAGCTTCGAATGCCTCAAGGAGAAAGTCTCTCTGGTCGAAGAACTGAGCAAAGGCGAGGACATCACCGTCTTTTTCGACATCCGCGGCCGCGAGTGGAACGGAAAGTACTTTGTCAACTTGTCCGCCTGGAAGATTGAGAAGGGAACCGCCGATGATAGCGATCCAGGTGCCCGCGAAAACCACTCCGAGCCATCTTCATCGGCTCCCCGCACCCGCACCAAACCCGCTCCATCCGGAGAAATCGACGACGAAGAGGTCCCCTTCTGATTCATTTTGATTTCGGGTAAAACCCGGGATTTGATCCTCACTAATGGAGCTTCGCCCTCTCATCCTCCGCAGCAACCGCCTCCTTGGATCGACTCTCGTCGATGTCGGGCTGATTGGTATCGACGACCTCGAACAGGCCAATCAAATTTTGATGACAAAGGTCAAGGACCATGACATCTCCAATGTTTCCCTCCTGACAATTCTTCTCCTCGAAACCAAAACCCTCCGCGAAGAGGACCTCATCGACTACCAGGTCGAGCAGCGCCGTCTCGGCGTAATCCACCTCCGCAATGTCCGGATTCGCAAGTTCGAGATCAGTCAGGCCAACCTCCCGCTGATCCGGGGAACGATGACCCTGCCATTCGACAAAGTCGGTGACTACTACATGGTCGCGACCTGCTACGCGCTTAGCGAGCCGGCCATGAAACATTGGCGGGAACTCCTCGAATCTCCGACAATTTTTTACGTGACGACAACCTCAAGCCTTCTTGAGGGAATCGATCAGGTCGGCGGTGAACTCAGCGACGAGGACAAGGACGCGAATGCCGCCGACGCGAAAACAGCCACCGGAGGTTAAAACTTTTCGAGGACCCATCCCCAAACGGGGTTTCACCCTCATTGAGGTTCTTCTCGCGATTGCCCTGATCGGGATCTTCGGGGGACTCGCCGTGATCCAGTTCCCGCGAATGCTCGATTCTCTCCGCGAACCGGATCCCGAGTCTTCCGTAATCGGGGCCCTTCGCGAGGTCCGGATCGAAGCTCTTCGCCAGAGCGAGGCGATTCGCGTCCGGCTCAAGGTTGACTCCGATACCGAGACCGCCGCCCTCACCGGCGAATCCGTATCCGGGGCGATTCCCCCAATTCCCCTGCCGTCGTCGATCACGGAACTTCAATTCCTCCCCGATCCGGCCTTCGACTC
>CAZFLQ010000171.1:0-2384 GCA_964519935.1 uncultured Puniceicoccaceae bacterium | reverse complement strand
GGAGGACCTTCTGATATGAAAGCAATCATCGGTGTAGCCCTTGTTCTCGTCGCGGTGATCTTTGCCCGGATCACCCTCCATTCATTCGAAAATCCAAATCCAAAAATGAGCGATTCAACAGACACCCCCGACACCTTTCCCTTTCAACTCACGGATCGGGAATGGAAAGAAAAACTCGGTCCCGAGCGTTATTACGTCATGCGGCAGCACGGAACCGAACGCGCCTTCAGCGGTGCCCTCAACAACAACAAGGCACCCGGAGAGTACCGTTGCCCCGCCGATGGGACCGTCCTCTTTTCCAGCGACGCGAAATTTGATTCCGGAACCGGATGGCCCAGCTTTTTCCAGCCAGCCACGCCGGAGGCCGTTGCCATTAAGATTGATCGGTCGTACGGGATGGTTCGCGAGGAGGTCATTTGCGCGACCTGCGGATCCCATCTCGGCCATGTTTTTCGGGATGGACCACCTCCAACCGGATTGCGCTACTGCATCAATTCTCTTGCCCTCGAATTTGTTCCCGAGGGCGATTTTCCTTCCGCCGATAACTGATTTCCGCCCATCAACCCCTCAACCCCTCAACCACGGATCGCGAATCCCGTAGGTGATAAAAACTGCCACCGAGAGAAACCACCCGACTACAAGAAGCCTTGTTCGGAGACCCTCAGTTCGATCGCTTCCCTCGCCCAATCTTCCGAACAGAAGCCCAAAAACGACTGCCACGATTGGCAGAGCGTACCGTCCCTGGGCCTGAAAATCGACCCTCAGACAATAGGTCAGGAGCCCAAAAATCATCGCCAGAACCAGTCCCCCGGAAAGACCAAACCAGAACCGACCATCGCTCCCTTCCACCAGCTTTGCCGTCCTCAGGTCAAACAACCTGAACGCCAGCAAAACCAACAGGATTCCCAATGCACCGCGATAGACCCACCCCGGCATAGCGACATTCATGTATCCAAATTTTGCGTACGAACTTTCTAAAAACTCCTCCAGAAAATCGAATTGCCGGAGCATCTTGCGATAGCCGTAACCCTTTTCCGCCAAACGATACCCAAAATAATGCGGGTCACTCGGTTTAAACCCATCCTTTGCCCGCTCCTCCCGCATCTCCCGTTCCGCCTCCGCCCAATTTCCCTGGGTCTGCGGATAAACCACCTTCAGCGGCAGATTGACCGCCATTGCAAACCCCACCGCCAGCGCCAGAAAATGGCTAAACGAACGCTGTCCCGGTCGATCTGTCCGCCGGTCGCGCCTCGCCCTGTCGTAAAGAATTACCAGCGGCAGAACCGCACCGGCCAAATGCACCGTCTTTGACCCCGCGAGCACTCCGAGAAGGATGCCGAGCCAGGCCGTCTGCCCCAACGTGAACACCGTTCCTTCGCGTTCTGCCAACCGCGCTGCGTTCGCAAACAACAAGACCGCCGCCGCCACTCCCCACGCATCCGAATTGGCATACGAAAACAAATACACCACCTGGGGAACCGCTCCCACAAAGGCCCCCAGCATCCAAAGACGCCAACGGGTGTTGCTTCCTCCCAGCAGCACCGCGAGGACGATCCCCAATAATGCCACATTCAACCCCCGACAGAACCCCAAAAGTTCTAACCCCAACGGCTCTCCTATCCACGCATAAAGCCTCCCCCCGACCCAATAAGCGATTTGCCCCGTGTAGACCCGGCTCCACCCGTAGTGACTGTAAACAATCCCGTCGGCGTTCAGATTGGGCGGCCAGGTATGTTCGGAAAAATACCGATAACCATCCAGATGAGCATACTCGTCTGGATGCCGGTCAAAACGGGACTGCGCTGCCATCGTCGCTGCCAGAACCACCGGCACCACCCAGAGAAGGATTCGCACTTTAACCCATTGCCGGGTTCGTTCAGAGGAGGGGTCGAGCAAGACATCCACAAACCCTTCTGTCAGCCCCGATCATCGAGGTAAAGAAAGACCTTGTAGCCCCCGTCTCTGAAATAGGTGCTTTCGGGAAGCATCCTTTCGACGCCGACCGCAGATCACCCCGGGCGCGGTGCCCGTCCCTTGGATTCCGCGTCCTTTCCCGGTCAACTGCTCGATTTCGGATTCCGTTTCTTCCGGCTCTCCTTTTTATCCTTCGACTTCGGATCAGATCTGCCGGTCGCCCCTCCCAGTCAGCAATCGAATCGCGAGAAAGGTTCGCCCATGCCGGTCAAGCTCAACATCTTTCAACCACCCCAACTGATCATTCGATCCACCAAACTGTTCGATCATTAGATCGCCCTTTTTCGGCAGATGGGGGTATCGGGTCAAGGCACCAGCCCAATGTTTCAGGATTTTGCACCTTCTCCCATGACGTCGACTCGACTCCTGAGCCCGCCCTGTGTCGACTCACGGAACTCTGCACAGTCGAA
>CAZFLQ010000170.1:0-2429 GCA_964519935.1 uncultured Puniceicoccaceae bacterium | reverse complement strand
GTAGGATTCATGATCGACGACAGGACGGACTCCACTAAACCCCTCTCCCCACCCTTCTGTCAATCCACCCGTTCCCCCGCCCCCATCACACAACAGCCGATAACGCCTGGCTCGACACTGCCGAACCACGCACGGTCTGATTGCATTCCCGCCGAATTTCCTCAAGGTTCCCGCCTAATGCACTTCGTCGCGATAACCCACGGTTCCACCGGGGACACCCTCCCGCCCGCCGCCCTCCTCCGGCGGCTTCAGGACCGGGGTCATAGCGTTAATCTCCTCGCCGCGCCCGCCTTCGAGAATCTCGCCCGTGAATTCGAAATTCCCCTGACCCCAATCCCACCCCATGGCGACGAGGATGTTATGGCCGAGGCCATGCGGTCCATCAGCGGCTATAAGCTCAAACAGGTTCTCCTCGTAAAGATGTATGAGCTGATTGCGGCCGGGGCAGTCGAGGTCGGGTCCATCCTCACCCGTGCCCTCGACAACGCCGACGCCCTGATCGTCAATTCGATCTTCCCGTTTTGGGCTCAAGTCGCCCGCGCCCGGAACATTCCCACGATTTCCCTCCATTTTTGCCACGAGGCCCTGCCCAGTATCGACCGCGCCCCATCACCGTTCTTCCTTCCCCCCCGGCAGCTTGGAGGGCTCCGCCCCTGGCTCGCGCGGCAGATCTGGCACTCCGCCGACCGCTACCTCTGCCGGATCACCACCCGCGCCCTCCGGCAGGCCGGTACAACCAGCGAAATCGTTCCGGTCACCGACTTCCTCTACCGCCCCGCCGACTACGCCCTCGTCCCGCTCCCGCCATCCCTTTTTCGCGACCCCGGCCTCGATCTCCGCGTTCCCGTCGCTTTCACCGGATACCTCCGCCGCGCCCCCCGACCGGTTCCCGATTCAACCCGCGAAACGATCGAATCCTTTTGCGGCGGTGAAAAACTTCCCGTCATCGCCTTTGGCAGCATGCGCACCGACACGATTGAAGAAAATATCCGGCGGCTCTTTGATGCCCGCCCCTCTCATCAACGCTGCATCCTGATCCAGGGCTGGGGAAAGCTGCCCCCCAACCTCGACCCCAATTCGGTCCTCATCCTCCCGCCCACCCCACACGAATGGGTGCTCCCCCATGCCTCCGTCTTTCTCCACCACGGCGGTGCCGGCACCACCGCCGCCGGACTGGTTGCTGGAACCCCCCAACTGATCCGCCCCTTCTTCGCCGATCAACCGTTCTGGGCATCCGAGATCCGTCGACTTGGATGCGGCCATCGCGCCGCCACCTTTCGCTTTCCCCGGAAAATCTGGGGACAGCTCGCAACCCTCGCTTCCTCCTCCCCAGTCATCGCCCGCGCCCGCGAAATAGCTCAGACCCTCAGCACCGAAAACACCCCCGATCCCGCCGAAACCGTCCTCAATTGGCTCGACTCGCATGTCGCACCAACAAATTGACCTCCCTCACAGCCTCCCGGCACATCGTAAACAGGTCTGGACCTCCGGAATATCCCGTAGCCGGGTGAACTCGATTTCCCGCCGACAACCGCTGCAACGCCCATAGGTTCCCCTCTCGATCCGATCCATCGCCGCCTTTAATAACCGCTCCCGTTCCTCCAACCGCCGCTTTTGATCCAACGCCATTTGCTGCATCTGCATCGAATCCAAACGCGATAACCGTCCGATCGCCACGTCCGGTGCAATCGGTGCGGTCGCATCGCCAATCCCGCCCAGCCCCTCCCTGACATCGTCGAGCTGCTCTTCGATCAGCGTTTTGAAATAGTCCAGATCCAACGCATCCATCTGCTCAGCCTTGTTCCTTCATTGCCCCACGACAAGACGATTCCCCTTTAAGAACCCACCCCCGCAAGAGATCATCCCGGCCCAAAACATCCCTCTGCAAGCCCCCCAGCTCCCACGCTGCCGTTAATTGGGGCAACGCTCCCGCATCCCCAAACCCACGCGCTTCTCCGTCCAGAAACGCTATCGGTGCCCGGTAATGGAAAAGGTAATCAATGCCTCCAGCCGCAAACAATCCCCCTAAAAGTCCCGCCCCGCCTTCCAGCAAAATCCCTCCTATCTCCTTCGCCCCGAGACGGTCGAGGAACACCCTCCACCAGTTCCCGACTGGTCCGTCCACGATCGGCCAAAGATCAACCCCCGCCTCCCGCCACAATTCACCCTTCGATCCCGCCGCCTCCCGCGAACAGACCACCACCGTCGGATCGATTTCATAATTGTATCCAAAAACCTGATACATCTTCCAACCGGGAGTCAGCGCTAGTCTCCGGTCAAAAACAATCCGTCTCGGAAACCATTCCTCAACACCCTCCCGGCGGCTGCTTAAACGGGGATTATCCGCCGCGACCGTTCCCGCCCCCACCCCGATGGCCGGAAAATACCGCCGCCAGCGCATCACATCCGCCCGCGCCGCCCGCCCCGTG
>CAZFLQ010000169.1:0-2431 GCA_964519935.1 uncultured Puniceicoccaceae bacterium | reverse complement strand
TTCCCACTTTCACCCTTCCCACTTTCACCCTTCCCACTTTCACTTTTCCACTTTCACCTTTCACCCGTTCAAATCCCTCCCATGCCAGCCAAATCCGAAAAGACCGCCACCCCCATGATGCAACAGTATCGGGAGATCCGGGCCGGCCTCCCCGAAAACGCCCTCCTCCTCTTCCGGCTCGGTGACTTTTACGAACTCTTTGAAGAAGACGCCGTCCGCGGCTCCCGCGCCCTTGGAATCACCCTCACCAAACGACACGAAATGCCCATGGCGGGCATCCCCTACCACGCCGCTGAGGCCTACATCGGCAAACTCCTCGAACAGGGCATTAAGGTCGCAATTGTCGATCAGATCGAAACACCCCAGCCCGGCAAACTCGTCAAACGCGCCCTCACCCGCATCCTTACCCCCGGGACCCTTCTCGAAGACAGCCGCCTCGACCCCCGCAACCACCAGTTTCTCGCCACCGTCACCCCCATCGCCAAACAATGGGCCGCCGCCTGGCTCGACCTCAGCACGGGCGAATTCACCCTCACTGCGACTGATTCCCCCGACGACCTCGCTGCCATCCTCGCCTCGATCCGCGCCCGCGAATTTATCGTTCCTGCCGAGACTACCCTCCCCCCCTCCATCCAAACCCTCCTCACTGGCAAATCCGTCACCGCCGAAGACCCTGAATCCTTCGAACCCCGCACCGGACTTCAGGAAATTTCCCGCTGCCTCAAGGTCCTCACCCTCGACGGATTCGGAATCCCCCCCGATCACCCCGGCATTGGTGCCGCCGGGGCCCTTCTCCAGTACGCCACCCGGATGCTTCAGGAAACCCCCGGCAACCTCCGCGGCCTCCGCCTCTTCCGCACCGACCAGTCCCTCGTCATCGACCCCGCCACCCAGCGCAACCTCGAGATCTTCGCATCCGCCGCCGGAACCCGCGACGGATCCCTCCTCGGTGCCATTGACCGAACCGCCACCCCCGGCGGTGCCCGCGCGCTCGAGGCGTGGCTAACCGCCCCTTCCCTCGACCTCAAAACCATCCACGACCGCCAGGAGGCCGTTGGTGCCTTCATCGCCCGCCCCGGCGAAACCGACACCCTCCGCACCACCCTCGGCGAAATCCGCGACCTCGAACGCATCCTCGGACGGCTTCAGAACCGCATCCGCAACCCCCGCGAACTCGGCGGCATCCGCCAGACCCTTGCCACCCTCCCCGCCATCCGCACCGCCCTCGAACCCTTCGACGACCCCGCCATTCGCACCCTTCGCGACCAACTCCACGTTTTTCCCGAACTCGCCGCCACCCTCGAATCCGCCCTCGCCGACACCCTCCCGAATGACTTCAAAGACGGCGGCGTCATCCGCGACGGCTGGAACTCCGACCTCGACCACTACCGGATGCTCTCCCGAAAATCAAAGGACTGGCTCGCCGCACTCGAGACCGCTGAACGCGAACGCACCGGCATCAAAAATCTCCGCATCAAATACAACGGTGCTTTTGGCTACTTTATCGAAATCACCAAATCGAACCTCGCCGGCGTCCCCGACGACTACATCCGCCGCCAAACTCTCGTCAACGCCGAGCGCTTTACCACCCCGGGCCTGAAGGAACGCGAACGTGAAATCCTCGAGGCCGAGGACAAAGGCAACCGGCTCGAAGAAGACCTCTTTGCCGAACTCGTCGCCGCTGTCCTCGAACACAGCGAACCCCTCACCACCACCGCCCGCGCCCTCGCCGCGATCGACTGCCTCGCCGGTTGGTCCCTCCTCGCCCGCGAGTGGGACTACTGCCGACCCGAGGTCGACAACAGTACCGACCTCGAAATCAACGAAGGACGCCACCCGGTGATCGAGCAGATCCTCCGCGACCAACCCGGGGGCCTTGCCGGGAACGAAGCCTTTGTCCCCAACGACTGCACCCTCGAGGCCGAAAACCGCCAGATCGCCCTCATTACCGGTCCCAACATGGCCGGAAAATCCACCTACATCCGCCAGGTCGCCCTCATCGCCATCCTCGCTCAGATCGGCTCCTGGGTTCCCGCCCGCTCCTGCCGCCTCGGCATCGCCGACCGCGTCTTTTCCCGCGTCGGGGCCAGCGACGCACTCGCCCGCGGCAACTCGACCTTCATGGTCGAAATGAACGAAACCGCCAACATCCTCAACAACGCTACCCCCCGCAGCCTCATCGTCCTCGACGAAATCGGCCGCGGCACCAGCACCTACGACGGACTCAGCATTGCCTGGGCCGTCATGGAGCATCTCCACGGGACCGGCCCGATCGGCCCGCGCACCCTTTTTGCGACCCACTACCACGAACTCACCCGCCTCGCCGGGGCCCTCCCCCGGCTCTTCAACCTCAACGTCGTCGTCAAAGAATGGAACGATGAAATCATCTTCCTCCGTCGCGTTGCCGAAGGCGCCGCCGACCGCTCCTACG
>CAZFLQ010000168.1:0-2546 GCA_964519935.1 uncultured Puniceicoccaceae bacterium | reverse complement strand
CTATTCCAGTCGGCTGATCCAGTCGCCGCTTTGGAGCCATTTTTTTTCGAGCTGGCGGAGGAATCCGCCGCGTTCGAGGGCAGCGAGGTATTGGTCGAGGAGGCGGACGAGCCGGGGATCGGTATCGTCGAGAGCAATTCCGATGGGTTCGATTGTGAAGGGGCGGGGGTGAACCCGGAGCCGTTCCTCGGGGAAGCGCATTGCGGTGACGATACAGATCGGCATATCGGCAACGAGAAGATCAGCGCGCTCCTCGATGACGGCGCGGACGGCCTCGTCGTAAGTGGATGTCGGGAGCAGGTTGGCCGCCGGCATGTTTTTGCGGACGAAAGAGGTGCTGGTGGAATCGGCAAGAGCTGCGATCGTGAGGCTTTCGCTGTTGAGGGAGGCGGCCTCCTCGATTTCGGTCTGGTTTTTTTCTTTGATCAGGATGGTTTTGCCGGAGACGAAGTAGGGACCGGCGAAGGCGTACCGGAGAGATCGGTCGGCGTTGATCGTCATGCCGGAGAGAACGACATCAACGGTGTCCTCTTCGATGGCGGGGAGGAGTTTCGGAAAGGGCATTTGGATGAACTCGACCTCGACCCCGAGCATCCCGGCGAGGGCGCGGGCGAGATCGATCTCGGCACCGATGAGGTTGCCGCGCAGATCGACCATCGCGAACGGGGGCTGTTCGCCAGTCAAACCGACGCGGAGGGTACCCCGTTCCCGGATGGATTCGAGGGTGCTGGCGGAAAGGACAGCGACGGCAAAAAGGAGCACGGAGAGAATTGCGAGGATCGGTTTCATTTTAGCAATCGTTGGGCGGAGGGGTGGATTCTGGCAACGGGAAAGCGGATCGTTCCCAAAAACGACACAATGCGTGATACATCGGGAGGTGGTATTCCTGGACGGAGGCGGGGTTATCGCCGGGCGCAATCACGCAGGTATCGCAAAGGGTGCGGACCGAACCACCGCCGCGTCCGGATAGGGAACAAACCCGGATGTCGCGGGCGCGGGCGACGCGGGCGGCGTGGAGGAGGTTGGGGGAGTTTCCGGTAGTTGTCAGGCAGAGGAGGACGTCACCGGGATTGCCGAGGCCGAGGACGAGTTGAGCGAAGCCAAAGACGGGATTGCGGTCATTGCCCCAGGCGGTGAGGAGGGCGTTGAAATTGGGGAGGGGGATTGCGGGGAGGGCGGACTCGAGTTGGGGGGCGAGGTCGGGGCCGAGATGGGAGGCGAGGGGATTGGAGATGGGGCGGGGAGTCTCGAAGCTCTTGAGGAGTTCTCCGGAAATGTGGTCGCAGTCGGCGGCGCTGCCGCCGTTGCCGGCGAGGAGGAGTTTGCGACCCCTCGCGAAGGCATCGCGGACGGTTTCGGCGAGGGAGGTCAAATCCGGGATGAGGGGGAGAAGTTCCGGGAATCGTTTTTTCAAGCTTTCAAATTCGGGGTGCATGATCGAAGAATGCTGGGAATGCGGAGAACGGATGAAAAGGCAAAACCCGGGGTTGGGGATGAAGGCGGGATCTCGAACCTTCCCTATTTCTCGGATCCGATGGTGGTCGAGGAGTACGCGCGGGCAGTGGCGGATGTAGGCTTGTGGGTTTCGGAGGAGAAGATCTTCGCGCGGGTTTTTGAGAAGGAGGACACCCTGTTGGAGCTGGGCTGCGGGGCCGGGCGGATCGCGATGGGGCTGTGGGAGCTGGGGTATCGGGATGTATTCGCAACGGACATTTCGCGAGCGATGGTGAACCAGGCTCGAGCTTTGTGCCAGTTGCTGGAGTACGATGTAAAATTGGGCGTGCAGGATGCGACCCAGTTGGGATTTGCGGATGCGACTTTTGACGGGGCGATTTTCGGGTTTAACGGACTGCTGATGATTCCGGGTCGGGCGAATCGGCGGCGGGCGGTTGAGGAGATCGCGCGGGTGATTCGGCCGGGTGGGTTTTTCGTCTTTACGGGTCATGACCGCGAGCTTTCGGTGCACGAGGAGTTCTGGGCGGAGGAGTTGTGGCACTGGGATCACGGCAGACAGGATCCCCGTCTGGAGATTTTTGGTGACCGGATCGTGACGACCCCGGAAGGCGTCCGCTACATCCATGTGACGACGGTTGCCGAGGTGGAGGAATGGATCGCGGGAAGTGGTTTCCGGTTAGAGGCGACCGTAATGCGTTCGGAGGTCGCGCAAGAGCCGCCGGAGGTGGAGCGGTTTTCGGACGAGACGCGCTTTTTTGTTTTGGAGCGGGTGTAGAGGCAAGACACCAGCTTGAGAGTTTGATTTAACTAGTCAGACCAGTCGTTGCATGAAAGGTGACAGCCACATGCAAACTAGATCGGTGTCGAAATCGCTATCGGGTCTCGAATTAAGGGAAAACGAATCGATTTCGCCCAACAAGGAACCAATAACGGTCCGCTTGGTTGGCCGTTCTGTTTGAGCTCACGCAAAGACCCTAAGGTTTAAATTCTCAGGACGATGGATCATTGTCTTGATTCAGTCCCTCATGGTCGATGTTCCGTCTCTTTCATCTTTGGGTCTTTGGGTCTTGAACCCGCTTAGCGGGTGGGCG
>CAZFLQ010000167.1:0-2564 GCA_964519935.1 uncultured Puniceicoccaceae bacterium | reverse complement strand
TCTTGCCTTACGCCTAAAACCTGTCGCCCCGGACCTGAAGCCCTACCGACTCAACCGCGAGGCCAGTCCCCCGCCATATCCCGCCAGTTCGAGGTACGCCCGACCAATCTCCCGACCCTCCTCGTCGAACACCGCGCACGCCCCTTCCCAGTAAGCATTCCCCCCGTCATTGCCGACAAACTCCTGACCCTCCATCAGCGGTCTCAAACGATAAACCCGCTCCTCCCCGTCCGCCGGGTCCGTTGCCACAATCCGCACCTCAATCGGGTAGCCATTCCCCGTCTCCGGGCTCTCCCAGATCCGCTCGGTCTCCCAGCGAAACTCATCTCCATAAACATTCCGTGTCGCCCCGTCCTGATCGATCCAATACACCGCCGACCAGGGATCCATCCCCCCACCCGGTCGTCGCAGGCGGTAGGCTTTGACCTCGGTCCCGTCATCCAAATGGATCGCCGTCCAGTCCCAGCCCTCCAGATCCGACCCCAACTGGCTCGATGAAATTTCGTGATCCATCCAGGCGATGCCCTCCAACCCAGTCTCGGCCCCGTCGGCCCGGATCGTCCCTTCCGCCCGCAACCGGGTGTAGGTCCAATACCAGCTAACCGCCCCCGGATCGGCACCTTTTCGGCTCAACCCACGATCCCCGAAGACCACCATCGGTTTCTCCGGAACCAACTCCAGTCGCACTTCCCGCCCCCCCGGCAACCCGAATTTCAGTTCAAACCCTCCCCCGTCCGCCGATTCCCGCGCCCCAATCGGCCCCACCATCAGGTCAAGCTCACCCACGCCCGCCCGCGCCTGCCATCCCTCCCGGTGAATCCGCTCCGCGTGGAGGTGCTCCCCTGCCTCCAAATCGCTCCAGCCGACATGAGCGAGGTAAAGCTGATCCGCTCCAAACGCCCCCGTCGACACCGCCACCGGCGTCTTCGGATCGCGCCCCAGCCGGAAAACCACTGCCTGAAATCCGTGCCCCCCTCCGCCTTCATCCCTGAGATGCCCGACCCAATACCACCACTCGATCGCGTATTCCGGATGTGCCCCGTGCGCCCCCGGGATCACCACCTCCGGATCCGGCTGCGGAACCGGAAACCCCGCCTCTGTCCGCTCCGGCGGTTCAATCCACTCCGCCCCGCCCAGGGCCAGCCCCAGAAAAAATATCGCCCCCGACCCAATTCTTTTCATCGTTCGACCTCCGTTCCCATCCAGCGCGCGGCCACCCCGCTTAGCGCTCCCGCCAGCAGCATCAGAATTCCAAATACAATAAGTTCCCCCACCGGAATCACCCGCACAAGGGTCCACCCAAACGACTGCACATTGATCACGTTAACCAGCAACCAACCCAGCGCCAGCCCGAGAACCGTTCCCCCGATCCATCCCACGAGGGCGATTCCCGCCCCCTCCAGTGCCGCCGCCCTTGTCCGCTCGCTATCCGAAAACCCCAGCAACCGCAGGGTCCACCAGGTCAGGCGGGATTCCCGGAAGATCGACGCCAATCCCAACAGCAATCCCACCACCGCCACCGTCAATCCAATCACGTTTAGAGCCGTCGTCACCCGAAAGGTCTCCTCGAAAATCTCCAGCGCCCGCGCCCGCAACTCAACCTGATTGCGTACGTCCATCCCCGGATACTCCAGCCTCAGGCGGTCCCGCACCACATTGACAACCTCTCCCGGTTTCAAAAAAAGGCTCATCGTCAAGGCGTGCTCCTTCCCCATCCAGTCCTTCCAGCCATCCGCCGCGATCACGACCGTCCCGAACTCGTTCCCATACTCCGCATAAACCCCCGCCACCTCGATCACGCGGGTGCCCACCGCTGTCTCGACCGTCACAGTTCCCCCATCCATCACCCCCATTCGGCGGGCAAAGGCCTCGCTCACATAGGCCATCTCACCATTCCCCGACACCCGTATAGCCCCCGGTTCCCGCAACCAGATCTGTTCGACCCGACCCGCCCACACCGCCAGATCCGCCCCCGCCAGGACCGCCCATCCCCCCGGAACCCGCACCCGCTCTTGATACCAGGTATCCGAGGCCTCCACCCCCGGATCGGTCTCAATCGCCGCCACCACCGCCGGATCAATCCCGACCGCCCCCATCGCCGACCCGCCTCCCCGTTCCGAGAGAAAGAGATCCGCCCCAAAACGAACGTCAAACCACTCGTTGATCGTTGTCCGGAAACTACCCACCAGTTGGAGCATCCCCGTCACCATCCCGACCGCCACGACCAGACCCGCCACCGCCAACCGATGCCGACTACCGCCCTCCGCCAGACGCGACCAGGCGATCCGCCCGACCGGACCACCCGCGATGCGACCGACCCACCCCGCGACCGGGCCCAGTAAGCCACCCGCCACCAACGCACCCCCGATAATCCAGAAACCGGCCGACAAAAAGCCCCCCAGGGCGATTCGCCCTCCCCCCTCCGTCACCACTGGTTGTATCCATAAGGTGGATACACCAGCGAGAACCAGTCCCCGGCCGACCCAACGGTTTCGCATCAGGGGCAATCCCGCCGCCCAGTCCCCCCGCGCGAGGACCTGCGCTGGCGGGGTCGCGACCGCATC
>CAZFLQ010000166.1:0-2638 GCA_964519935.1 uncultured Puniceicoccaceae bacterium | reverse complement strand
CTTCCCCCTACAATTCCCCAACCGCCTCGGCAAACACCCCACAGGCCGTCTCAATCACCGCGTCGTCATGCGCCGTCGACAGGAAACAGGTCTCATACCCGGACGGTGGGAGATACACACCCCGCTCGAGACAGGCATGGAAAAACCGTCCATACATTCGGTGATCCGCTCCCGCCGCCGCCTTCCCGTCACGCACCGGTTCCGTTCCGAAGAAAATCCCGAACATGGATCCCGCCCGCTGAACCTGCACCGCAATCCCCCTCGCTGCCGCCGCCCCCTCAATCGCCTCAGCAATCGCCCCGGTATGCTCCTCAAACCGACGATAGATCCCCTGCCCCAAACGCTCCAACGCCGACAATCCGGCCGCCATTGCCAGCGGATTTCCACTCAGTGTTCCCGCCTGATAGACCGGACCCACCGGGGCCAGAAATTGCATGATCTCCCGGCGCCCCCCAAAGGCTCCCACCGGCAACCCACCCCCGATTACCTTTCCCAAGGCCGTCAGGTCCGGTAAAATTTCCGTCGCCTCCTGAACCCCGCCAGGCGCAATCCGGAATCCCGTCATCACTTCATCAAAAATCAAAACCGTCCCGTTTCGCTCCGTCATCTCCCGCAGCCCTTCCAGATAACCGGGCTCCGGCAGGATAAACCCGCAGTTCGCCGGATACGGTTCCACGATTACCGCCGCAATCGTGTTCCCGTGTTCTCGAAAGGCCCGATCAAGTGCCCCCCGGTCGTTGTAGGGCAGCACAATCGTCTCCCGCGCATAGGATGCCGGAACCCCCGCGCTGTCCGGTGTTCCGAGCGTCAATGCCCCCGAACCCGCCGCCACCAAGAGCCCGTCAACATGCCCGTGGTAGCAGCCCTCAAATTTGATGATCTTATCCCGCCCGGTAAATCCCCGCGCCAAACGGATCGTCGACATCGTCGCCTCCGTCCCGCTGTTGCACATCCGCACCTGCTCAATCGACGGCACCATTCCGACCACCGCCCGCGCCATCGGCAGTTCGTAGCGGTTCGGAGTCCCGAAACTGGTCCCCTTTGCGAGGGCTTCCCCCACCGCCTCACGGATCGCCCCGTCGTTGTGGCCATGGATCGCTGGCCCCCAGGTGCAGACAAAATCAATCAAACGCTGACCGTCGAGAGTCTCCAGGTACGCCCCGTCCGCCCGCGCCGTCACAAAGGGTGTTCCCCCAACCGACCGAAAAGCCCGCACCGGCGAGTTCACACCACCCGGAATCAATCCATTCGCTTCCCCAAAAACCGTATCCGAGAGAGGTTGAATCATCCCCCAGCGTCATCCCGGAGGCGCCGACGGTCAATTCCGGTTTCAGCTTTTCTTAAGCAAAAGTAGCTGTTAGAACAGTTCGTCTAATGCAAGCATCTGCCCCCTTTCACGTCATGACCAAGCCGATCGGTCCGATCTGCAACCTCGAGTGCGAGTACTGTTTCTATCTCGAAAAGGTCAATCTCTTCGCCATCGACGAACGGTTCCGGATGAGCGATGAGGTCCTCGAAACCTACATCCGTTCCTACATCGAGGCCCAGCCGGGCCGGGAGGTCTCCTTCGCCTGGCAGGGCGGCGAACCCACCCTCCTTGGGGTCGATTTCTTTCGCCGGGCGGTCGAGCTGCAGAAGATCCACGGGCGCGGGCGGATTATTCAAAACGCCTTTCAAACCAACGGAACCCTTCTCAACGACGAATGGGCGGCTTTTTTCAAAGAGAACGACTTCCTCGTCGGGGTCTCTATCGACGGACCCGCCCACCTCCACGACCACTACCGCGTCACCCGCCGGAAGGGTCCCTCCTTCAAGAAAGTTATCGCCGGGATCGAGGTCCTCAAAAAACACGGGGTCGAGTTCAACACCCTTACCTGCGTTCACGCCGGCAATGTCGACCACCCCATCGCTGTTTATAAATTCCTTCGCGATATCGGCTCAACCTTTCTCCAGTTCATCCCCATCGTCGAGCGTCTCCCCGGCGGGGATTCCGAGGCCGAGGGCCTCTGGCTCGCCCATCCGCCATCGCCCGATGATCCCGACGCACCCCGCACCCCGCCGATGCAGCCATTCTCCGTGCCCGCCGAAAAGTACGGGGATTTTCTATGCAAGATTTTCGACAAATGGGTCCGCCACCATGTCGGGAAGACCTATGTCCAGATCTTTGATGTTGCCCTCGGTAAATGGCTCGGGATCGGCGGCGGTCTCTGCTACTTTGCTGAAACCTGTGGACGTGCCCTCGCGATTGAGCACGATGGAAATATGTATCCATGTGATCATTACGTTTACCCCAAATACCGGCTGGCCAACATCCTCAACAGCGATCTCGGGCTGATCGCCGACGACCCCCGGATGAAAGCTTTCGGCGACGCCAAACGGGACACCCTCCCGCAGATGTGCCAACGCTGCAATTACCGCTTTGCCTGCAACGGCGAATGCCCCAAACACCGCTTCGGCTACACCCCCGACGGCGAGTATGGACTCAACTACCTTTGCTCTGCCTACAAAAAGTTCTTCCGCCACATAGACAAGCCCATGCAAATCATGGCCGACCTCTACCGCCAAAACAGCCCCCCGGCCGAGATCATGAAACTACACTAACCCGTCACCCCAAAGTAGCGGGAGCTTCCAGCTCGCG
>CAZFLQ010000165.1:0-2668 GCA_964519935.1 uncultured Puniceicoccaceae bacterium | reverse complement strand
CCTTCACGGTCTGGGTCATTTACGAGAGCGTCCACGCCCTCCGGATCTTCGGCAGCTGACACCGGGTGTCGTCCGGTATTTGCCAATCCCCGTGCGGGCTGGAACTGGTGGAACCGCTCCATTCACGTGACCCTCAACTGCGGATTGTGGCTCTGACCGGTTCCGGCAGCATTGCGTCAGCCATCCAAGCGGTCCGGGTCGGTGCCTTCGACTGTTTGACCAAACCGGTCGATGCCGCCCTTCAAGGCGTCACCGAGGGGACATCGGAACCGACGGTTCTCTCCCTCACGCGTCTCGAATGGGAACATCTTCAAAGGCTTCTTCACGACACCGATCAAAATATCAGCGAAACGGCCCGCCGTCTCGGAATTGATCGCTCGACCCCGCAGCGCAAGCTCTCGAAGTATCCCGCGTCTGCCTAAAACAGATCCGAGCAGGGGGACCGCAAAGTTGCGGACACGATCGCTGTCCAAATCGAAACGTACAAGCTTCGAGGGCTCGTCCCGTCCTGCGGCATTTTGCCACATCGACAGGCTTTAGGAATCCTGATAGTCTGCGCCCTACCATGAACATCTGTGATACCTTCCGTTCTTCCACTTCTTTCGCAGTCGCCGTCATCTCGAGCGTCGGGCTTTCCGCCCAGGTTCTGCCTGTCTACGATCTCGAACCGGTCGTTGTGGTCGCTCCGAATGTATGGTCCCCCGAGGCCGAGTTCTACCGCGAGACGTTTTCATCGCCCAAACCGGTCGATCTCGCCGCGATTTTATCCTCACAACTCCCTGCCGCCGCCCTCACGCGGAAAGGACCGCTCGCCGGAGACATTGTTTTGCGGGGGTTCAGCCGAGACAATGTGGTCATTACGGTCGACGACAACAAGACGTTCTGCGCTTGCCCCAACCGGATGGACCCGCCCGCCTTCCATGTCAGCTCCCAACAGATCGAGGGAATCAGCATCCGCAAAGGTCCCTTCAGCGTCGATCAGGGCGCGACCATCGGCGGAAACATTGCCGTCCGAACGACTGCTCCGGATTCCGATCCGTTTGCGCGAGCCTACGGATACTACGGAAGCTTTGACTACCTCGCGAGCGGAATCACCGCCGGGGCCGCGCTGAACGAAAACGCGAGCGGTCTGGGCGGCTTCTACTACCAGAGCGGTGGGGTCTACGAAGATGGGGAAGGGGTACGTTTCACGGAACTGCCGGGCTCAAACTACCTCCCCCAATACGTCGACGAAACCGCCTTCGAGGTCTATACGATTGAGGTCAAGGGGGCCTACACTCTCGAAAACGGTGGATCCCTGACCGCCAATTACGCCTTTCAGGATGCCCAAGATGTTTATTACCCCGGACTGCGGATGGACGCGCCCACCGACACGATGAACCGCGCGTCAGTCGCCCTCCGGATCCCGGTCGAATTGGCAATGGCCGATGACTTTCAGGCCAGTCTGGCCTTTAGTCACGTCGATCACGACATGCGCGACACCCTTCGCAAAAGCGTCAACAACATGAACGGCATGTTTCTCCAGCGGGGCTATTTTATGCGGACCGAGGCGAAAAGCACCTTCTTCGGGGGAAATCTCGATTTCAGCAAGGAACTCGATACCGAGGCGCTGATCCGCTACGGCCTCCAAATCCAACGCCGCCAGTGGGACGCTAACAACGTCATCGGCACACTTCGCAACGACATGCTGCCCGACACCATCACCGACCAAATCGGGGCATGGGGGGTCTACGAACGCCGGAGCGGCTCCTGGGCCTTCGAAACCGGCTTCCGCCTTGACCTCGCCGGGACCGAGGCCCGTGACAGCATCGCGTTTCTCCAAAGCCTTCGCCAGACCGACACCAACGAACAGGAGGATGTTCTCCCAAGTGCCTACGGCCTCGTCAGTCGCGACCTGACGGATGACCTCAATGGGTTCTTCGGCCTCGGCCTTGCTTCCCGTTTGCCCGATCCCCAGGAGCGCTACATGAATCTCAAACGGCCAATGATGAATCCCGGCTGGGTCGGAAACCCTGACCTCGACCCAGTTCAAAACCTTGAACTCCAGGGCGGTCTCAACTGGCACCACGGTCCCCTCGAGGCCCGCCTCGAGGCTTTCCATGCCTGGCTGTTCAACTACGTCTATCTGGCCGAACTAAATAGCGGGATGGCTCGGGCAACAACCTACGAGAACATTGATGCCCGCCTTTACGGGGTGTCTTTTGATGCGGGATGGGATGTCGACGAACATTTTCGGATCGAGGGCGGACTCGCCTGGCAGGAGGGAATAAAGGAAAGCCGTCCAGCTAGTGCGACCAACGACGTTCTCGGCGAGATCCCTCCCCTTCGTGCCCGCCTCGCCGGTCTGGTCAACTACAGCGCCTGGAGTGCCAAGGCTGAGGGCCAGTTTCAAGACGATCTGGACCGGATCGATCCCGATCTGAACGAGCGTCCGATCGACGGGTGGGTCGTCCTCAACCTCAGCACGGCCTACCAGATCAACGAGAACTTCAGCCTCAGTGTCGGCGTTGACAATGTTTTTGACGAAACCTATGCCGTCGCCAACGCCTTCGTCCGCGACCCCTTCCGTTCGGGAGTCATCGTCAATGAACCGGGCCGCTTCTGGTTCATTCGGGTCGGGCTGGAATACTGATCCCGCCGCGAAAGCCGGCTACTATCAGTCGGTTTT
>CAZFLQ010000164.1:0-2708 GCA_964519935.1 uncultured Puniceicoccaceae bacterium | reverse complement strand
ACCGGACGGTTCAGGATCCCGAGTTGAACCAGTTCTTTCAGGTTCGTGATGTCGCTGTTTAACAGTCCCCGGACATCGACGTTTCCGTCGGAGTCGACAATCCCCAGCTCCACCATCTCGGTGCGAGTGGTCAGGTTGTTTTCAAGGAGTTTGTCTTCGGGGATTGTGTCCCGCCCAAGGACCGCTTTCCGATCGAGCACGCCAACATCAAAGTAGTCTTGCAGCGTCCAGCCACTGCGATCGACCCCGCTGAGGTCGACGCCGTTCAGAACGTCGCCCACTGCGGTGATCAGTCCTTCGCCGATAAGCACGCTTTCATCCAGCAACCCGAGGCTCTCCAGGTCGTCGAGGTCGAAGTCGTGCTGGTTGAAGGAGAAGGCAAAGGGTGTCGTGATCTCCTGGGTCGAGGGATCATAGCCGACCGACTCCCCATCCGGCGTCAGGCCCTGCGCCTCGAACTGCTCCACGAACTCCTGCAGGGTCTGAATTGCCCCGCCAAAATCGAGCTTCTGCAAGACCGCGAAATCAAAGGCTTTCGCAAAATCAAAAATTTCACCGAACTCGCGGTCAACGAAAGGGATGTCCTTCGCAAAGAGGTCCGCGTCATCCAAGCCGTCCAGCCAGTCGTCCTTCATCGACTGGAGTCGGGCCTGCATGACGACCAGCGTCAGCTGCTCAAACTCATCGAGCCGTTCAAAATGCAGTTTACTTGCCGCGAGCGGTCCGCTGTTCCCGTCGATAAAGTCACCGTCCAGCTGCAGCCGCGCGTTGTCGATGCCGTCGTTGACCTCCGTTCCCGCAAGAGCGGCGTAGAAAGGCAGATCCATTTCCAGGTCCGATACCGAAGTCAGGACATGGGTGGCCGCGCTGTCGTCGAGGGTTTGTATTGCCTCAAGGCTCAGCGTAATTTCCCCGAGCTCGCGCGCGGTGTCACCCACCGTGGTTTCGAGGTCTCCGAGCAGCTGATCCTTGCGGTAGTCCGTCTTCGAACCGGTGAGGGTGAATTCCGCAACCCAGGTCAGGCCTTCGGTTCCCGTCGGCCCGTCCACATCGGCAATCAGGTCGATCGAAAGGAAAAGGGAGTCGTTCAGGGAATGAAGGGCATCCAGGAGGAGGTCTTCGAATTCATCCGGATAAGTCGTTCCCGTGTCGAGCGTGAGTGCAACGACTTCGACCAGGTCTACTTCGAAACCAAGGGGAACGAGGATCGTCTGCGCCAGCGGATCGTAGCTGACCGCTTCACCGCTCCGTAATACCGAGGCCGCCGCCAACTCCGCGAGGAAGTCCTGCACCGTGTCGACGCTCTCAAAATTCACCGCGTCGAGGACGGCCGCCTGGAAGGCTGCGTCAAAATCGATCCATTCCCCAAGGGTCTTGCCAACGAAGGGGAGGTTGATGTCCAACAGCGGATCCGAAACCACCCAGTTGCCCAGGCTCTCCAGCTTTTCAACGAATTTCTCGGAGGTCAGCTCCTCGAAACTTTCGTATTGGGAGAAATTCTCCGTCGAGAAAGTCGGCGCGTTCCGATCAAAAAGATCCGGCATGTTGAACCGCACCGCCGCGGTCTCCGCCGGGTTGTTGTTCACGTCCGTTCCCGCGATCTGGCTGTAAAGCGGCAAGCGCAAATCGATGCTCCCGGACTGGGAAAGATCCAACTCGTTGTCGAGGGAATCAAAATCAATTTCCGCGTCGATTCGCAGGTCCACTGCGCCCTTGTCCAGCTCCCCGTTCGATGCGTGATAGGTCGTCGCGGCGAGGTCCCAGACCTTGCCTTCCAACTCGATGTCATCGCGGTCGAGCGAAACCGCGAAATCCAATCCCTGGAAATTGAAATCGTGCGAGGCGGTTCCCGAAGCCCAATCAAAGGAGAGGTCGAAATCGAAATCCACTTCCACACCCACATCGAAGGTATCCTCCAGCTCCACACCGACCAGCGCGGCATCCGCACCGAGGTCCATCGCAACCGCTTTTTCGTATTCCGCGGTGCCCTTGAACTCGAGGCCGAAACCGGTGATCCGGCTGCCCGTCCGGGTGAAGGTCAGCGAAAGCGGGCTTCCATCCGTATTCCCGTCAAAGAGCTTACTGAACCAGTTCTCATCGAGGTAACCCATGAAGTCCTCGATCGTGATTTCATCTTCCGGCCCGAGAGAGGCGAGGTAGGCATTAATGGTGTCTCCAAGTTGGAGGTAAGCCTCGAGGTCGACCAATTCACCAAAGGTCGCCGCGGTCCCGGCAACCGGGGTGCTCACGATGTCTCCAAAGCGGTTCAGGAAATCCGTTTTCAGCCCCTGGATCTCGGCGGCCGCATTCGTCAGTGCGGTGGTCATCAGGCCTTGGACGTCCTGGACCCCGGCCCGGTCCTCCGTGCCGTAGACGCTCAGATCAATCTCCCCGAATTTTGTCGCAATCTTCAGCCCGCTTCCCCACGGCGTTGAAAGACTACCGCCCTGCCAGGTGGCTTCAACCCGCTGCGCGTTGACGGTGGAAACCAGGTCGACCGAGTCGATGTTGATATTACTGAGGTCGATCGTGTTGAAGCCCTCGTTGTCGCTGAGACGGTCATCGCCGCTGTAATTCCAGAAGACGTAGTAGTCACCGCCTGCTCCGCCTTGCAGCTTGTCCACCCCGGCACCTCCCACCAACACATCAAAGCCCGCATTCCCGATCAAGGTATCATCACTAAGCGCCCCGTAGAGGCGATCGTTGGC
>CAZFLQ010000163.1:0-2755 GCA_964519935.1 uncultured Puniceicoccaceae bacterium | reverse complement strand
CCGTCACGACAACCCCCAACACAAACATCACTCCTGCCAACCCCCGCAAAACGACCATCGCCTCCCCGTCTACCACCATGAATCCGAGGGCGAGCATCGGGGTCACCACCATGAAAACCATCGGGAAAAACGCGACCCACCCGTTCAACCCCTCCCGCCTCAGGTAAACAAACAGGGTCACGAGGGCGAGTGCCCCAATCAACTGATTCGTCGATCCAAACAACGGCCAGATCGCCCTCCAGGCCGGGACGCCCCCAAACTCCAAAAACCCGAATATCGCCGGCGGGATCAAAACGAGGATCGTTCCAACCATTCGTCGCCTCCCCGCCCCCCACCCCATTAGCTCGGCCAGTAAAAACCGCGAAAGGCGCGTGCAGGTATCCAGAGTGGTCAGTAAAAAAGTGCTCACGACGAGAGCCGTAAACTCCATCCCGAGCTTCTCCGGAATCCCCAACGCCCCCATGAAAACCGCTGCCCCCGTCGCAAAAATCGTCGTCGGTGCTTTCCCTTCCAGAACCGGATCCGCCAACACCATGACCGTCGCCATCGCAAAGACCGCGAGGAGCCCCTCCACCAACATCGCCCCATACCCGACCCGCAAAATATCCGTTTCCCGGCACACCTGCTTCGAGGTTGTCCCACTCGCCACGACGCTGTGAAATCCGCTGCACGCTCCGCAAGCCACCGTAATGAACAAAGCCGGAAAAAGGTAGGCCGGGCTCGCTCCCGGATTCTCAAACCCCTTGAAAAAAGTGCCCTCGACCTGCGCCCCCGCCGCCAGCAATCCGGTCAGCCCCAGCCCGAGCATTCCAATCAGGAAAAAGGAACTCAGATAATCCCTCGGTTGCAGCAGAATATTCACCGGCAAGACCGCCGCGACCAGACAATAAAGGAGAATCACGACCACCCAGAACTCCTTCGCCAAAACCGGGGCAGGGAAAAAATGGCCCACCGCCAAACCCGCGAAACAGAGCGGGACAAAAATCAGACTCGCCGTCAGGACCGGAACACCGCGCCGCAACTGGACATACCCGAAGGCCACCGCCGCGACTACAAACCACCCCGAGGCCGTCGCCACCGCCGGTGCCTGCGAAAAGGTCACCGCCGTTAGATCGAGGAATACGATGATCACGTAGATCAGCGCAAAAAGCAGGAACAGGGCAAACAACCACGCCGTGCGCTTTCCGACCAATTTTTCCGCTACCGCCGAAACACTTTTCCCCTCGTTCCGGACCGACATCAGAAGGCTTCCGAAATCATGGATCCCCCCGACAAAAATCGACCCCAGCAAAATCCACCCCCAGGTTGGTCCCCATCCGAAAAGCATCGCCGCCAGAACCGGACCCACAATTGGACCCGCCCCCGCAATCGATGAAAAATGATGTCCGAAAACGACCGCGAACCGACCCGCCACAAAGTCCACCCCGTCCGCCTGCGCAACCGCCGGGGTCGCCCGCCTGTCATCCAGCCCCACCATCCTCGCCAGATACCGCCCGTAAAAGCGATAGCCCATCACCAGGACCAAAAAACTTCCGACAACGATTCCGGTCAGCATCGTCCGACCGTATCAGGAATCCCGTGACGCCATTACTTCCGCTTCGTAGGCCTTCACTACCGACATCCAGGCACCGTCTTCGGGAACATTCTGCCGTCGGCAGTATTCCGCCCAGACAATCCCCCACGGCAATGATCGGGCATCTTCCAAACCCGCCAGACGCGCGGTGTAATCACCCGCCGTCTCGACCTCCATCAACTCACTCCGTGGCATCAGGAATCCCCGCAAGAGTGCCCGCTTTGCATTCCGCGTCCCGATCACCCAGGCCGCGATCCGATTGATCGACGCATCAAAAAAATCCAGCCCGACATGAATCCGGTCCATCTCTCCGCTCGCAACACACTCCTCGAGGATCGCAGAGGTCGCATCGTCCAGCGTGATCACATGGTCGCTGTCCCAACGAACCCCCCGGCTGACGTGGAGCAAAAGGCGCGGGACATAGAGCAAGGCCGCCGAAATCTTGTCCGCCACCGACTCCGTCGGATGGAAATGCCCCGCATCCAGACAGAGGGCGATCTTCCGGCTCGCCGCATAGCCGAGGTAAAACTCGTGCGAACCTACCGTGTAACTTTCCACCCCGATCCCGAAGAGCTTCGATTCGACCGTATCGATAGTGAAACGCGGTGAAATCTCCACCGCCAGCACCCGGTCGAGGGATTCCATCAAACGTTCCCGCGGCGAGAACCGGTCAATCGGGGTGTCCTTGTAACCATCTGGTATCCAAATATTGGTTACAACAGGATTATCCAATTCACGACCAATATCCTCAGCAATCTTCCGGCAGGCGACACAGTGATCGATCCAGAACTGACGGATTCCCGGATCCTGATGGCTCAGGGTAAATCCGTCCGCCGCATTCGGATGCGAAAAACAGGTCGGATTGAAATCGATTCCCCAGCCCTTTGCCTTCGCCCAATCCACCCAACTGCGGAAATTTTCGACCGTGATTGAATCCCGATCCGGCAAGGGATGACCATCCGTCGCATAGCTCGCGTGGAGATTCAGGCGCAACGCCCCCGGAATCAACGAGGCCGCCTTCTCCAAATCCCCCTGCAATTCCTCCGGATTGCGGGCCTTCCCCGGATAGTTGCCCGTCGCCAGACAACCGCTTCCCGCCCCCGCCGTTTCGAGCCCCTCAAAGCCTCCGACATCGTCACCCTGCCAACAGTGCATCGACACCGGAACGTGATTGAGCGCCTC
>CAZFLQ010000162.1:0-2946 GCA_964519935.1 uncultured Puniceicoccaceae bacterium | reverse complement strand
ACCGAGGACACCGGGGAAAACAGTGATTCAGGCGAAAAGACCATCGATCCTCCCGACCCCTTCAATCTTCGTCGCGATTAGGGAAACTCCGGAAACCAACCAGACGGGTCGTGGGTGCAATCCCGTCCAAATCGTTTCATCTTTTCGCTCTGCTCAAAAACGCCTCGATCGCCGAATCCGTCGGATGCTCCGGAACGTAGCCCAGATCTTCCCTCGCCCGCGCCGAGCTGAAAAAGTGATCTTTCGCTAGTTCGGCCGCCGCAAACCGTGTCATCGGGGGGTTGGTCCACATTCCACGCAACCTCCAGATCGTCTCGCAGACCGCACCCACCACGTAGGCAACCGGAAAAGGCACCTTTCGCCGCAACGGCTCAACCCCCGCCCGTTCGAGGAACTGATTCACCCAAGGCCATAGCTCAACCGGAGCATCGTTCGTGACAAAATAGGCCGCACCACCGCCAACCCCCCGCCGCAGGGCCTCCTGCGCGCGGACATGGGCCTCCACAACATTATCCACGTGCGTGATATCGACCCGGTTGCGTCCATTTCCGACGATCTTCAAACGCCCCGCCGCCGCCCGCTCACGAATCGTCGGGAGCAGGTGGTTGTCGCCCGGTCCGACAATCAAATGGGGGCGCAAAGCAACCGTTCGCATCCCACCGTTTGTATCCATTTTTCTGATACATTCTTCCGCCATTCGTTTGGTCCTGGCATAGCTGCTGATTCGGGATTTCGTATACGGCAGGGTTTCGTCCCCACCCCGGATCGGCTTCCCGTTATAGGTTACACTCGGGGTCGAGGTGAAAACAAAGCGTTCCACTCCGTGCCCCTCGGCCGCCTCCAGGAGATACTTCGTCGCGAGGACGTTGGCACGTTCGAACTCCCCCGGATCCCCCCAGATCCCCGCCTTTGCCGCGACGTGAAAAACCGTCCCCACCCCGGAACAAAGTTCCCTGCAAAAATCTCGATCCGCGAGATCGCCCCGGCGCAATTCCACCCCCGTCTCCTTTAATCCGGGCATGTCCCGACGTCCGGTGCCGATCACGCGGTATCCCTCCGCCGCCAAACGGCGCGCCAGCCTTCCCCCGACAAAGCCCGTTGCCCCCGTCACTAAAACCGTTTCCATAGCCCTCAGCCTTTTCCTTCCTCCGCCCCCAGCAAGGCCCGCGCGTGCTCCCGGGCACTCGCCGAACGTCGGTTCCCCAGCATCCGTGCCAGCTCGTCCTCCCGCGCCGATGGATCCGTATCGATCCGACTGATCGTCACATGGGTTTCCATCTCCCCGACCGTCTTTGTCACGAGGTAGTGCTCGGAGCCCAAAGCCGCAACCTGGGGAAGATGGGTGACGCAGAGCACCTGCCGCGCCTCCCCGAGACGGCCCATTTCCTTCCCGACCTCCGCCCCGATTTCACCCCCAACATTGGCGTCGACCTCGTCGAAAACCAGAACCGGGGTCCGGTCGACTTCTGCAAGGATCGACTTCAGGGCCAACATCACCCGCGCGGTCTCCCCGCTTGAGGCGATTTTATTCAACGCCGCCGGCGGTTCGCCGGGGTTGGGCGCAAAGCGGAACGAGCAACGCGAATCCCCGTGCCGTCGCAACTCCGCCTCGGCGATGATTTCAATTTGAAACAGGGCCTTCCGGAACCCCAGACGTCCAAGCACCCCGGTAACTGCTTTCTCCAGTGCCTTGGCTGCCTTTCGCCGCTGCGCCGTAATCTGATCCGCCGCCGCTGCCAAACGCTTGCGACCATCCTCGATCTCCGCATCCAGTTCCCGCAGCCGACCCGCAATATCACTCTGCGACTCCAATCGATCCCGCATCCGTTCGAGATGGGTACGGACCGTCTCGCAACTCCCCCCATACTTGCGCCGCAACTCCAGCCACTGCGCCATCTCCGCCTCCGTCACGGCAATCGTCTCCGGGTCGAGGTCCATTTCCCCGGCGAAGTCCGCATACGATCCCGCGAGGTCATCCAACTCCACGACAACTCCATCGAGGCGACCTCGCAGCCCGGCCGTTGTCGGCTCCAAACCCTCCAACTGACGCGCCATTTGGACCGCCCGCATCAGGATCGGCCCGATGCCCTCCTCCCCCGCCAATGCCTCCGAAAGACCTGCCGCCAGCGCCGCGATCTCCCGTCCACTCGAAATCCGGCGATGCCTTGCCTCCAGTTCCTCAATTCGCTCCTCGGTCGGGTCAAGATCCTCGATTCTGGAAATCTGCTCGCGCAGAAAAACCGCCTCATCCGGGGAAAGCTCATCCGCCTCCCGCAACCGATCCCGCTCCCCAATCAGCCGCGTCCACCCGTCGAACTCCTCTCGATAGACCGACAAATCTGCTTCCAGACCCGCATACCGATCCAGACACCCCAATTGAAAAGCCTCCCGAAACAGTTTCTGCGGCTCGCCCGGTCCGTGGAAATCAATCCAGGATTCTCCGATCTCCTGCAAAACCGCCACCGTCGCCAGCTTCCCATTGACACTGACCCGCGACTGTTTGCGCCCAACCGACCGCCGCAGGATCAGTTCGCCCTCCTCGCAGGTCGGCAAACCCGCCGAGGCCAGAACCGCATCGACCTCTCCGCTATCCTTCAACCGAAGGACTGCCTCAACCTCCGCCTGATCGGAGATCCGCCCGATGACCGACTTGTCGACCCGTGAACCCGCCAGAATCGACAGCGCACCGAGCAAAACACTCTTCCCCGCCCCCGTTTCCCCGGTCAAGACCAGAAACCCCGTCCCCGGTTCCAGAACAGCCTCCCGTAACAGGGCGAGATTCGAAACTCTCAATTCAGTCAACATCGCGTTTCCGAACTAACAAAAGCGATCCATTCGAGAGAATCCACCGTCAAAACGACTGAGGTGCCGAAATCTTTCCCGAAAGCTCCACCAAAAAAAGTCCGCATCCCTTTCGAGATGCGGACTGAAGTTCAGAGCGTTTCG
>CAZFLQ010000161.1:0-2974 GCA_964519935.1 uncultured Puniceicoccaceae bacterium | reverse complement strand
CCAAGTCCTCTCAGGGAGAACCTTTGGGAGTTTGAAGAGTGGTTGCATTCGTTCTGTGGATTCGGCGAATCTTGGATCGATTTAACAATCGAGATATCTAAGGTGCTGGGGATCGATGGAACCGATATATGTAGTTTTGCCGCTTTTGGCGGGAGGGGTTGGATGGTTGACGAACCGTCTGGCGATCCAGTTTCTGTTTCGTCCGCGTGATCCGGTGCGGATTCTGGGATTGCGGTTTCAGGGCTTGATTCCACGGCGGAAGGCCGATTTGGCGACGACGATCAGCGAAACGGTCGCGGCGACGATTCTGCCGGCGGATGTGATCGGCCGGGAAATCCGGAAGTTGGATGTTTCCGGATATACCGACGACCTCGCAGATCGCCTTGTAAATGAGGTTCTGATGAACCGGATCCAGAAAATTCCCTTTGTGAGCAATCTGTTGAGTTCGACGACGGTTGACCAGATTCGGAGTTGGGTGGAGCGCGAGTTGGCGAGGGAGGCGGAACGCATGCTCGAGCGGGTTGGGCACGATGCGGGGAAGAACCTCGATTTGACGGGCGCGATGCGCGAACGGATCGAAAGCTTTGACGATTCAGTCCTTGAGGCAGTGGTTCGCAAGGTTGCCCACCGGGAGTTTCGGGCGATCGAGTGGTGGGGCTTTCTGATCGGTTTTCTGGTTGGTCTGGTGCAATTGGGGCTGGTTTTGGTTTTGTGAAATCGCCGGGCGAAAGGGATTTCCAGTTGATCTCATCCGCTCATCCGGGTTGGATCGCGGGATGACGTCTCTTGATTTCGATGCGATTCGCGGGCGGGTTGAGGCTGCCGGACAAGGTCAGGTATTTCAGTTTCTGGATGAGCTGGACGAATCGGGAAAGGAACGGCTGTTTGGGCAATTGGCAGGGATCGATTTCGAGGAACTGGACGGACTCCACCGCACCCTCGTTCGTGGGGAGGGCGAGGTTGAGGTGATCGACTTTGAGGCACTTTCACCGGCACCCTACATTGCCCATCCGGAAAACGGCGGTGACGATGGGAAATGGGCGGCGGCGCGCGGGGTGGGTGAGGCAGCTCTGCGGGCCGGGAAGGTGGCCGCCTTCACGGTCGCGGGGGGGCAGGGAACGCGGCTCGGCTATGATGGACCAAAGGGAACCTTTCCGGTTTTGCCAGTCAGCGGGGGGACGCTTTTCGAGGTTTTTGCGGCGAAGATTGCGGCGGCGTCGCGGGATTATGGGGTCGTGATTCCCTGGTTGGTGATGACCAGCCCGATCAATCACGCGGCGACCGCGTCGTTTTTCGAGGAGCATGGGTGGTTCGGTCTGGGGGCGGAAAATGTGATGCTCTTTCAGCAGGGCACGATGCCGGCAGTGGATCTCGACGGTAAACTGTTCCTGGCGGAAAAGGATTCGCTGGCTCTGAGCCCGGACGGGCACGGGGGAAGCCTGCGTGCTCTCGTGCGGAGTGGGGCGGTCGAGTTTTTGAAGGAGCGGGGGGTGACGGTCTTGAGCTACTTTCAGGTCGACAACCCGCTCGTGAAGGTAATCGATCCGGTCTTTATTGGATTCCACCTCGGGGCGGGATCGGAAATGTCGAGCAAGATGATTCCGAAGGCCTTTCCGACCGAGAAGGTGGGAAATTTCTGCGTCAATCGCGGAAAAACCTGCGTCGTCGAATACAGTGACCTGCCAGTTGAGCTGGCGGAATCGCGCAATCCCGACGGCAGTTTGCGGTTCGTGGCGGGCAGCATTGCGATCCACATTCTCGACGTTGGATTCGTCGAGCGGATGGGTTCGACGCGTTTTCCGATGCACCGGGCGGACAAGAAGATCGCCCATTTAGATTCCGGGGGTAGGGTGATCCATCCGGAGACACCGAACGGGGTGAAGTTCGAGATGTTTGTTTTCGACGCGCTTCCGATGGCGGAAAACCCGATCGTTGTGGAAACTCTGCGACGGGATGATTTTAGTCCGGTGAAAAATGCCGAGGGGGTTGATAGCCCGCAGACCTGCCGTGACGACCAGTTACGGGAATGGGCGGCCTGGGCGGCGGCGGCGGGAGTCGGGTTGGAGGTCGATGAAAGCGGGTTACCAGCGGTGACTTTTGAGGTTTATCCAACTTATGGATACAACTGTGATTCGTTCTGCAAACGGGCGAGTGCTGAGGGACTGGAGAAGATTGAGGCGGGAACAATTCTGAAATAACCAAAGCGAATCAGGAAGATGATGAAGACAGTTGAACGTATTGATGCAGAATCCGGAAAGGGGCTCCTTCCCTCGACGGTGGAAAACCTGAAGGCGTGGTTGGAGGGTGGGTTTCTTCCGGAATGGGCGCTGAGTGCTATCGGTGAATTGGTCGAACGGGAGGCCTGGGAGGAGTTGAATGACCGGTTTTACCAATACATGAAGTTTGGGACCGGCGGTCTGCGGGGGCGGACGATCGGGCGGATCCCGGCGTCGAGTGAATTGGAGGACGGGAAGGATCCAAACCGCCCGCTTCATGCGGCGATCGGAACGAACGTCTTGAATGATTTCAATGTAATCCGCGGAACGGTCGGCCTTTACAGGTATGCGCGTCAACATCTGGATCAAACCGGGCGGGCGTGGGACCGGCCCGGGATCGTAATCGCGCATGACGTGCGTTTTTTTTCGCGGCATTTTTGCGAGCTGGCGGCCTCGACCTGGTGCCGACTGGGAGGCGACGCCTTTATCTTTGACGGACCGCGTTCAACCCCACAGCTCAGCTTCACGGTCCGCTATCTGAAGGCGACCACCGGGGTTGTGATCACGGCAAGCCACAACCCGCCGCATGACAACGGATTCAAGGCCTATTTCGAGGACGGGGCGCAGGTGGTGACGCCCCATGCCGAGGGGGTGATTGATGCGGTCATGGCGGTCGCGTTGGGGGATTTGCCGGAGTTTTTGGAAAAGGATTTGAGTCGGGTGGTGACCCTTGGGGAGGGCGTCGACGAGGCCTACCT
>CAZFLQ010000160.1:0-3008 GCA_964519935.1 uncultured Puniceicoccaceae bacterium | reverse complement strand
TTTCGCAACATTTTCGCAACGTGGGAGTCTTGGCATTGCGGTAATCTCGTTGGGAAGTGATTTTTAGGTAATGCGTTGGGTGTTTCCGAGTTTCTGGCGGGGATCGATGGGGAGGATTTTCCTCCTGCTCGCCGTGTTTGGAACGTCGATTTCGATGGCTCAGGTCTCGCGTGTGTCGACCCTGACACTGACGGCGGCGCAGGCGGAGGCTTTCCAACGCTTTAAGGCGGGAGATTATGCGGGAGCGGATGCGGCATTTACCCAACTGTTGGAGCAGTTTGGAAATGAACCCGAGCTCCAAGCCGAGAGTGCCCAGAAAGTCATCATCGGCATCCGGGCCTACCTTGCCTTTCTCCTAGGCGATCACGAATTGGCGGTGGAGCGCTTTCGGGAGTATCTGAACCGATTCCCTGAAACGGGAGCCCCGCATGCTTTCAGCCAGTTCACATTCGCGCAGGCCCTCGAGTTGACGGAGGCTTTCAAGAAGGCGGCGGATGCGTATGCTCTTTTTGCAGAAACCTATCCGGAACGCAATGAGGCGTCGCTGGCAAAGTTGCGGCAAATCGACCTTCTTTTCAGGGCGGGAAACTACGATGACGCCTACGACCTGAGCCTCCGCTTTGCAGCGGGTAGGGGACCCCTCTCAATCCGGCAACAGGCACTTCTGCGGGCTTTGCGTGAGCGGATTGATCAGGGGGATCTGGATCAGGCTTACGAAATGCTGGCGGGAACGTCGTGGCAGATCGATACAATGCCCGAGCTTGCCGTACTGACCTTTGCCGCTCTGCAGATAGGAGATGACCGCATGGCGCAGCGGAAATTTAACGAGGCACTGGTGGCCTATCGCTTTGTTCCTCCGTCGCAGATGTTGATCGATAAACAGGAAGAGGCGATCCGGAGGGCGGAGAGACAGTTGGAGCTTCAGCAGATGCGTGGTGGTACGGGATTGGAGAGTGCCTGGATCCAATTTTACGAGGGAACTCTTCAGCGTATGCGGGGGCAACTGAAGGCGTTGGAGGCAAGTGACGACTACACGCCGGGGTATTTCCTGCGGTTCGGGACCGCATTCCTGAGCTTGGAGCGCAATTACGAGGCCTGGATCGTCTTTCGGAATCTTTCGATCGACGAACGCGCACCGAGCGCGGTACGGGAAGAGGCGCATTACCGCTGGATTCTGTCGGCGTTTCAAATGGAACGATGGGAGGAGGCCCTCGGCATCGCCCGTGAATTTCAGGAACGATTTCCGGATTCGAAACTCGCCCCCGACGCTCTTTACCTCGTTGCGCAGACCTACCAGGAGGACAAGCGCTTTCGCAGTGCAATCGAGGTTCTGGATGATCTTCTGACCCGGTTCCCGGATCATCGGCTGGCTTCGCGTTGGCTCTACACGCGGGGTTTTAACCGTTCGATGACCGAGGAATACGAAGGAGCGCGTCGGGATTTCGGAGACTTTGTGGCGAAGTATTCCGAGAGTCCGCTGGTTCCGCAAGCGAGACTCTGGGCAGCCCTGACCTATGATTTTGAAAAGAACTACGAGGCGGCCCTGCCGGCCCTGCGCGATTTGCAGAACGATCTTCCGCCGAGTCACCCGATCGAACCGGAGGTTTCCTACCGGATAGCTTCGGCACTCTACGGGGCGACCCGGTATCCGGAGGCACGGGAGGCACTTGATGCTTACATGCGGACCTATCCGGGACATCAGCGGATCCCGGAAGCGCAGGTCCTGAAGGGCGATATCTTGATGGGGCTGGGAGATCTCGAGGGTGCCCTTGATGCCTTTGATATGGTAACGATCGAGGCGGCTGGGTTGTTCCCCTACGCGATTTTCCAGAGTGGGAAGATTTATCAGGCGATCGAAGATTACGACGGAATGGTCCGTCACTTTTCCGCCTACATCGAGCGCGAGGATCTGCCGATCAACGCCCGCCTGAGCGAGGCGCTTTACTGGATCGGTTGGGCCTGGAGCCAAAAGGGCGAAACTTCAAAAGCGGTCCCGGCGTGGGAAGAGGCATTAGTCCGATATGGGAACGAGCCCGAGGCGAGGGAGATCGGATCCATTCTGGCGGCCTTGGAGCAGATCAAGAAGCAACTCGATTCAGCGGAGGCAGCGATGGGGGCGACGGATCCCTTTACGGTGGATCTGGTTGTGGCGAAAACGTTTGTCGACTGGTTACGGAGAGAGGCGGACCGGGCGTTGGAGGACGGCAGACCGACCTACCATTCGCGGGTCCGGATGTTCGAAGCCGACATTTTCGAAAGGCGAAAAGACCGATCGGCAGCAAACACCGTCTTGCTGGAGGTCGACGAGGTTGTCGGTCTGGAGGATCTTGACCCTGATGTAGCCGGGCGGATCGGGCTGATTTATCTCGATTTTGGATACGAAAGGGCGAGGGATTACTTTGAGTTTGTCCTCGAAAACTATGAAACCCATCCGGCGCGGGCCTGGGCACTGCGGGGTCTGGGAGATTTGTATTTGGAAAGTGGAGACGCCCTCGAAGCGGAGCAGTACCTTGTACGGTTGAATCGCGAGCTTCCGGGACATCCGGCGGCGTTGGCGGGTAAACTCCTGCTGGGGCAGGCGCTGGTTGCGCTGAGTCGCTATGAAGAGGCGGAGGAGCAGTTCAATGGCGTTCTCGAGCTGAAGTTTGCCCGCGGTGAACCCCATGCTGACGCCATGCGGGGGCTGGCCCGGATGAATATGGCGGCGGGGAATCCCCGGCGGGCGATTCCGTACTGGCAGAAAATCTATAACATGTATCGGGCATTCCCGGAGCGAATGGGGGAGGCCTACCTGGAGAGCGCGAAGCTCTTTGAAGAGATCGGAGAGGTTGAGGCAGCTTACCGGAGCGTCGTCGAGATGCTGGCCGACGAACGTATTGCGAGCATCGATGTGGCGGTTGAAGCCCGGGAAGTGCGTGACCGTCTGGCCCCGGTGGTTCGCGAGATTGAGGCCCGCCGAGAGGCAGCTTCGCTTCCGGTGGCGGGTGCGAGTGGCACCGGCGGTGAAG
>CAZFLQ010000159.1:0-3034 GCA_964519935.1 uncultured Puniceicoccaceae bacterium | reverse complement strand
GATCCCCAAGTTCGGTCAGGCTAATATCAAATCCGTGCTTCTGCAGAACCGACCCCTCGAACAGCTCCAGCTCCAGCCGCGCCCGCTCCAATTGAACTCCGGCCCGCAACAATGTCACACTGGCTTCAAAAAGGTTGTCCTCCGCCTCAATCACCCGGCGAACGCTTCCCCGACCCGCACCGAGATTTTCCATTTCACTCTCGAGAATCTTTCGATTCGCCTCTTCCGCTGATCGAAAACCCCGCACCGCCTCCGTCGCCGCCATCACCCGCGCCATTGCATTATCGAGAGAATTCCCGACCTCCCGCTCGAGGTTGCGTTCCGACAACGCCTCTTGGCGCCCCCGCAGAAGAGCTGCCGCAAACTCACTCCGGGCGCGCTCGTTCCCGATCGGGAACCTTAGCTCCACCCCTACCGACCAGACTGGATACTCCCCGTCCGTGACATCCTCCCAGGAATCGTTCAGGGAAGTTCCCAGCCCGTTGAAGCCGCCCGTCGCCGTCAGGTTGAGTTCTGGCTCCATCCGATTCCGCGCAAATTCAACCCGAACCCCACTCATCTCGGATCGGATACCCGCACTCCGCAGGTCAGGATTCAATTCCTTCGCAACCGCAAAACCAGCCTCAAACGTCTTGTCCTCACTCGCTCCCTGCGGCGAATCCTCCGCCACCAGAAGCACCCTTTCACCGGGATTCGCCGAGAGGAACGAACGCGCTGCGTTCGACGCTTCGAGGCGACGAAATGCCGCTTCCGCCAGTGCTGCTTCTCGTTCGGCGAGAGCTGCCTCCGCCAACACCACCTCGATTTTAGCCCCGCGTCCCGCTTCCAATCGGACCCGCTCATCCGCCAGAATCTGGGCGGCTACCGCAACCGATTGCTTCCGAAAGGCCTCCTGCTCCTGCGCAAAATACAGATTCCAGTAGGCCGCTTCGGCTGACGAAAGGATCACCATCATCTGTCGCCGATACTCCTCATAGGCCAGACGGGACTCGCCCGCCGCCAAACGGATTTCCGCAAAGGTGACATCCTTTCCAAATCCCCTCAGCAATGGTTGGGTGATGTCGATACCAATAAAGGATACATACTCGTTTCCCGACTCCGACTCGAAATCGAGACCATCATTTCCCTGCAAATTGTTGTCGAGATCACGCAGTTCGTATCGAAATCCAACATTTCCGCCTGACGGGGCAAACCACTCCAATCCGGCGGAATAGAGGTTGTTTCGCTGATCAAACTGATCGATTCCCCCCAGATTGCGGCGCTCCTCAGTTGTGTTTGGACGATCGCTCTCGAGCCTTTCCCCGCTCAGCACCAAGGCTGGCTCAAACACCGCCCGCGCCGCCCGCTCGCCAAATTCCCCGATCCCTATCCCCATCAGCGCAACCTGGATATCCTCGTTGAAGGCAACGACTCGCTCGATATATTCCCCCAATCCGAGAGGCTCAACCGACCGGGCACCGGCAAACACCGAAAGCGACAGGCTGGCGATAACTGTAGCGGGCAGAAAGATCCTCAATTTCTTCATATTTTCGAATTCAAACCATTCTCCAAACGATGGAAAGACCAATCCCCGGAGATCTCGGAAAATCGAAGCTGGCTTCGCGAAGGATTTCGATTTTGCTCAACGGTCACGAATCATCTATTTCCCGGGCCAGTTATTGGGCAGCAACTCGATCTACTCTTCCGCAGTCTTGGCGGTGGGGATGCGGCTCAGGACATCGCGCAGCCAACGGTCGTGGTCGACCCGAAACCGGGGACGAATCGCCCGGTGGAGACGCCTCCTCAGCCATCCCGGAAGATTAAACTGCGGATTTCGGTCATGTCGTCGATGGCGTAGCGGATGCCCTCGCGCCCGAGGGTTGCGAGGCAAACGCCTGGCTTTCCAGTCAATCGTCCGTAGGTCGCGGCCATAAACCCAGCCGTTTGTTCGTGGCGGGTAAGAATCAGCCGAATCCTCGACCGCGAAAGTGAATCGAGAAAATCGAGGTTCTCTTCACCGGGAACTCCGAAAATCAATTCGACCCCCTCATTTTCGAGACATTGAATGAAAAGATCTGATCCTCTGGTCATAAAGCTCCTGACGTTTCGGGCAGTTCCCTATTCCGGGAATAATTGGCTTCGCCAGACGTCTGGCACCCTGATGACCGAAACTTACCAGCTCAATTCTTTTTCCATCCTCTCGGTAGAGTCGTCCGTATCTCCGGCAACCGAGATGCTCGCTGCGGCAAAAAAATCCCTTGGCTTTGTGCCGAACATGTATGGAAATATGGCAAACCTGCCCGGCCTTCTCTCGACCTACTTGGAAGGCTACTCGCAGTTTCGATCCGACTCCGGTTTCTCACCGATCGAACAGGAGGTCGTCTTTCTCACCATCAGCCGGGAAAACGGATGCGGTTATTGTCAAGCCGCCCACTCAATGATCGCCAAAGTGGTCGATAAAGCTCCCGAAACGGTAGTCAAGGCCCTCCGCAACGGCTCCACCATCCCTGATCCGAAGCTTGATGCCCTTGCGGTCTTTGTTCGCCACTTGCTCGAAAGTCGCGGTCGTCCCGGAAAGGCCGAAACGGAGACCTTTCTCGCAGCAGGCTTTAAGGAAAAACACATCCTTGCGATCATTCTGGCAGTTTCCGTCAAGACGATCAGCAACTATGCGAACCACCTCTTCCGCCCGCCGGTTGACGAGGCCTTCGCCGATTTTGCCTAATCGAGATCGGGAGGCCCTCAGCGAGGCTTGGAAATTTTCGCCAGGCCTGAATCGCTCGTTGGTCGCGTCGGGAATTTCAGAGGGCTTCATCCTTTCCGATAGTCCTCGTTCACATAGGCAAAGCGAATCACACCGTCCGGGTCCGCAAGGTAAACCGCCGGGTGAGGGAGAAGATGATGCGACTCCCCTGATGAGGCCTCAAGGTCGATACCGAAATCATTTAAGAGCGATCGACCAATCGGACTCTGTTCTTCGTCTTGACGCTTTTCCTCGCTGAAAAGAGTCCCGAGGGAATCGCCTCGGCTTGCGATCTCGACAGGATCAGAGCAG
>CAZFLQ010000158.1:0-3058 GCA_964519935.1 uncultured Puniceicoccaceae bacterium | reverse complement strand
AAGGAACAGGTCAACCGGATGGTCGCCACCCTCCTCGGCAACCAGCAACCCCGCGGTCTCGACGAATCCGACGCCGCCGCCGCCGCCATCTGCCACGCCTTTACCTACGTGCCAGATGTGGAATAGACTCAGACATCCTGACCTACTCTCGAAAATACCGCGATTGCGACGGCGGGCCGTGGAACTGAGATGAACCTGATTCCGGGATTGGAGAAGATTACCGCAGAGTCGTTGGCCCGCCCACCGTCCACTCCAGCCGGGCATTGTTCACGCCAGATCCCCGCAATCACCAAGGCGAAGGAGGTCTCAGCCCCGCTATGGAGAAGGGATTTGCAATCCCTTTCCTGCGCCCCGCACACTCCGGATCAGGATGTCTGAGGCTTAGGAAATGCGCAAGGAATTTTTCCCATTTTCAAGGCGCGAGGAGTGAGCTGAGCGACCTCAGTGACCGACGAGGAACGCAGAAAATGGGGAAAGGCCTGCGTTTATTGGAGAACCCGACAAAACCCCCGGATGAACCGGCTATTATTGAACTAAACATTTACAAGCGGATTTGTGAGACAGGACACTAGACCCCAACCGCCGTCGCAACCTCACGCTGCGCCATCAGCTCAAGCTCCATCAAAGCCGCCCAGGTCCGCATATAGATCGCCGCATCAGCCCGATTCCCCTTCCGCAAAACCCGCTTCCCACCCGGCAAAGCCTCGAGAACCTTTGGATTCGACAGGTACTCCAACTCCCGGATGTCCCGCCGTTCCAAACCGGCCGCAAACATCGAATCCATGACGTCGTCAATGGGCGCACCATTCACCGGGCAATAATCGTTCGCGTATTCAGACCACTCCGTCAAGAGGGATGCCTCCGCCCGCTTGTAGATGGCTTCCGAAGACCACGGGGTCAGACACTGCGCGAGGTGTCCACAGTTGCAGTGGGAAACATGCCCCCAGTTGTAGGTTTTTCCCGATTCCAGATTTCCCGCTGCTTCGCGGAGTTTTTCGATCAAAGTTCTATTCGCTTGTGCCATAATTCTCTCCTTTCGCTAAAATCGATCCACCCTCCCGACAAACGCAAGCAACCCTCAAAGGTTTTCATCACCTCCAACCCTATCGGAACCTTCGCCGGGAAGCATCAGCGCACCCACGCGGCTTGTCCACGTTGAATGCCAGCTAGTCCAGATCCATCAGAATCTCCCGCGGCTGGGAACCGTTGTCCGGACCGACATAGCCCTCATCCTCAAGGATTTCCATGATCCTCGCAGCCCGATTGTAGCCGATCTTCAAGCGGCGCTGAAGCATCGAGGTGGAAGCCCGTCGGGTCGAACGGATCACATCAATTGCTTTCGGGACCAATTCATCATCAAAGTCACCCTCCACCCCTCCGCTTTCACCATCCTCGCCGCCCGATTCAATCTGCTGCTGAACCGATTCCAGAATTTGCGGCGGACCGTTCACTTTCAGGAAATCAACGATCGCGTTGATCTCCTCGTCGCTCACGAAGGCCCCCTGCGCCCGCACAAGCGCATGCGCCCCCGGGGGCGTGAAGAGCATGTCGCCCTTTCCGATCAAGGCATCCGCCCCTCCCGCATCCAGAATCGTTCGGCTGTCGATCTTCGAGGCCACCTTGAAGGCGATCCGGCAGGGCAGGTTCGCCTTGATTACCCCGGTAATCACATTCACCGAGGGTCGCTGGGTCGCCAGAATCAAGTGGATCCCCGCCGCCCGCGCCAGTTGCGCCAGCCGCGCAATGCAGGTCTCGATATCCGCCGGTGCCACCATCATCAGGTCTGCCAGCTCGTCCACAATACAGACGATGTAGGGCAACTTTTCCCTCGGTTGCTCGAAAAGATCGACGTCCCCGTCACGGGGAACCTCCGCCAGACTCAATGCCGCCCGTTCCTCGGGCGACAGGTCCTCCTCCAGCTCCAGCGCCCGTTGCTTCTCAACCCGGTCCTTCGCCATCTTCGCGTTGAAGCCCGCAATGTTTCGCACGCCCTCTTTCGCGAAAACGTGATAGCGCTTCTCCATCTCGCCGATCAGCCACTTCAGGGCCGCCGGCACCCGTTTCGGATCCGTCACAACCGGAATCAGCATATGCGGCAGACTGTTGTATTGCTGCATCTCAACAATCTTCGGATCGACCATGATGAATCGCAGCTCCGCCGGACTCGAATGGTACAACAAGGATGCAATGATCGAATTGATACAGACCGTCTTACCCGAACCAGTCGATCCGGCGATCAGAAGGTGGGGCATCTTCGTCAGGTCGGTCACAATCGGCTTGCCGCTGACGTCCTTGCCAAGAACGACCGGGATCTCCGCTTTCGAGTCCACCCAGGCACGCGACTCTGCAATCTCCCGCAGGTAAACCGCCGACGGATTCCGGTTCGGCACCTCGATCCCGACCACCCCCTTGCCCGGTACCGGGGCCAGAATCCGCACCGACTGCGCCCGCAGGGCCATCCCGATATTTTTTTCCAGGTTGGCGATCTTCTCGACCCGTACGCCCGGTGCTGGAATCACCTCGTACCGCGTAATCACCGGCCCGGTGTGTACCTCTCCGAGGGTAGCCTTCACCCCGAATTCATCCAGAGTCCGCGCCAGTGCCTCCGCCACCACCGTGTGATCGTCCTCCGGCTGCACCGCCCGCCCGGGGACTTCCGCCAACAGGCTCAAAGGAGGAAACCGGTAGCTTCCCGCCCGTTTTTTCGGTCCCACCGATGCCTTTTCAACCGTCTCTCCCTGAACGATTTTCAGTCCCCCCAGGGCCGGAGAAACGGGTTCGGGGGCAATCCTCACGGGCGGCTTTGGCTTTTCAACCGGTGCCACCGCCGGTTCCGGTTCGACCATTTCAGTTGCGCGCCTCTGCCCTCGACCCCGCGCGGGGGACTCAGCTCCCGCCGATGATGCCGTCACCACCGTCGGACCCGATGCTGATCTTTCTGCCTGCACCCCAATCCCCGGAACCTTCAACAACCCCCGCCCGGTACCCCCGATCACTGCACCACCACCCCCAGACACCGGCACCGGGATTGCCCCCGGCTTCACCGGTTCCGGCTCCT
>CAZFLQ010000157.1:0-3112 GCA_964519935.1 uncultured Puniceicoccaceae bacterium | reverse complement strand
ACCTCTTCGGAGGGGAGTTGGCCGGGGCGGGGCCAGGCGGGTTTGAGGGCCTTGCCGACGGTAATCATCAGGCCAATGACGTGGTCGGGGGGGAGTTTGATGATTTCGGCGACCTTTTCGGGGTCGAACCCGATCATTGGGCAGGAGTCGTACCCGAGGGCCCTGGCGGCGAGCATGACCGTCTGGGCGGCGATTCCGCAAGAGCGCATGGCCTCGTCGCGCTGGAGGGTGGGCTTGTCGCCATAGAATCCGGGAATCATCGGGACGAGGATGTCGGCGGCAGCCTTGGGGGCGTCCTTCCAGTAACGGGCGGGATCCTTTTCGTGGGCGCGGAGATCGGCACAGAGGAGGAGGGTAAACGATGCCTCCTTGACCTGGGCCTGGTTCCAGGCGGCCTCGCAGAGGGCGGCGCGGATGTCGGGATCGGTCACGACGAGGAAGCGCCAGTTTTGCATGTTGAACGACGTCGGTGAGAGGAGGGCGGTCCCGATGATTTTCCGGATGTCTTCGGCAGGCATCACGAAGTTCGGATCATAGTGTTTGACCGAGCGGCGGGATTCGATGGCTTCGAAAGTTTCCATGGCGATGAGATAGAACCTTCTGGAAGGGTAATGCAACTTCACGGTAAAGGTAGCTTGAGGTTGACGGTAGAGGGGAAACTCGGTGGAGTCCCCGGTCTGTGGAGAATCTGGATACAGGCGTGGCTGAGAAGAGGTCTTTGGAGGCGTTGATCGCGGCGGGTGAGGGGGAGGCTCTGCGGGGGTATTTTGAGGCCTTGCCGCCGGCTGATATACCGCTGGTGATCTCCCGGCTGTCGGTGGAAGGGCGCAATCGTCTGTTGGAGACGGTCGGTGCGGAGACGGCATGCGGATGGATTGAGACCTTTGGTTTTGCGCAGATGGTTGGGGTTCTTGAAGATTTGCCAAATGGACTCGCGGCCGAGGTCATTGAGCACTTTCCCTCTGACCTGCGGGCGGACGTTCTGAGTGAGTTTTCAAAGGATCAGCGGGAGGCGTTGATTGATCGGATGGAGGCGGAAACGGCGAACGATGTGCGTTTGCTTTTGCGCTACCCGGGCGAATGTGCGGGGGGGCTGATGATCCGGGAATACCTTGCTTTTGCGGACGGGCAAACGGTACAGGATGTCTTCGATGACCTGCGGGAGAACCGCGATAATTATGCCGAATACGATGTCCAGTATGCCTATGTGACGGACGGGCGGGGGCGTTTGGCGGGGGTGTTGCGGATGCGGGACCTGTTGTTGGCGCGGCGTGACACCCGTTTGGACGAGTTGATGATTCGTGAGCCCCTGAGCGTGTCGGCGTCGATGAGCCTGGGGGATCTGAACGGGTTTTTTCGGGAACACTCCTTTCTCGGACTTCCGGTGACGGAGGGTGATGGGCGTCTGGTCGGGATCATTCAGCGGTCGCACGTTGAGGAGGCGAACCGCGAGCGGGAAACGGGCAACTTTCTGAAGCTGTCGGGGCTCCTCGGGGAAGACGAGCTGCGGTCGATGTCCCTCCGTATGCGGACGGGGCGGAGGTTGATGTGGCTGTCCCTGAACATTGTTTTGAACCTGATTGCGGCGAGCGTGATTGCCTTGTACCAGGACGTGCTTGAGCAGGTGATCGCGCTGGCGGTCTTTCTCCCGATTATCTCGGACATGAGCGGATGTTCGGGAAATCAGGCGGTGGGGGTGAGCATTCGGGAACTTTCCCTGAACCTGATTCGTCCGACAGAGTATCTGCGCGTTTTCCTGAAAGAGTCGGCAGTTGGATTGATCAATGGGGCGGTTCTCGGCCTCCTGATCGGTTTGATCGGAGGCTTGTGGCAGGACAACGCGGCGTTTGGGTTGGTTGTGGGACTGGCGCTATACATCAACACGGTGGTCTCGGTTTGCCTTGGTGGGTTGATCCCCTTGTTGCTCAAAACCCTCAAATTGGATCCGGCCCTCGCGTCGGCACCGATTCTGACGACGGTGACGGACATGTGCGGCTTTTTCTTCGTTTTGACCTTTGCCTCGTTCGCCATGCCCTTTTTGGTGTAAACTTGTTCACTGTTTTCAGCTTGTTCAAAAAGGGGATCTCCGGTATGCCTAGCCAACGATGAAACTGGTGACAGATTTGGAGGAGGCACTGCAACGGCATTTCGGGTTTCGGGAATTCCGGTCCCCGCAGGATACGATCATCCGTGCTCTGATCGAGGGGCGGGACAGTCTGGTGGTCCTGCCGACCGGGGGTGGGAAATCCCTTTGCTACCAGCTGCCGGCCTTGCTGATGGATGGGCTGACGGTGGTGGTTTCGCCGTTGATTGCGTTGATGAAGGATCAGGTCGATGCGCTCCGGGCGAAGGGGATCGCGGCCCAGCAGATCAACAGTTTGCAAACGGCGGACGAACAGCGGGAGGTCTTTGCGGCCCTGCGGGAGGGAACCTGTCGTTTGCTTTATGTGTCGCCGGAGCGGTTTCGGGCGAAAGGTTTTCTGGAGCAGTTGAAACGGCAGAAAATAGCGCTTTTCGCGGTCGACGAGGCGCACTGTCTTTCGCAGTGGGGGCACGATTTTCGACCGGACTACCTGAAGCTGGGGCAAGCGGTGGAGGCCCTCGGCCATCCGACGGTGGTAGCCCTGACGGCGACGGCGACACCGATCGTGCGGGACGACATTCTCGAACAACTGAAGTTGCGCGATCCGGTGGTGACGGTCTCGGGATTTGCGCGCCCGAACCTGAGTTTTCGGGTCCGGCGGGCGAAGGGGGAGAGCGACAAGATCGCACGGGTGCGGGCGGTCGTGGAGAAGCACCGGACGGGGATTATCTATTGTGCGACCCGCAAGCGGGTGGAATCGGTTCGGGATGCTCTCGGGGCGGAGGGGGTGTCATTGGTTTCCTACCACGGGGGGATGTCGGCGGAGGAACGGGAATCGGCCCAGAACGCCTTCATGGCGGGGAAGTATGACGTCGCGGTGGCGACGAATGCCTTTGGGATGGGAATTGACCGGGCGGATATACGCTTTGTGATCCACTATCAATTTCCGGGGAGTGTCGAGGCATACTACCAGGAGGCCGGGCGGGCGGGTCGTGATGGCGAGCCGGCGATTTGCGAGGTGCTCTACAA
>CAZFLQ010000156.1:0-3325 GCA_964519935.1 uncultured Puniceicoccaceae bacterium | reverse complement strand
AAAAGGGATTGCAAATCCCTTCTCCATAGGGGGATGGAGCGGCGGGTTATGGAGCAGGGATTTGTAATCCCTGTGGGTGCGTGGGGGTCGGATCGGAAAAAAAGGGATTGCAAATCCCTTCTCCATAGGGGGGTTAGTCGAAGATGACGGTTTTGTTGTGGTAGACGAGGATGCGGTGTTCGAGGTGCCAGCGGATGGCTTGGGCGAAGACGGTTTTTTCGAGGTCGCGGCCTTTGCGGGTGAGGTCGGGAACGGCGTGGCGGTGGCTGACGCGGGCGACGTCCTGATGGATGATGGGGCCTTCGTCGAGATCGGCGGTGGCGTAGTGGGCGGTCGCCCCGATCAATTTGACGCCGCGTTGGTAGGCCTGGTGGTAGGGGCGGCCGCCGGCAAAGGCGGGGAGGAAGGAGTGATGGATGTTGATGACGGGTCGTTTGAGGGCGGCGAGAAAGCCGTCGGAAAGGACTTGCATGTAGCGGGCGAGAACGACGAGTTCGGATTTGGTTTCGCGGAGGATGGCAAGCTGACGGGTTTCGGCCTCGATGCGGGTTTCCCGGCTGACGGGAATGTGGTGAAAGGGGACACCGTAGGTTTGGGCGGCGGGTTCAAGATCGGGGTGGTTGGAGATGATCGCGACCATTTCGCAGGGCAGTTCACCCGCGCGGGTGCGCAGGAGGATGTCGTGAAAGCAGTGATCGAATCTGGAGACAAAGCAGGCAACCCGCAGACGGAGATCGGTTCGGTCAACGGTGACGTTCATCCCGAGGGCCTCGCGGGCAAAGGTCGTAAAAGCGGTGGATTCGTCGGTGGGATCGGTTGAAGGGGGTGGAGCCCATTCAATCCGTTGAAAGAAGATATTTTCCTCGGCATCGCGGTGCTGGTCAGCGTGGATGATGTTGCCGCCCCGTTCGAAGATCCAGCCAGAGACGCGGGCCACGAGCCCCGGTTGGTCCGGACCGAAAAGCCTTGCGACCAAAGCAGATGATTTCGCAGGCGAAATCATCTGTTCAAGGGAGTTGGGTTGTTGTGGTTCCAAAGAATCGCAGATTAGAAGATTCTTGAGCAAATGATTTCGCTCCGCGAAATCATTTGTCACCAATTGCCGATATCGTCAGCGGTGCCGGTGGTTTTGTCGGGGCCCATCGACCAGAGGTCGTAGGTGTCGGGGTTTTTCTCGCCAGGAAAGCGGTATTGGTAAGGGTTGCCCCAGGGATCGTCGGGGAGATCTTCGAGATAGGGACCTTTCCATTTGCGGGCATTCTCGCCGGAAGGTGCCTGGAGGAGAGCGTTAAGACCCTCGCTGGTCGAGGGGTAATTCCCGACGTGAAAGTAATACTGTTTGAGGGGTGTTTTGGCGACCTGTCCGACGAAGAGCTGGGCGACCGACTCCTTCCCGCCACCAAAAATCCGGTCGACATTGACGATCAGGACGGAAGCAAGCATGGCGAGGAGGGCAATCGTGAGGAGGACCTCAATCAGGGTGAAGCCGCGTCTGGTCTGGTATTGGCGATGGAAAGGGGATCGGGATGGTTTCATGAATTCAAGAAAAAGGATTCAGCAGAAACAGAAAACAAAAAAGGGCCGCCGCCCAAAGGCGACGACCCTGTTTTTGGGGTTGGAAGCTGTTAGCTCCGGCGGCGACGGCGAAGGAGAAAGCCGAGTGAGCCGAGGGCGAAAAGGTGGAGGGCGGAAGGTTCGGGGATCGGGGAGGCGTTGATCTGGAAACCGCTAGGATTTGAGACGAGTGATCCAACCAAAATCGTATCTGGGTCTGCTTTTTGACGAAAGTCTGACGATGATGGCGTCGGAGATGCCGGTGCAGCAAAGCTCCAAGTGGAGTCTGTGAAAATGCCGAATGAAGACACGTTGGCTGAGGTGATGTCAGCCCAGTCGTTTATGCCAACCGCATAGAAAATATAAGGAGTCTGTGCCGAGAGATCAGATTCAGACTGAAAACTGGCAAACCCGAAACCTTCGAACGGAGCTTCAATCCCATCAAAGTTAAAAAAATCAATGAGAGAAAAATCCTGACGCCAGTCATCAAGAGTCATATTATCATTGATCGAAGAAAACGTCCCGACTGCGATCACACCGTTGTTTGAGTCGGAAAGCAAGGTCCCCGAAGTATCGGCGAAAAACAATGCAGTGAAGTCAGTCTGCAGAGCACTTCCGTACTCGATTTCTGTCGTCTGGGCGAGCAATGCTGTTCCCGCACAAACGAGATTAAAGGCTATAGTTGTGAGTAGTTTCATTGGAGTGACTGGTTTTTGTGGGCAGATTATACGAATTCAGATTCCGGGGGGTGGGGTTGCTGTCCAGTTGAATGGAGTTGAGCCTCTTCTTACGAAAATAATGCCATCACCGGGTTCAATGGTAACCAGCGGTCCTTGGTCGGTTATCGAATCGTCGGTTGACCTCCAACCTATTCCACCTGCAAAAGGGGGAGCATTCTGATAAAAGTATCGGGAAAATTGTCCATTAGATACAACGTAAACATTGTCTGATGTGTTTGCAGTTGTCGACTGAAGTAGATCGGCAGGGTCAAACCCCAGTTCGTTAAGTTTCCTTGTAATCGGATACGCGTAGGTGAGGGTGTTCGAGCCGGGATGTATTGGGTTCATTTGCTCGACAACCTTGACATCGCCAACGTTAGGGACGGTGATTTTCGTCCGAGGATCAGGTCCAAATCGACCAACCACGACGGTGTCGTTGAAAATGATCGCATCAGACACATCTTCAGTTGCATTTGATGTTGAACGCCATCCGATTCCTCCCGCGAAAGGTGGAGCATTTTGATAGAAAACTCGAATAAACGAACCGTCCGGTTGCACTAGATAAAGGGAGTCAGAGAAATTGGCTGTCGTTGATGAAAATAACGACAATTTTGAATTATCAGATCCGAATACTGAAGCCACAGTGGAATAGGGCCTTATGTTGACCATGTCTCCGACGTTCACCGATCCAGAGTTGTCCTCACTTAACGTGAAAGAAGAAGGGCTGTTGTTGACGACGGGGACCGAGAGGCCTTCGAGCGAGCCTGAGCGAAACTCGGCGTAATAAATTGGGTTTCCGAAACTGTCGGTTTCGTTCAAAGAGAGGCCGGCCATGGAATCGGTCGCGACGTTCAGAGTAGCCCCGGACACACCGATAACCGAGCCAGTAAAGACCGGCGGCTGGAGTAATGATAAACTCAAAATTTTGAAGGTCGCACTCCCGCCATCGTGAGCGGGTATCTCCGAATTCACCACCCCAACCGGGTCAGTCGGGTTGGCGAGGAGGGGGGTGGTGGCGAGGAGGGGGATGAGGATTTGGACTATTTTCATGG
>CAZFLQ010000155.1:0-3351 GCA_964519935.1 uncultured Puniceicoccaceae bacterium | reverse complement strand
GTGACGGCGGGAGCGGCCGACGGGCGGTCGCCAGCACGGCGAAGGGAGCGGCTGGAGGCCTGCACGATGTGCCGAGGAACGAGGCGCTGAGGAAGGCCGGAACGCCCAGCGACCGCGGCTCGAATCACCAGCGCGCGAGCGGAGGCGCGACCCGTGCGAGGTGCCCTTTCTTTGTAATCGGCGACAGCCGCACTCGGCACCTCACTAGCGCGGGGCGTGCCGCAGCGGTCGTTTGCTCTTGCGCCCGGGTGGTCGTTCGATTTCACCGGCAGGATTGCGCGTCCGACTACGGGACGAGTTTTCCGGTCCAAGGATCCGCCCCGGCGACGAACTGCTTTTCGAACCGCACATTGGTCCAGCCTTCTTTTTCCGCTAGAGCTTTAACTTTATCTGTGCAGAGCAAATCGAGGCGGCTTCCACCTCGCCAATTGGAATAGCAAAATAGATCGGCCCCGGTCCAGCTCGAATAATCCAACCTCATCACTGGCTGTTTGGCACGTTGGTCTTTCGTGAGTTGAGGTTTTCCATCCGAACCGACTGCCACACCGCTCGCTTCGAAATCAACGTCGATTCCGGGTTCTACTTCGACCACATAGTACTTCGGGGCTGGTTTTTCACGGAGCGTCTTACTTCCCACTTCGGCAATCGGAGCGTGAGTCTTTCGCCAAACGGGAACACCATTTGCTTCAAGGTCGTCAATCACGATGTCACTCACGAAAAACGACGGCAGCGGGTTTCCACATCCCATGAAGTCTGGCCATTCCTTCGCACCCGGATCGATCCGCAGCCCGGGCGGCATTGGATTCACTTCCCAAAATCGAATTCTACGCTCGTAAGCAACAGGCGTCACTTTCAAAAACTCCATGTTCTCAAGCGGTCCGTAGCCAGACGCCCAAGCTACGGACTTACGATATGAGTCCGCCCAAATTTTGTAAAAGACTGGAGAATCAGTGTCCACTATTCACCGTGTAAGTTCTGCGGGCCTCGGCAAGATGATCGAGGATTTGGCTGACCGAATAGGGATTGTCAGGGTCTTCTGCTCGAATGAAGATTTCCCAAAATTCATTATATTTCACCGGAGCTCGATTGTGCCACAGATCGTGATCCAATTGTCCCACCCAACGACCAAAGGCAGGATCGTTCACATCAATTCCTCGCTCGGCAAACCAATCGGCTCGCGCCCAAGGGAAGTCATGATGAGCACGAGCTACCGCAACCTTTCGCCCCTTGTTGCCGACTTCGATCTTACCCCATTTTGGAGCAGGGCTGATGTCGAGCATTCGTTCTCGAAGTTCGCCATGGTATCTCGGAACAGGAATCGGCCCACCATTTGATGAAAACGCCTTGCGCAGTGAAGCCGACATTTGCGCGTCGTCCATGAGAGTTCCCATGACGTGCAGATCTCGGGTTCGGTAAAGTTCCTTAACCGCATCAATAGTGGCGGGATCACTCAGATCCTGCAACACGTCTCCTGCGCGATTTTTGATCCTCAGCCCCCTCTCTCCCGCTTTCACTAAGCCGCGAGGAATGAATGGTAGAGCTGCGGCAAGCGAACTGTAGTGCCCTTCACTCACGTCGTTGATGACCAGCACCCAATCGGCACCTTCATTGACGATCCCGATTCCAGACAGGTAAAGCTCGGCGGCTGTCAGCCCGACTTCGGCAGCAAATGGACCAACCTCAGCCCTCCATGCATTGAGAATGTCCACACCCAGCTCACCACCATATTCGTCGATTGCCCGATTCGTGACGCGTATCCGAAAGGACGGTTCGAGCAAAGCCTCATGAAAGGATCTCCAAAGATACTGGGCCGCAATCCCGGGATGAAAACCCGAATCGTCGTTCTCGATTTTGATCTTGTATCCGCCGCCGATGTTCCAGCGGTCGAATTGGTAGTTCTTCCCAATGTCGCCGAGAATCAGTTCACCGTTTCCTGCCGCTTCGTCTTCGAGGAATACCTCGAGAAATAATTGGGATAGATCATCGGGGTAAATGAATTTGTAAGCTGTGAACAGGTGTTCTCGCGTGATCGTATCTCCTGGCTTCCAATAGTCCGACAGTCCGTCTGCCGGATGACCGTCTTCTAGGTCGTCCTCGGGCCGTTCCGCCATCACGAAAGTATCCGAGATTTTCGATTCGTTACTCTGCCCTGCGAACTGCATCGACCACTCGATATTAGAGTCTTGCGTGTCGTTCCCGATGCCTTGAACCGAATGAGCCGAAGGCAGCGGCTTGACCGAGGGGAGGAATGCCTTGGCGTGTTCATCGCTCTCGCTTTTCACTACATACCAGGACGATTCTCCGTCGTAGGTGAGATTTTTGATTTTGTGGTCCTCTCCGTTGACTTTGATCGTCACGCCCTCGCCATCGAAGTCGTCGCCAAACGGGATTCTCAATCCGAGCGGCTCAAACGCGCGGCGCTGCGATCCCGGAAGGTCGACTGCTTCTCCGATCACGAGTTCCTTTTCACCAACTTGAATACTGGTCGGGTCCGGCGTGAACTGGAGGGATTGATTTCCGGTTTCGAGAAAAATGGTTGAAAACTCGTCCGAGGTTCCATTCGCGAATGTCCATCGAACAGTTCCGCTCATGCGGTTTCGGGTTTGATCATCGGTCGCGATCGTTCCAAGCTGGATCGTGCAATCGGCGGTTTGACCATCGATTTCGATTGTTCCGGTGAATTGGTTGGTAGCCGCACCCGACTCCGTTACGGTTGTCGCTCCACCGGCCGGGGGTGAGTTTCCGTAGAAAATCTGGGCTGTGTCGGTCGAGGTGTCCGAAGGTTCGTCGTCGAACGTGATCGAAACTTGTGGCCCGTTGTTCTGAACCGAGGTGAACTCGGAGTCGATGTAAAGAGTTACCGCGACCTTGTCCCAGCCGGTGTTTCCCGCTGCATTCTCGTCGGTCTCCGCTTTGAAGACATAGGTTCCAGGCTGGGCATTCGGAACAGTGAACGTCTTGGTAAAGTCTGTCTCGGAGTTCGCGAACGAGAACGGCGGCGTTCCATTTCCTGCGTATTGGAAGCTCCGCGCATCGCTCTCGGATTCCCCGTTTACCGAAAAGTTGAGATTCTGCAAACGCGATCCTCCATCTTCGAATGCCTCCGAAAGTCGGTCTTTCATTCGCCCTTCGACTGTCACGGTCAACTGGCCATTTCCATCCAGTTGTGCGTCGGTCACCTCCATCTCGACCACCGGCGTCGCGTCGGTCAAGGAAACAGTTCCATCACTGATTTCGATTCCTCCCCGGTCGGGATTGCTGGTGATAAACTCCACAGGCAGGAGGAAGGATGACGAGCGGGGGCCGACGCGATGCCCGCCGCGCCTCATGGCGGGACGCGGGAAGTCGAGG
>CAZFLQ010000154.1:0-3356 GCA_964519935.1 uncultured Puniceicoccaceae bacterium | reverse complement strand
GCTCTCCGCAATGGCGATTCCAGCCTTTCAAAAGGTCCGCGTCCAGTCGCAGGAAGTGGCTATCACCAATAATCTCCGCATGGTTGTTTCAGCGGGACACCAAATGATGCTCGAAAACGGCGTTCGCGAGGCCACCTACGAGGAAATCATTGCCGAGGGCTATTTTCCTCCGCTCGAGTCCATCTCCGGGGAATCCTACGACGATCTCGTTGTCCGCGATGTTGGCGGAACCCTCAGTGTAACCACCTACGATGGGTCGGTCGTCAGCTATAGCTACTGAGCCCCTCTCCCCGACATCCGCTCCCGCCTCGGTTCTGGTTGTCGAGGACGAACCCTCGATCGCTGATTCGGTTCTCTACGCCCTCCGGACCGAGGGCTTTGACCCAGTTCATGCCGACTCTCTGACCGCCGCCCGGCAGCGGCTCTCGGAACGCTCGTATGGCGCCTTTATCCTCGATGTCACCCTGCCCGATGGCAACGGATTCGATCTCTGCCGCGAACTCGTCCGGATCAGCCCGGTTGACATCCCGATCCTCTTTCTGACCGCCCGGGATTCCGAGGTCGACCGCATCCTCGGTCTCGAACTCGGACGGGGGGACTACATGACCAAGCCCTTCAGTCCGCGCGAGCTTACCGTCCGGCTCCGAAATCTGATCGCTGCCCGCCGCCCCCCCACCCCACCGAACCACCGACCTGTCCTGAGCCTGTCGAAGGACTCACCGACCCACCGACCCACCGACCCACCTCAAACCCGCCTTTTTGTCGATATCGCCTGCGGTCTCGCCACCCTCGATGGAATCGATCTCGACCTCTCTCCCTCCGAATGCCGGATTCTCGCCGCCCTCATCTCCGCCCGCGGCCGCGTCCTCAGCCGTGATCACCTCCTCAATGCGATCTCCGATCAGGATGGTGCCGCCCTCGACCGCGTGATCGACTCCCACATCAAGAACCTCCGTCGAAAGTTTAAACGAATCGATCCGCACCTCGACGCGATCCACACCAAACGCGGTTTCGGATACGCCCTCACCCCCGCCCTCCTCTCCTCCCGACGATGAGAATCCGCACCCTCGTCCTCGCCGTTCTCGCCATCATCGCGACGTTCGGATCGTGGTTTCTCTACCGCTGGGTGATCGATTCCATCCGCCCCAGCTACCTTCAGGTCGTCGAGGAAAACCTCGTCGAGACCTCGCGCCTCCTCGCCGCCTCCGTCTCAACCGATCCCCGGTCTCTCGATGCGATCCTCCGGCACTGGCAGTCAGCCACCGATACGTTTCGGAAAACCGCCTTCGAGGCCACAATCTACGATATTGTCAAAACCAACCCCGACCTCGAATTCTACCTCACCGATGTCAACGGGATCGTTCGCTTTCACAGCCACGACCCCTCCACTATCGGCGATGACTACTCCCCCTGGAACGACGTCCACCTCACCCTCGCGGGCGGTTACGGGGTCCGTTCAACCCGCACCGACCCCGAGAACGCCGCCACTTCCCGCCTCCATGTCGCCGCCCCGGTCTACCGCGATGGTCAGTTGGCCGGAGTCCTCACCGTCATCAAACCGATTACCTGGCCCTTCGCCTTTATGGAACAGGCCCGTGAACATGTCTGGGTCGGGACCGCCGTTGTCCTCGCTGTTTCCATCCTTCTCGCGTTCGGACTCGCTTCCTGGCTTACCCGCCCGATCGAAAGGCTCACCCACCACGCCGATGCCCTTGCCGCCGGGAAACAGGTCTCCGAGCCCAAACCCGGCCTCACTCTCGAGATTCGCAAACTCCACGAGGCCCTCCACCGGATGCGGTCCGCCCTCGACGGCAAGGACTACATCGAACGCTACATCACAACCCTGACCCACGAGATCAAAAGTCCTCTCTCCGGCATCCGCAGTGCCGCTGAACTCCTCGACGAGGATATGGACACCCCCACCCGTCGACGCTTTCTCGCGAATATCCGCCGGGAAACGGCCCGCATTGACGGCGTCGTCGAACAACTCCTCCGCCTCGCCGAACTCGAGGCCACCGGCACAATCCCCAACCCCCTACCCCTCGATTTCAAGGCGATCCTCCAGAAGGTCATCGACGAATACCAGCCCGCCGCCGCCGCCCACAACCTTCACCTCGACCTCACGTCTCATTTCGAAACAAACCTCAGGTTCCCCGGCGACCCCGGGCTGATCCACCTCGCGATCAGTTCAATTCTTGAGAACGCGATCGCCTTCTCTCCCAACGGTTCGACGGTCACGATCACGGCCACATCCAACCAATCCACTCTTCGAATCGAGATCCGCGATCAAGGACCCGGCATCCCCGAGTTTGCCCGCGAACGGATCTTTGATCGCTTCTTCAGCCTGCCCCGCCCCGGCGGAACTCACAAAAGCTCCGGCCTCGGTCTCAGCCTCGCCGCTGAAATTGCCAGACTCCACCACGCAACCATCACCGTTCAATCACACCCCAACGGCGGCACGGTCGCCGCGTTCCATTTCAAACCCGCCAGCTAAAACCGTCGCACCCCAACCGAGCAGGGATTTCCAATCCCTTGGCCACTAGAAGCTGAACCCGATCGCGGTCGAGATCCTCGACTCCCGCAATTCCATCTCATCAGAAGCCGTGTCGTCATACTTCACCTCGTAGGAAACCCGGAAACTCAGGCTGTCCGACAGAAGGGTCTCAAGATCGAGGTTCATAAACGCTGCGAGGTTCTCCTCCTCCACCCGTTGGACGAAGTAATTAAATTCCTGATTCACGGCAAAATCATCGGTCAGACGAAAAGTCAGGCTCTGGTTGATATTCCCCAGCATCGCGAACCGATCCTCGAACAAGACTGAATCATCGTCATCGTATCCGCCAGCGATCCCCGGTGCCAAAGAAAATTGGATACGCTCTGTTTGGAAAAGATTCACCCCGTATCCCAGCGATTGCCGATATCCGAAGACCGCTTCCGGATTCAGGGTCGAATCAACCAACGACCGTGTCTGCACAAAGGTCAGTTCGCTAACTGGCACCCGAAAAGAGACCGCCACCCCGAAGTCGTCTGCCCCCACGTCATCCCCCGAGGGCGCATACCGAATCGGCATCCGATCCATCTCGACTCGAAACACCCCCCCGTCGCTGATTAATTTTGAACGCTCCGATGCCCCGGTCGTCCATTTCTCAGAAGCGAATTCCTGATCGGATGCTTCAAAAAGCAGAATCTCATCCCCCGTATCGGTCGCACCCGACAGCATACCACAGATCAATGTCGGCAGGATCAGGGCGCAGCTTGCACGGAAGAATCGCATCGGGCCGTAAAATCTCTGCGTTTTTATCCCTCCCGGCAAGAAAAATCGAAAAATCCTGCGACCCCGCGAACAGCATTATAAT
>CAZFLQ010000153.1:0-3357 GCA_964519935.1 uncultured Puniceicoccaceae bacterium | reverse complement strand
GCGACACTCCAGTCGCAGTCTCGCGAACACTCGATCCCCCATCCGCGTCCATCCGGGTCATCCGCGGTTAAACTCCGCCCGCCCCCTGCCCTACGCCCGCCACCAACTCGGACGACATCAATCATTCACTATTCATCTGCCGCGATTCTTCCCCTACCCGGACGATCTCGACCGCCACGTCAAGCTGGTGGCCGGAGGCCCCTTTGAAGGTTCCCCGGAAGGGGGGCACGTCACTGTAGTCGCGTCCAACTGCGACCCGAATATGGCGCTCACCCGCCAACTGGCGGTTCGTCGGATCAAATCCGATCCAATACCCGCCCGGTAACCAAACCTCAGCCCAGGCATGACTCGCAGCGGCCCCAACCAGCTCACTCGCCTTCGAATCCTCCACCGTCGGATCAAAGGGTTCGATATATCCACTGACATACCGACAGGGCAGTCCATGGGTCCGTAAAATCGCCAACATCAGATGCGCAAAATCCTGGCAAACTCCCTTCCGCCGCTGCACAACCGATGCTACCGGCGTATTCACATCGGTACTACCCGAAGCATAGGTGAAATTCTCATAAATCCAACAGTTCAGCCCATTGATCGCCTCAACCAGGGCATCACCCGGTCCCAGCAAACGGTTCAACTTGAGCGGAGACAGAACCGCCCCGATCGGAACGTGCCGCGAGGGTGCCCGAAAGTCATACAAATCCTGCTGCTTGCGCGCAACCTGCCGGGCCTCCGCCACACTCACCCGTAAACACGGTTCAGGGTACACCGGCACACAGGTCCTGACCCGTGATCGGGAGGCAATCCTCAGCACCTCGTGCCTGAAGGGGATCGCAAACCATTCCGCCCGGTTGCCGTAATAGTCGATGTAGGTATCAACCGCGACCTCAGGCTCGATCTCAAGATCCCGCCCGGTTACGGTCTGCCAGTCATCATTTACCGGAAAGACCCGCAACTCTCCCACCGACTCCGCCGCCGGAGTCGCGTATCGGTAGTCCGTCGTATGCGTGACTTCAAATTCCACATCAGCAAACTGCGATTCGAACTTTCATCCGTCAAGCCCCCCAACTCCTATCCCAATCGAAGAAACCCGAGACCCTGCAACACCCCCCTTTCAAACAAACAACTCAATCGCCAGATCGAATCGTTTGTCACATAGGGTCGTTTTTCAGCGGACCGGAACCGCCTCAACCCGCACGGGAGCATCAAACAGATCCTGCGCGCCGCCCGATCCTGCAGGACCGACCGAGGCACCGCCATCGGGGTTTTCCCGATCCCGATTCCGCACTGCGTAACGCTCGCGCAATTGAAGAGCCCACTGTCGACTCGGCAGGAGAACGTCGATCCCGACCGCCGCCGCACCGTCGGCAAGTCGAAAACCGATCGAACGCCCCTGCAGGCCCCCCATCGTTTCAACCACCGCCAACGGGTCCCGCGTCGGTGACACCGCCACCAGAAAACGCCCCTCGACAGGATACGCATTATCGAGCCGAATCACACCCGTCATCTCTTCAGGATTCACGTAAACGATCTGCCCAATGATTACGTTTGGGTTGACCTGAACGAAGGGCTTGTCATCAACCGGCCCCTTTTCCTCGGAATCGTCTTCGCGTCCCACCCGCCGGACCGGGGATTTAGCGTCTCCGTCCCGGTCTTTTGTCAGGTCGATTTCCTTCGTCGAATTGCAACCGGTCCCTGTCAGCAAGGTGATTGCGGCAAACAGAACCCATCGAAGCCCCCGCCGGAACAGCAACCCCTGCCGATCTGTTTCGGACCCATTCATTTCGTCTGCGAGACCGCATTCATGAACTCGTTCGGGCCGTCCGTCGGCAAACCGCTTGTTTCCGATTCGATAAATCCGTGCAACTGGCGAATACGGGTCGGGTGCCGCATTTTGCGAAGCGCCTTCGCCTCAATCTGCCGGATCCGCTCGCGGGTAACCTTGAACTGCCGCCCAACCTCCTCCAGAGTCCGGCTGTAGCCATCTGCCAGTCCAAAGCGCAGGGAAAGCACCTTTTTCTCCCGATCCGACAAGCTGTCGAGGACGTCGACCATTTTCTCCCGGAGGAGCGAGTAGGCCGTCTGGTCGTAGGGATTTTCCGCCGACTTGTCCTCAATGAAATCACCAAAATTGGTGTCGTCGGAATCACCCACCGGGCTCTGCAAACTGATTGGCTGCTGCGCCATTTTCATGATCGACTGAACCTTGTCGAGGGGCAGGTCCATCTCGGCAGCAACTTCCTCCGGAGTCGGTTCGTGGCCGAGTTCCTGCAACAACACCTTCTGGACCTGCATGACCCGGTTGAGCGTCTCGATCATGTGGACGGGAATCCGGATCGTCCGGGCCTGATCCGCGATCGACCGCGTGATCGCCTGACGAATCCACCAGGTCGCGTAGGTCGAAAACTTGTATCCGCGCCGGTATTCGAATTTCTCAACCGCCTTCATCAGACCCATGTTCCCCTCCTGAATCAGATCGAGGAAGGAAAGCCCCCGGTTGGTGTATTTCTTCGCGATACTAATGACCAAACGGAGGTTTGCCTCGACCATCTCCGTCTTGGCCTTGTAAGCCGCCCGAACCGATTTGCGAACCTCGCGGACCGTCTCGGTCAGTTCCCGCGGGTCCACCTTGAACTCGTCTTCCATTTGGTCGAGGCGCGTCTCGATCTTCGCCATGTCGATCGGTCGGCGACGGCGGGTTCCCGCCTTTTCCGCCATTTCAATCGATTCAAGGTATCCGTCGACCTCCCGCACAATCGGATCAACCGAAGAAAGAAAGTCCTCGAAAACCTTCAGTTTGAAACAGAATTTCCGATGAATCGGCTTCAGTTCCGCCACCATGTTGGCGAAACGCGTTCGTGAACGCTTCCCGTTCGTTTCATTTGTAGCCGTGCGATACGATTCCCAGGCCCGACGGATTTTTTCCTCCAGTTTCTCAGCCTCGTCGATAAACTTGGGGAGATTTTTAAAATAGTTTTCCCGGCTGTCGACGCGCTTGTCGAGGACGATCTGGTCAAAGCGCTCCTCGCGCGTAATCAGCCGTTTGGCGATATCGATCTGGAACTGGTTACTGAGATTGATCGAGTAGAGTTTGTCGAGTGCCGCCTGCTCCGCCTGCTCAATTCGGCGCGAGATCGAGACCTCCTGCTCGCGGGTCAAGAGCGGAACCTGTCCCATCTGCTTGAGATACATCCGCACGGGGTCGTCGAGGATGTCGTATTGGGAACTGCGACTCTCCTCGCCCTCCTCCTCCTGTTGCCGATCCTTGAAGGCTTTAACCTCGTCGTTGTCGAGGATCTCGATTTCGAGGTTGGAAAGGATCGAAATGACATTGTCGATCTCCTCGGGCCCGCTGATGTC
>CAZFLQ010000152.1:0-3638 GCA_964519935.1 uncultured Puniceicoccaceae bacterium | reverse complement strand
TGGAACACTTGGCTAAAGATCTATCGAATTCTGTTGAAGAAAAAATCGGTTTTATCAAACGCCGCGCCAACGGAGGGCTACTAAAAAACCAGTCAGATTGAGACACATGCCTCAACTCTGACTCGCCGTTGTGACCGGCCTGTACGCCTGTGACGATCTGCGCCTCGGCGCCGGCACGCCCGACGACACGAGATGACAAGTCAACTAGGATCTTTTATTCCTGTTTTCCATAAAAATGCATGACCTGTTTGCATCGGCCGCATCGCTGAAGATGGAAGAGGAGTGAACGATCAATCCAAACTCATCTCTTCAATTCACGAGGGCCTACGGGAAATCGATCCAAAGCCTCTCTCCCAGACTTCGGTCGAGGTCTCACTCGCCTACCTCACAGGAAATTCTGGTTTCCAGAATTTGATCAAAACTCTCGCTACGATTAAACCTTTTGCTCCCGACCTTTCGGAAGGATTTAAGCGAGACAATGTCGTCAGGTCGGTAGCCGCTCTTCGGCAATTGAAATGTTGCTACAATCTCCGACTCGGGAAATTTTTCACGTGTCTGGCAGAGCTTGCGGAAAGTGTCGCTGGAACCGACCCAAATGCTTGGTACGGATTTGCAGACCGGGTCTGCCAAAGCGATTACCAGGCTACCCAATTAAAAACAGCACTTCTCGAAACTACAGACGCCCCGGAATTCAGAACACTCTTCGAACGATTGGAAGAAGAGGACCCCCATGCCATTTATCCAACCTCGGAGTTCCGGTCCTGTTCCGGGTCGGTTTCCTGGTCTTCCGACGATTTGAACATCGAAGCAGTCATGACGACTTCAACGATGACCCAGATCCACATTCTCGAAGGAGTACTTGACCCAGGTGAACCTACTCTTCGTCGAATCTATCAGCCCCTTGGACGCTGTGTTTGCCTGATCGACCATAACGTCGATGAACATTATCGGGAACAACTCGAGACCTACTTCGAGACGCACCACATTGATCTCGAGTGTTTGGTCTATCGAGCGATGGAGGTAGACAAGAGCATCGGCACCGTCGAGCGCATCCTCGGAGACTTCAAACGAATAGGGGTCTCGAGAAATGAGCCTGTTTTGATTGCCGGCGGTGGTGTTCTCGCCGACGTCGGTGGCCTCGCCTGCGGACTATTCCACCGCAACACCCCCTACGTGATGCTGGCAACCTCAATTGTTTCCGGGATCGATGCCGGCCCGTCTCCGCGGACCTGCTGCGATGGTTTTGGATACAAGAATCTCTTCGGGGTCTACCATGCTCCCATCATGACGCTAACCGACCGGACCTTCTTTCGGACACTACACACCGGTTGGTTACGTCACGGGATTGCTGAGATCATCAAGATGGCGGTCGTTAAAGACGCCAAACTCTTCCATCTTCTCGAAACCGCCGACCCAAACATTATTCACTCACGATTCGGGACGACGCCGGATAAGACTACCCCCGACATTATCTCGGTCTCCAATGCGATCCTCGGCGCGGCTATGCGCAGCTATGTCGAGAGCGAATACGGAAATCTTTACGAAACCCACCAGTGCCGTCCCCACGCATACGGGCATACCTGGTCCCCTGGATTCGAAATTGCCGCCGGGCTCCTGCACGGTCATGCGGTTGCCTGTGGCATGGGGTTCGGAGCCTTCCTCAGTCGAGGACTGGATTGGATTTCGGAGGGTGAATTCAAAAGGATCCTAGGCGTCATTTCCCGATTCGAGCTCAGCCTGTGGCATGATATCCTCGACGACTATGAAACCATTTGGCAGGCTCAGGTTAGAATGGTGGAGAAACGCGGCGGAAATCTATCCGCACCGCTGCCAAAAGGTGGGATCGGCAAATGTGGTTACCTTAACGAGCTGTCACGAGCCGATTTGGAAAAGGCTCTGTCCGAATACAAGAAGATCTGCGTCGGCTATCCGCGGGAGGGTCGAGGGATCGAGCCTCTCTGCAGCGATGTTGGGCTCGAAGATCCGTCTACGGTTCACTGCGAATTTCACGAAAGCGATCCCATCGGCGTGGCGAAATAAAATTCGTTCCGATGGAATTCAGTTTGGTCATGCCCCTCTTCGCACCGCGGTGGATCACCCGTGGTGTCTTCGAGGGGCTTTGTTTTCACTATCAGCCGAGAGAATTTTACATCATAACACCAGGTGAAAACGTTGTTGGAGTTCGCGAACTGAGCAAGGGCTGGGAAAAAGGAGAAACCCGTCTTGTTGTCTGCGGTGAGGAGAACTTTTTCCCCGGCCAGGCAAAAACGGGACTGCTGACTTTGGATCAACTCAAAGGCTCACTCTATCAACCGGGTTGGTTTTACCAGCAGGTCTTGAAGCTAGGTGCGGCCGAAGGCATCGCGGACCTTGGCGATCAGTTTCTGGTTTGGGACAGCGACCTTTTGCCAGTCGATACGTGGCCGATTTTACCCGATGGAAAGCCGACTTTTGCGCTTTTGCAGCATGCTTCGGGTGGGAATCCCAAGATCGTCAAACATTGGAAGCGTTGGACCGAAGAACTGCTCCAGGTTCCCTGGCTTGAAAATCCTGAGGCAACCTTTGTCCCGCATCATATGTGGTTCTCCCAGATAGTCTTGAAGGACTTTCACCACCGGATTCACCGTGCCTTCCCGGATGCCGCAACCTGGCAGGTAGCCATGCTCCAAAGTGTAGCGACCCATGTCACCTTTTCCGAATACGGATCCTATGCCAGCTTGGCTGCAAAGCATTTTCCAGATTCCTTCGCTTACCACCCCTACGGAAAATACGGCGAGACCACCGAGCGGTTTTTTGATGATGGGCGTCAACGTTTCTCCGGGGAATTGGCCCGGTCATTAGGTCGACGCTGTGACCTTCCGGAAACCGCCCCATCCTACCGTGAGTTAGTTGATTTCCTCACTAAAACCTATCCCCCGGAATCGCTGCCATCTTCGATTGCCTTCGAGGCCAATCCCCGACATCTCCAAAAGGATGCTGCCACGATGCATTTGGAGGAGGTCCGTTCCCGTTGGAATGCCCGAATTTGACCGGAACGTCTTCCAGTTTTCTTGTTTAATCTTCGTGGACCATCCCGTTGGAATATCACCATGCATGTCTCGATCAAAGAGTTGATCCTTAGAGTGCCCGGCAAGTCGATGAGCGAATTTACCTTTGAAGTTGAGAAGGGGCTGAAGGAATCCGGATTCAACCAGGGTACGGTTACGATTTTTTGCCGGCATACCAGTTGCAGTCTTGTAATCATGGAGAATGCTGACCCGTCCGCCCGACGTGATCTTGCGCGTTTCCTCGACCGGCTCGTTCCGGAAAACGACTCAGCGTACACCCATGTGTTCGAAGGGTCGGACGATATGCCAAGCCATATAAAAATGGCTCTGACCAGAACCTCGGAGGTGATTCCCTTTCAGGATGGACAACTCTGCCTCGGTACTTGGCAAGGAATCTTTCTTTGGGAGCATCGCGCCCAAGGCCAATCGCGGCGATTAATCCTGTCTTTTCAGGGAGAATAGAGGCGTCCGGTAACTACCTCGTTCGTAATGGGTACCATTTCGTCGGTATTTATTGTCTTGGCTCGACAGCGGTCCGAGACTTTCCCACCGCGAAGTCGAGATCTACTCTCGACCTCCAAATATTTTTCC
>CAZFLQ010000151.1:0-3639 GCA_964519935.1 uncultured Puniceicoccaceae bacterium | reverse complement strand
CTCGATGAGTTTGGAAATGTCCCCCTTGGACGAACTGAGACACTCCTGCGCGCACGTTCTCGCAACCGCCATCCTGCGGCTTCATCCCGATGCCCAGCTCGATATCGGTCCTCCGACCGCGACCGGGTTCTACTACGACATCGATCTGGAGAAAACCCTCACCCGCGAGGACCTTGACGCCCTCGAGGCTGAAATGCGCCGCATCACCAAGGAAAATCAGCGTTTCGAACGGATCGAGGTTTCCCGCGAGGAGGCCCTGCGGATGATTGTCGAGCTTGGGCAGACGCGCTACAAGCCCGGACGTCTCGATGATATTCCCGACGGCGAGACCATCTCGTTCTATCGCAATGGCGAGTTTCTCGATCTCTGCGCCGGAACCCATGTCGATTACACCAAGCGGATCAAGGCCTTCAAGCTCCTCAGCATCGCCGGGGCCTACCACCGCGGAAAAGAAGACAACAAACAGCTCCAGCGGATCTATGGAACCGCCTTTCCATCTCGCGAAGAACTCGATGCGTACCTCGAACAGATCGAACAGGCCAAACTGCGCGATCACCGCAAACTCGGGCGCGAGCTGAAGCTCTTCACCATCGACGACAAGGTTGGTGGCGGTCTCGTCCTCTGGAAACCAAAGGGTGCCGTTATTCGCCAGGCCCTTCAGGATTTCATTTCTGCCGAACTCGACCGCCAGGGCTATCAGCAGGTCTTCACCCCACACATTGGAAAGCTCGACCTCTTCCGGACCTCAGGGCACTTCCCCTATTATCAGGACTCACAGTTCCCCGCCCTCGTGGACCGCGAACTCCTCGGCGATCTCGCCGCCGAAGGATGCTCCTGCGGTGAACTTTCCAACCGGATGGCGGCCGGCGACATCAATGGCTACCTCCTCAAACCGATGAACTGCCCGATGCACATCCGCATCTACGACAGCGAGCCCCATTCCTACCGCGATCTTCCGATTCGTCTCGCCGAATTCGGAACCGTTTACCGCTGGGAACAGTCGGGCGAACTTAGCGGCCTCACCCGTGTGCGCGGCTTTACCCAGGACGATGCCCATATCTTCTGCACCCCCGATCAACTCGAGGACGAAATCTCCGGCTGTCTCGACCTCGTCAAAACCGTCTTCAATACCCTCGGGATGAAGGAATATCGGGTCCGCGTCAGTCTTCGTGATCCCGGCAGCGACAAATACGTCGGCGATCCCGACGATTGGGATAAGGCCGAGGCTGTCCTCCGCAAAGCCGCCACCACCCTCGGCGTCCCCTACACCGAAGAGCTCGGCGAGGCCGCCTTTTACGGCCCGAAGATCGATTTTGTTGTCAAGGATGCGATTGGCCGCGATTGGCAACTCGGCACCGTCCAGGTTGACTACAATCTCCCCAAACGCTTCGAGATCAGCTACACCGGTCCCGACAACCAGCCCCACCAGCCGGTCATGATCCACCGCGCTCCGTTTGGATCGATGGAACGGTTCGTCGGGGTTCTGATCGAGCACTTTGCCGGAAATTTCCCCGCCTGGATTGCCCCCGAACAGGTCCGCATCCTCACCCTCAACGACACCCTCAACGAGGCCGCTGACAACCACCGCCGCCAACTCGCGGCCGCCGGAATCCGCGCTACCGTCGATGCCGCCTCCGACAAACTCGGGGCCAAGATCCGCCGGGCCGAATTCGACAAGGTTCCCTTTATGCTCGTTCTTGGGGCCCGCGAGATCGAGGAGGGCCTAGTGTCCGTCCGCTCGCGGGTAACCGACTCGTTCGAGGAATCGATGCCCTTTACCGAATTTATCGGGCGGTTCGTCCAATATGTCGCCGACCGTGCCCTGCCCGACAAGGCTGCCCGCCGATAGAGGGACAGGTCTCCGGTTTTGAAGCGCTTCTATCCATACTTTCGACTCCTCGGTCCAGTCCGCTGGATCTTTGCCCTCGCCGTGCTTTGCGGGGTCATCAACGGCATTGCCAGCGGCTTTGGCCTCGCCTTTGCGGTCGACTTTATCTTCCCCATCATTTTCCCCGAGGACGGAGCCCTCGCCGGTGCCGATTTATCGATCCTTTCGCTCGTTCTCTACACCCTTTTCCTACCGGGAACCTTTGCGATTCGGGGCCTCAGCGGATTCTACAACATCTATTTGATGAGCTACTGTGGCGTCCGGGTTCTTGAACAGATCCGTTGCCAGATCTTTGGACAGCTCCAACGGGTCTCCCTCCGTTTCTACCAGCGCAACCGGACCGGTGATCTCGTTAGCCGGATCATGACCGACACCCAGTTGCTCCAAAGCATCATTACATTTGTCGCCAACGATCTCATCCGCCAGCCCGTTACCCTCCTCGGGGCAATTAGTTTTCTCCTCTGGAAGGCGATGTCCTCGGACGAGTTCGGTTTCTTTCTCCTCAGCCTGATGGTTCTGCCGGTCTGTGTTCTCCCCATCCGCGCGATCGGAAAACGCCTCCTCAAACGCGCCCGCGAAATGCAGGCCGAGGCCGGCGACCTGACCGGAATCGTCAGTGAAAACCTCGGCGCCCCCCGCGAGGTCCGCGCCTTTGGCCTCGAGGAACGCGAGAACGCCCGTTTCGGAAAAACCGTTCGACGTCTCTTCACCTTTCAAATGAAGGTCGTCAAATATTCTCAGATCCTCAGCCCCCTGATCGAGTTTATCGCTGCCTGCGGAATCGCCTTTGCCGTCCTTTATGCCTCCCGCGCCGGACTCACCCTGAAGGAAGTCGTCCCCCTCGTCTTCGCGCTTTACATGGCTTACGAACCGATCAAAAAACTCGGGGCCGTCCACAACAAGCTGCGCCAGGGCAGTGCCGCCCTCGAACGGATCGAGTATATCCTGAACGAACCGATCGACATCCAAAGCCCCCCCAACCCCCGCGATCCGAAGAATCCCCGCGGTGCCATCCAGTTCGACACCGTTGGGTTCGCCTACGAGAACACCCCCACCCTCGACGATATCTCCGTCCAGATCGAGCCGGGGGAGGTTGTCGCCCTCGTCGGCCCCAGCGGTGCTGGCAAAAGCACGTTTGTCAGCCTGATTCCCCGCTTTTTCGATGTCGCCTGCGGATCTGTCTCGATTGATTCGGTCGACGTCCGCGAATGGAGTCTCGATGGACTCCGCCGCCGGATCGCCTACGTCGGCCAGGACCCGATTCTTTTCAACGAGAGCGTCCTCGAGAACATCCGCCTCGGTCGTTCCGAGGCCACCGATACGGAGGTCCGCGAAGCCGCCGAACGCGCTTTTGCCCATGAATTTATCGAGGCCCTCCCGCACGGCTACGAAACAGTCCTCGGCGAACGCGGGGCGCGCCTTTCCGGGGGTCAGCGTCAGCGGATCGCCGTCGCCCGTGCCTTCCTCCGCGCCGCCCCCATCCTGATCCTCGACGAGGCTACCTCCGCCCTCGATGCCGAATCGGAAGAAAAAGTCCAGACCGCCATCGGTCGACTCGTCCACGGCCGGACCACGCTCATCATTGCCCACCGCTTCAGTTCCATCCGCATCGCCACCAGAATTCTCCTCTTCGATGCCGGCCGGATCATCGCCTCTGGAACCCACCCCGACCTCTACACCAACAGCCCCCTCTACCGCGACCTCTGCGATCGCCAATTCCAGACCGCCCCGGAGCCCGCCAACGCAAGCAC
>CAZFLQ010000150.1:0-3706 GCA_964519935.1 uncultured Puniceicoccaceae bacterium | reverse complement strand
CCATCAGCGGCGAATCCCCGGCCTCGCGGCTCGCCTCGACCGCCGCCAACTTCGCCTCCGGCGTCATCCCCGCCTCGACCCGCACCCCGCCGATTTCCCCGTCCTCCGGCTCCCGGTCCCCCGTTAAGATCCGCAACCCTACCCCCATATTCCCCAACCCCCGCAGGGTCTTCCCCACCCCCGGTCGCAGGCTTTCCCGAACCCGGAACACCGCCCGCACCGTCCCGTCCCAGCCAATCCCGACGATCCGCCCTACCTTCGCCCCCGCAAACAACTGTCGCCCCAAATCCGCAAAACCACCCCATCCTGCCTCTTCGAACAGCTCACCATTCCCGATCCGGATCTCCTTCTCACCCCCATCCTCATCCCCGACCCGCGCCACCCGCGCCTCAATCCCCAACCCCGGGATCACCCGGTTCGACCGCACTGCGTACGCCCCCCCATTCCCCCCGTTCGCCACCGCCCACCCCGCCAGGGCCGACCCTACCGGGTGGTTCCAGCCCGCCTCCGCCACCGCCACCGCATCTGCCACCACGCTCTCCGCGCCACCTTCCCCTCCCATCACCGCATCCACCACCACCGGCAGGGGATCGCTCAGGGTCCCCGTCTTGTCGAAAAAAATCATCCGCGTCCGCGCCATTGCATCCAACAAGGTCGCCCGCTCTACCACCAACCCGCCCTCCGCCATTCGCTGCAACCCCCCCCAGATTGCCATCGGCGTCGCCAATCCAAGCGCACAGGGACACGCCACCAACAACACCGCCATCGCGTAAAACAACGACCGCGCCCAGCCTGCATCCGACCCCAGCCACCACCCGAAAAAGGTCCCCAGACTGACCACCACCACCACTGGCAGGAAAATGTTCATCAAACCGTCAGCCTCCTCCTGCAACCGCGATGGACTATCCGGCGCCTGCTCGACCACCCGCAGAATCGCATCGATCCCCCGTCGCCGTCCCGCCACCGACGATGTCACCTCGATCACTCCATCCAGCGAACGCCCGCCTGCCCGCACCCGCATTCCCTCCCGCACCACCACCGGCGTCGGTTCCCCCGTGATTGCCGCCTCCTCCACCTCGGCTACCCCCGCCACGACCACCCCGTCCACCGGAATAACCCCGCCCGCCCGCACCCGCACCCGCGTGCCCTCCCGAATACTCTCAATTGACCGCGTCTCCACCCGCCCGTCCGCTTCCACCACCTCCGCAAAATCCCATCGACTCCGCAACCGCTCAACCGCCGCAAACACCCGTCCCTTCGAACCGTTCGAAATTCGCTTTCCCACCGAATAGACCGCCAAAACCACCGCCACCACCTCGTAGTAAACTGCCCCCTCGCCCGTCACCGTCGCAATCAGACTCGCTCCCATCGCCCCGAGCAGACTCAAACCGAAAAGCCCCTCCACCGTCACCCGACGCCGCCGTACCGCCACCATCGTCTCCCGCCACAGCCCCGGACCCAGTAATAACAAAACAATTACAGCCGAAAGCAACAAAACCCCGTGCAGGACCCAATAGGTCTGCGTTCCGTATTCCGGCTGTGCGAGGTTCACTCCCAACCCCAGCATCATCCCCTGCCCCGCAAAAACCGCCGCGATCCCGAGATATAACCAGAACCGGTCCCCTGCCCCCGCTCCCGCGCCGCAGGGCACGCACCCCCTCCCCGCGTCACCCACCGCCATCAAGCCCTCCCCGCAGACACCCTCAGCGCCTCCAACACCGCCTCCAGGACGATCCCTGCACACTCCCGTCGACTCGGTAAATCCCGCACCACGAGGGCCGCCCCTGCCGCCCCCGCCCGCTCACAAAGTTCCCCTCCGTCGGATCCGTTCCCAGCCCCTCCGCCCATTACGGCCTCCAACAACTCCTCCAACAACAACCCGACCTCCCCGACCGGCCGCCCCGGCAAATCCTCCGACAACACCGAGGCCAGCCCCATCGTCACCGCACAGCCCTCCGCTGCGTATTCCAGACGCCTCAGTACCCCCTCCTCAACCACCGCCCGCACTGTCACCCGGTCCCCACAGGTCCGGTTCCGCCGTACCGCACACTCCGGTCCCGCCAATCCGTCCACCGGACTGCCCTGCGGCTCACGATAATGCCGCAACAGCACCGCCTTCAGCCCTTCCAAATAATCCATTCGCAAACCCTCGAGACGTCTCAGCCTAAAATCGAGATCGTCCGCTCCAGTGCCTTCAAAAAAACCTCCACCTCGCCAAAGGTATTGTACATCGCAACCGACGCCCGCGTCGTCGCCGGTACCCCGAAGCGCTCCATCAACGGTTGCGTGCAGTGATGCCCCGCCCGCACCGCCACCCCCGCCTGATCGAGAAAGGTCGCGAGATCATGTGGATGTACCCCCTCGACCACAAACGAAGCCGCCCCCGCCCGGTCCGCCGCATGCCCCATTCGACGCACCCCCGCGATCGCATCGAGCCCCTCCTCAATCCGCTCCAACAAGGCATCCTCATGTGCCTCCGCCCCCGCCCGGTCGGTCCCCTCGAGGTATTCGCAGGCCGCTGCCAAACCCACCGCCCCCGCAATATGTGGCGTTCCCGCCTCAAACCGCGCCGGAGGAGTCGTGAAGGTCGTCCCCGCAAACGACACCCGATCAATCATGTCACCACCACCCTGATACGGCGGCATCTCCGCGAGGAGATCATACCGTCCGTACAGCACCCCGATCCCACTCGGTCCGTAAACCTTGTGGCCCGAAAAAACGAAAAAGTCCGGCTTCAGATCACCCAGATCGACCCGGAAATGTGGCACCGACTGCGCCCCGTCGAGCAGGACCGGAACCCCGCAGGCCCGCGCCTTCTCGATCCACACCTTCGCCGGATTCACCGTCCCCAACGCATTTGACACATGCACAAATGCAAACATTGCCGGCCGCCTTTCCAGCAACACCTCGCCTGCCTCCACATCCAGCTCCCCATTCTCCAGAACCGGGATCGCTTCCAGCCGCGCCCCCGTCGCTCCCGCCACCATCTGCCAGGGAACAATATTCGCATGATGCTCCATCCCCGTCACCAGAATCGTATCCCCCGGCTTCAACCGCGACCGCAGAAAACTCTGCGCCACCAGATTGATCGACTCCGTCGCCCCCCGCGTAAAAACAATCTCCCGCGCATCCCCCACCCCGAGGAACCGCGCCACCGTCTTGCGCCCATCCTCATACCGGCGCGTCGCCGCCTCACTCAAATGGTGCAACCCCCGATGAATATTTGCATATTCCGACCCATAAAACGTCCCCATCGCCTCGATCACCTGCCGCGGCTTCTGGACGCTCGCCGCGTTATCCAGATACACCAAAGGCTTCCCCCGCGCCAACGTTCCCAAAATCGGAAAATCCTCCCGTACCGCTTCTACCGAAAATCCTGCCTCTATGTCCACCACTCCATTCATCCTGACAAGCAACACCCCTCCCCCCCACTTTTCAACCCCCCATCCCAATCCTCCACCTCCCCTAATCGTAACCCCACCTCTACCCCGACTAAAGAGCCCCCTTTCAGATGAATCGATCTGGCACATGTCCAAACTGCCGGACCATCACAGCGATCCCTGCGACCGAATCCCTAACCGGCCCGCCCTCTGCCGGGGATTGAAAAGAGTGACTCCGCTCGAACCACAGTGCCCTGAGCCCGTCGAAGGGCAGACTCCGCCCCTGTGCCCCTCAGCCTACCGAGCCCCCCAGTCGTAGGGGGTCC
>CAZFLQ010000149.1:0-3896 GCA_964519935.1 uncultured Puniceicoccaceae bacterium | reverse complement strand
CTGGAATTAGCGGTTGAGGCGGCGAAGCATCGGGCAACCCTCGGAGAGATATCGGATGCGATGGAAAAGCCCTTCGGGCGCTACCGGGCGAAGATCCGGACGGTGTCGGGGGTCTATGCAAGAGAGTTTGGAAAGGACGCACGTGTGGACGAAGTAAGGAACCAGATCGAATTATTCGAAGCGGTCGAAGGTCGACGCCCCCGCGTGATGATTGCGAAACTCGGGCAGGACGGGCACGACCGTGGCGCGAAAGTCGTCGGTTCGGGTTTTGCGGACATCGGCTTTGACGTCGACATCGGCCCGCTCTTTCAGACGCCGGAAGAGGCGGCCCGGCAGGCGGTTGAAAACGATGTCCATGTGATCGCGATGAGTTCCCTGGCGGCGGGTCATAAGACTTTGCTGCCCTCCTTGATCGGCGCCCTGAAGGAGATGGGGCGGGAAGACATCAAGGTGGTTTGCGGGGGCGTGATCCCGAACCAGGATTACGCCCTGCTGATGGAAGCGGGCGCGGCGGCCATTTTCGGTCCGGGCACGCCCATCCCGGAATCGGCGAAACGGATCATGGACCTGTTAATGGAGGACCATCCCGGATGATCGGAAGATGAAGGAGAAGCCTTCCGAGCCGAATCGCCCGGAATGGGTTCCCCCCGGTGCCGACCCGGGTAAGTTCACGACGTCCATTCTTTCGGGGACGCGTCATCCTTCGGTGAGGGTGCGCAATCCGGGCAGTGCGGTGGGGCGGCCCGCCCCGGATCCCGACTGGCTGGCAGAGGGGGTGCTGTCGGGGGATCGCGTCCGGCTGGCACGGGCGATCACGCTGGTGGAAAGCCGTGCCCCGGCCCACCAGAAGGCGGCGCAGGTGGTGCTCCAGCGGTGCCTGCCCCATGCCGGAAAGAGCCGCCGGATCGGGATATCGGGGGTGCCGGGATCGGGGAAGAGCACCTTTATTGAGACCTTCGGAATGCACCAGATCGGGCAGGGGAGGAAGGTTGCGGTCTTGGCGATCGACCCGAGTAGCACGCGGACGGGAGGCAGCGTATTGGGGGACAAGACCCGCATGGAGAGGCTGGCGCGTGATCCGAACGCCTTCATCCGGCCGTCTCCCACGGGGGGGACCCTTGGTGGGGTGGCGGCGCGAACGCGGGAATCCATCGTCCTGGTGGAGTCGGCGGGGTTTGACACGGTGGTGGTGGAAACGGTCGGGGTCGGCCAGAGCGAGGTGACCTTGCGGTCGATGGTGGATTTTTTCCTCCTGCTGCAGTTGGCCGGGGCGGGGGATGACCTGCAGGGGATCAAACGGGGAATCATGGAGATCGCGGACGCGATTGCGGTGAACAAGGCGGAGGGCGAAAACCGGAGGCGTTCCGAGGTGGCGGCGGGGGAGTTTCGCCGCCTCTTCCATTACCTCGTTCCTTACTCCGTAGGCTGGGAGCCGGAAGTCCTGCTCTGCTCGGCGCTGACGGGGGTGGGGATTTCCGAAGCGGGAGAGATGGTTGAACGTTTCCTCGAGCAGGTGCGGTCAGATGGTCACTTTGAGCGTGAACGCAAACGGCAAAATGCGGCCTGGTTCGAGTCACTGGTTCGGGAGGGGATCCTAGCGGCTTTTTTTCAGGACGAGGAACGCCGGAAGGCGGTCGCGGAATTAAAAACGGAAGTGGAGGAGGAGCGGATACCGGTCAGCGTCGCCATCCACCGGGTTCTAACTTTGATCTAGCCAATGAAACGGAAAGGGAGACCGGAAGAGGAAGTGGGAATGACCGAACTGATGTACGGGAGAAAGGTATTGAAGAGCGCCCCCCGGGTATGCGCCTACGGTGCGGTGGATGAATTGAATTCGGTCCTCGGGCTGGCCCGCGCGCACACGAAAGAAGCCGGAATCGGAGCGATTCTCCTCGGGGTGCAGGAACGTTTGTTTCGCCTAATGACGGAGTTGGCGGTCGACGGACAGGATCAGGGCCGTCTAGAGCGGGGTCCGGTTTCTCTCCTTGGGGAGGCGGACCGGGAGTGGATGCGGGCGGAGATCGAGGATTGGTCGGCGGGTTTGGACAATCGAATGAAATGGGTGCTGCCGGGCGAAAAGTCGGCGCAGGCCTACCTGGACTTAGGGCGGACGGTCTGCCGACGAGCGGAACGGGAGGTGGTCGAGCTGGTGGAATCCGGCGGGCCGGTTCGAGCGGAGCTGATTGCGTTCCTCAACGACCTCTCCTATCTTTTGTGGTTGTTGGAGCGTGCAAGCTGACCTCCCTCAGTCCATCACCCGGGACATTTGGCCTCACGAACTATCCGGCTTCGCATGAAGGGTCTGGAGTTGCTCGCTCAACCAGATCTTTCGTTTCCAGCGGCTGTTCTTCGATGACATGTCAATCTGGTAAAGACTGTTTTCGAGGTCGAGAGTTGGCACTCCGAGAATATCCCCGAGTTTTTTCGCCAGCCAGCGTTCAATTTTCAGGACGACGAGTTTGCGTCGCAGGCGCCCTTGGACGTCGCGGTTGAGGATCGTCGGGATCGTGTTAAGGGTGAGGATCTCGTCGATCGAGGTGTCGGCCATTTTAACCCGTCCTTCATCGCTGGCGTGAAAGTGGGTGAGCGCGAAGACGGTTTTTTCAAGTTCGGCTTGTTTGAGAAACTGGCATGCGCGCACGACGGTAGACCCGGTCCGGACCATATCGTCGAAAAGGACGAGGTCGTTCCCCTGAATCTGGTCGAAGGTAGACTCGCTTTCGGGATGGAGGGTGATGGCTACTTCGCGCTCGTCCTTCCGCTTCTTGTCGAGGAGGATGAAATTGGCCTTGGGCAGCCCGAGGCGGCGATACATCTCTTTGACAAAATCGCGTGCGCCCTTGTCTGGAGCACAGAGGGTGAGCCCCGCTCCCTCGGGGCCGCGGCGAACAATGTCGGAATTCAGAAGGTAATCGACGTAAATTTCGTAGGGGATGAGGTTGTGGAACCGTCCGTCAAAAACCTGGCTGAAAGTCGACTGCACGGAATGGGAATGGTTGTGCACGGTGACCACGCGGTCGACGCCGGCGAGTTTGAGCATCTCGGCATACAATTTGGCGGTGAAGGGTTGTCCGTCGAATTTCTTGAGGTCCTGCGCGTCGCGCAGGAAATCGGTATCGCCGAGGTCGGGGCGGGGGCCGCGATCCTGTGCGCTGTAGTAAAGGTCGGGTTCGACGAGGACGACCTCTTCTGCGCCGTTCTCCTTGGCGGCGCGGGCGATCATGATGCTGCGCATCGCCAGGCTCTGGCGGCTCATGCTGAGGTTGCTGTTACTGACAATGATAACCCCCTTGTCCTGGAGTTTATTGCCGACGTCCTGAAAGTCGTTCTCATCGGAAATAAACCGCGGGCAGAATTCGGAATTGGCGAACAGCTTCATGCTGATCAGGTCCGAGACATCCTCCTCCTGCCCCATCGCGAAGGCGACATCGAGGGCGAATGGGTCATCGGAGGAATTTCCGACGACGAGGTAGGGGGATTTATTTTGAGTAATCATGCCGTGGGGGCCACGGAGAAGGGGCTATGCCGGAAGTTCATAACGCTGATCAATAAGTCAGAGGCTCCCCCCCATGACAAGGGGAGATTCGAGGCGGGAGGCATTCCGTCAGTGGAGGAAATTGTAGCCGGTCATAATAAAGGCGGGAAAGTCGAAGGGATTTCCGGGATCAATCTACTGCAGGGAAATGCGGAGTTGCCGATGCTCGAAATAGTCGGCGAAGGCTCCGCCGAGGAGAGGGCTGATACCAGAAGCAATATTGGCGGCGAAGAAGTGTTAACCGTCTTCTCGATCCCTCTCGGTAAAGAGAGGCACCCGGCGTGAACACCCGAACATAAAAAGAAGGAGGGTTACTGGAAAATGAATGGTCGGGGCGACTGGATTCGAACCAGCGACCTTC
>CAZFLQ010000148.1:0-3898 GCA_964519935.1 uncultured Puniceicoccaceae bacterium | reverse complement strand
TACACGTGTGGCTTTAACTTCATTCTTGCAGCTTCAATGGGGCCCTGCTCCGGGGAGCAGGGAGATCGCACGGTTTAGAAGTCTCTCAGAACCAGTCTTTTGTAAAGGCTTTTTCGAGGGGTTTGCGGAGGGCCGGGTAGTGTTTGACGAAGGAGAAGCCATTTTTCGAGCTTGTGCTTCCTTAAGTCTTTGATTGTCAGGATTCGCGAGAGGTTCCAGTGGTATTGTCGGCCACTTGCCGCTCGCGAACGACCTTCTGTCAAAGAACGGGTATGTTCTAAACAACGTAGCAGGGAACGTCGAGTTTATGATACTGTTTTCCAATGGCAGTGATGGATTTTTCTCCGCGTGCGTGGCTGGGACCGAGGTTGATGAAGAGGATTTGGTCTTCCCCGTCATCGATCATCGCATCCAATCGTCTCTCGAACTCAACCCTTTCGCTCTCGTTCAGGTCGCATTCGAAAACAGAATATTGGAGGTGGATTCCGAAGCCTTTGCAAAGGTTGAAGACCTTTCTCAGTCGCTTTGGATCGCAGATGTCGTAGGTGACGATGTAGCAGTGGCGCATGGACTTGGTGGAGTGGTGGGAGTGGTAAATTAGGGGTGGGATATTTTTTCAACTGATACTGTTGGCAAGCAATTTGTCCGCAGTGCCGTTAGTGTAGGGACAAACCTCGCGGAGGGGAGCGGTCGCGGTACTAACGCCGAACTGCTGCGTTTCGCACGCATTGTGCGCTGGTCCCTTTGCGGGACCCAACACTGGCTCACTCGGGCGAGTTGCAGAAACTTTATAGAAGAAGAAATCGCCACCAAAGCCGCTTCCGAACTGGAATCTCTCCTTAAACAACTTAACGCATTCATCTCTACCATGTACCGCAAACCGTGACCACCATCCCACAATTCTACTACCTCACCAAAAATGGAAAATACTGTTCGATTTCGCCGGTGAGGACTTTGGCGAGGAGTCGGAATTGGAGTTCAAGCGCCCGGCGGTAGCTGACCCGGTAGCCAAAGATGGGGTGAAGGACAGCATCGTGGAGGCGTTTTTCATAGGCCGAAAAGATCGCCTTCCGGCCAGCCGGGGTCAGGCCGACTCCACCGCCGGTGGTGACAAAATCCCGCTCCCCGACCATGCCGTTGTTGATCAGGGTCAGGACAACGGAGTCCGCGATGATGGGGCGGAATTCCTCCATCACGTCGAGGGCGACGGCAGGACGTCCAAAACGGGGTTCGTGGTAGAAACCGACATAAGGATCGAACCCGGCCGACCAGGCGGCAATCGCACAATCCTTGGAGAGGAGGGCGTAGGCCATCGAAAGGAGTGCGTTAACCGGATCACGGGGTGGCCGCCGATTGCGACCGTCGAATTCGAAGCGAAAGGCGGACCCGTTGTTACCCTCGTCATCGGGTTTGCGCGACTTGAGCATTCCCTGAAAGGCCTCGAAATAGAGTCGGGCGGCGGCACCCTCGACTCCGAGGAGTTCGGGCAGCGATACTGTGAGCAGGGCCCTCTCGGAAGCGCGTTTGAGTTTTCGGATAAGCTCTTTTGGCGGCTCGATATGGTTGCGCAGGAGGAGGGTTCTCTGATTGCGGATTTTTCCATAGACAAAAGAACGGGCGAGGGCGATGCGTTCAAGGGGATTCGCGGCAACCCGGAACTGTTCGATGCGGGTAAAGACATTGGTGAGGCCATGTCCGCGGGTCATCCCGTAGAACCAACCGCCCATGGAGAACCAGGAGATTGGAATGTCCCTTTCGCAACAAACCTGGACTGCGGCGGTGGAGACCTGAACGGGACCAAACACAGCAACGTGGTGAACGTCGAGGATCCGGAAATCGGCGATCTTCTTTCCTTTTTCTTTAACGATAAAGGTTTCAGCGGATTTGCCGAGGTGGGTGCCGGGTTTGTGAAGGTAGAGGGCCTTGTTGTCGATGTCGGGAGCAATGGCGCGTCGAATGTCCTCGCCCGGTTTCAGGACGGGCACCTTGACCTCGGGGAAATCGGCAAAGGGGCCTAAATCGAGATGTCCGTTCGGTCCAGTGGACTCGAGGCTTAGGTCGAGCTGAAAGGCGGTTGCGGTCTGGCGGTGGGAGCTGAAATCGCGGAGGAGGCGGGTTTCGTCGGGGAGGCAAACCGAGACGAGGGAACAGCGGGGACATTTCGGGGAGGCGTCAAGGGGGGGAGGTCGCTCGGTTTGTCGACTGGTTTCGCGGGCGGCCTCGACCTGTTGGCGGACCCAGACGGCAAGTTCTTCGCTCCATTCGAGGGTGACCTGCTGCCGCGTTTCCCGGTAATAGATCACGCCTTGATCACAGGAAAAGCCGTTTTCGCGGAGAAGGATGATTTGAAGGCCGAGCTGAACGCGATCTGCGTCCCAGATATCTTTTCCGTCATCCGATTCGCGGGGGCGTCCCTTTTTGTATTCGATTGGCCGATACGTAATGGTTCCGGATTCATTTGCCTTCGCCTCGAGTAAATCGAGTTTGGCGGAAACGCCGAGGGTATCGGAGAACAGTGATACGGAACGGGTGTGGAGGCGTTCGGGAGTTTTGGCGGTGGGATCGAGATTCGCGGGTTCCTTATCGACCTTGTCATGAGCGGCAGCACCAGCGAGGGTATCTGCATTGTGGACGAAAATCCCTTCGACATGTTCGAGGTAAAAGAGGCGTGGGCAGTAAACGAACTCGTTCAACATGCGGGCTGGAAGGAGCGTCGAGGATGTTTCAATCGATTTCATCGGAGGTGGCATTGTCCGTGCGCACGATTTCGCAGGTATCGGGATCGGTGTAAGGCTCGCCCATTTCACGTTTGCGGCGGATGACCTCTCAAAACATTGTGTTTATCGTATCATAGGCACGCAATTTTTCATCGAAAGAGAGGCGCTGCCGAGCACGGATGTTTCCGCGCTCAGCTCTCTCGAAGGTCGTTTTGGACCCGTCAATCCTGTCCGGAGTTTCAAGGGCTTGCTTTGCGCCAGAGCACCGGTGTTTCGACCGATCCAGCGGCGAATTAGTCACCCGGGCGCTTCACTTGGGCGAGGATTTTTTCCAAGGGCGCGAAGGCTGTAACATAGGAGATGACTGCCATGGTTTTCACGAGTCGGACCAACTTCCGATTCTGGGTTTGGTTCCATGTATTCCCAGAGTTGGTTTTGATGCAGCCAGATGGGGTCGGCGTTGCGACGGATGAATTCATCGGCCCGAATCCCTTCGATGAGCGGTTCTTTTCGCCGCACCCGCTTCTGCTTGCCGCCGACGAAGATCGTTTCGAACTCCGCCTTGCGCCGTTTCTTTTCGGCTTTCTGCGCCGGGGTGAGTTTTTTCTTTCGTTTGCTCATTCAGCGGGTTCTCTGTCGCAAGTCATGTCGTGAGTTTGTCGTAGTCATTCATTGGCTTATTTGCTGATCGGGAGGAAGAGCCCGAGGCCGAAGTGGGAGGAGTGACCGAGAACGATGGGACCAGCAACAGGCTCGGGGAAGGTTAGGCGGAAGAAGCCGCTCAGGCGACGACCCCCGTCGTCGCTTCGTTTTTGCCGGAAGCGACGGAATTGGATGGGGCGCGGGCCCGTTGGATGGCCCTCCCGGTCGGGGGCGCGAAAGTTACCGGACTTATCTACGAACGGAGTGATCTTTAACTGCGATGGGTCGATGGCTTGGCCGGTCCGTTCGATCCAGCGTTCGACCTCTGTTTCTAACTGAGCCCTAAGAAAAAGCGCGGGATCGGCCAGATGCTCGTCCGGCTCTTTGTGTTTTCCGCGTGTTTTCGGGTGACGGGGCGAAACGAAAGGAGTGGCCGAAATCCACTCGGCGGAGGGTTTGAGGGGGCCGGGCTGGAATTCGTCCGCAACGCCGATCCCCAGAAGGATCACGCGCAAAGGATGGCCGGATTCCGTGCGATC
>CAZFLQ010000147.1:0-3930 GCA_964519935.1 uncultured Puniceicoccaceae bacterium | reverse complement strand
GGCTAGATGGCCTGGGTTTCGAGGGCCTCGGATTCGGCGCGGGCGCGTTCGGCGAGGAGGGTCGAGAGGTAGCGTTCGCCGAAGCTGCAGCCGATCGTGACAATTTTCTTTCCGGCCATGCCGTCCTGTTTGGCGAGCTGCATGGCAGCAAAGACATTCGCACCGGTCGAGATACCGCCGAGGATGCCGTCTTCGATCGAAAGCTTACGGGCGGTTTCGAAAGCGTCCTCGTTGGAGACCTGAATGACCTCGTCGATAATCGCGGTGTTGCAGTTTTTCGGAATGAAGCCGGCTCCGATTCCCTGAATCTTGTGGGGGCCGGGCTGACCGCCGCTGATGACCGGGCTGGCGGTGGGCTCGACCGCCACAGTGTGGAGGGTCTTGCGCGCTTTGATGACCTCAGAGACGCCGGTAATGGTTCCGCCGGTCCCGACACCGGAGACAAATGCGTCAATATCTCCGCCAGTGGCGTTCCAGATTTCCTCGGCAGTCGTCTGCCGGTGGATTTCGGGATTGGCGGGGTTTTCAAACTGCTGGGGCATGAAGGCACGGTCGCCGTATTCGTCAACCAATTGGCTGGCCTTGCCGATGGCACCACCCATCCCGCGAGCACCGGGGGTGAGAATGACCTCGGCACCGAGCATCCGGAAGAGGATCCGGCGTTCCATCGACATGGTGTCGGGCATCACGAGGACGAGGCGGTATCCTTTGGAGGCACAGACGAAGGCGAGGGCTACCCCGGTGTTGCCGGAGGTCGGTTCAATCACGACGGAGTCGGCGTTGAGTTTGCCATCGCGTTCGGCGGCCTCAATCATCGCTTTGCCAATCCGGTCTTTGACGCTGGCGAGAGGATTGAAGAATTCGCACTTCAGGTAAATTTCGGCATCTACCCCAGCGGCGGTTTTGTTGACGCGGACGAGGGGGGTGTTACCAACGGTATCGAGAATGCTCGGAGCGATGTTCATGGTCATTTCGGTAGGTTATTCTGGGTGAGAGAGGTTGGACGAAAAAAGGTTCCGGTTATTTCCGGCGACGTGGTCCGAAGCTGCGGCGCGGGGCAGCCCTTTTGGTGGCGGCGTTTCGCAACCGATAAACGATGCGGGCTTTTTCGAGGTCGTAAGGGCTCATTACCATCTTAACGGTATCACCCGCGGTGATCTTGATAAAGTGTTTGCGGAGTTTTCCCGAGATGTGTGCGAGGACGCGATGGCCATTGGCCAGCTCGACGCGGAACATCGTACCTGGCAGGACGGAAACGATCTTGCCTTCAACTTCAATCTCTTCTTCGGACATAAAATAAAACTTTGAAAACAATCCGTTTGGGGCGAAGTGTCAACAGGACTCTCGATGAACGAAGAAAGCAGTTCCAAACGGGTGGAGTGCCCTTTCCCGAAAAAATATCCCTCGGCGCTGGCGAGGGACGATCTCTACTACATGACCCTGGCTTACAATCAGGCGATCGATGCCTGGAGGGCGGACGAGGTTCCGATCGGGGCGGTGATCGTGAACGGGGACGAGTTGGTGGCGGCGGCGCACAATGCGGTGATTGGACAGCGCGATCCGACGGCGCACGCCGAGATGCTCGCGATCACCCAGGCGGCCAGCTGGCTGGGTGACTGGCGGCTGAATGCGATGACGCTCTACGTCACAAAGGAACCCTGTCCGATGTGCAGTGGGGCGACGATTATGAGCCGTCTGGGCCGGGTGGTCTATGCGGTGGCCGACCCGAAGATGGGAATGCTCGGGGGGGCGGGGAATGTGGCGGCGGTGGCGGGAATGAATCACCGGCCGATTGTGGAGTCGGGCGTGATGGCGGAAGAGTGTCACGCCCTCCTGCGGGCGTTTTTCGAGATGAAGCGGTGATAGGCGGCACGCTGGAAGCGCGCCGGTACGTTGGGAGGGGCGGCAGGCTGTTGGTCAACCCGGCCGGAGGCGGTGGGTTTGGCCGTCCGGGTCGATTTCGAAACGGAGGTGGATCGCATCGGGCGGGAGGAGGTCACCGGCGCGTTCGGGCCATTCAATGCAGAGGCAGTAGGGGGGGGTGAGGGTTTCCGGTGGGAGAATGCTGTCGGGGTCGGCTCCGCCCTCGAGGCGATAGGCGTCGAGGTGATGGAGGGTGGCGCGGGTGCCGGGGTAGGAGAGAAGGATGTTGAAGGTCGGGCTGGTCACGGTGCGGGTAACGCCGAGGGCTTTGGCGAGACCTTTGACAAAAGTGGTTTTGCCCGCCCCGAGATCGCCGGAGAGGGCGAGTGTGGCCTCGTCGGGGAGGGCAAGCCCAATCCGGAACCCGATCAGGCGGGTGGATTCCTCATCGGGGAGGGGGATGCCCGGCGGAGGGATGTTCTCAAGCCTGAGGGGTTTCGGGTCCATCTTCGCGGGAGGACGGGGGGATGGTCGGAGAGGCGGCAAAGTGCTCGAAAGCGGTGCCGGATACGGGCTCACCGGTTTCCCATACGAGGGAGGCGGCGGAGGGCGGCAAATCAATGACCTCGCCGATCCGGGTAATGGGAACGTTTGGAAAGGTGCTTTCGAAATCTTTGACCCAGATGGAATCGGCGCCTTGGGCGGTCGTGAAGACAAGTTCATAGTCCTCGCCGTCAAAAAGGGCGCGTTTCTCGCGGACATTGATCGGATCGCCGACGGTGGCAGGCGAAAGCGGTAAACGGGTGCGGTCGATCCGGGCGGCGGTGCCTTCGGGGATCAACCGTGGTAGGTCGCTGCCGATCCCGTCGGATACATCCATCATCGACGTCGGGACCGCGTGGTGTGCGAGGAAAATCGCTTCCTTCAGGCGGGGCGTAAAGTGAAGGTGGTGTCCACTGAGACTGCCGCCGAGGGTGCCGGTGACCCAGACCAGATCGCCGATCCGGGCGGTGGAGCGGGTAAGGGGAACGACCGATCCCCCGACGAGGGTGACGGAGGCGGAGAACGTCCCGCGGGCGAGGCCGCTGACATCGCCGCCGACCACCATGACATCCCATTCGCGGGCGCAGTCGGCGAGCCCGCCGACGAAATCGAGCAACCAGGCGGTTCGAAGGTCAGGGCCGCTTTGAAGGTTAAGGAGGGCGTAGCGGGGACGCCCGGCCATTGCGGCAATGTCGGAGAGGTTGCGTTTGAGGAGTTTGGCCCCAGCCTCGGCAGCGGTGGCGGTGGCATCGAAATGGATTTTCCAGGTCAGGCTGTCGATCGTCAGGAGGATGCGATCATCATGGGCATGGACCGGAACGGCGGCGCAATCGTCCCCGATGCCCTCGGGGGCGGGGGGTGAACGATCGCCGAGGCAGGTGCGGATTTGCCGGACAAGGGCGTCCTCGCCGAGCGAGCAGATTTGTTCTGAGGACATCGGACTGAACGGATGGTTTCGGTTCATGCGCTTAAGATAAAGGTCAGGCTGAGGGCGTTGAAAAAGGCGTGCATGAGGATGCAGATCCGAAGATCGCGGGTCGATTCGTAGGCGAGGCAGAGGATTACCCCGAAGGTCGCGAGGGGGACGAATTGGAGGGTGCTGAAATGGAGGAGGCTGAAGAGAATGCTTGAAACGAGGGCGGCCGCGGCAAACGGAGTGTATTTTCGGAGATACCGGAAGATGATCCCGCGAAAGGCGATTTCCTCGGCGAGGGGGGCACCGAAAACAACGAGGACGATGGCGGCCCCGAGGATGTAGGGGTTTCCGGTTTCCTGTAAGAAGATTACCATTTCCTGGGGGTTTAATCCGAGATCGCCAACGAATTTTTCGAGACCGGTGAGGAAAGCGAGCCAGAATAGTCCGGCGAGCCAGATGATGGGTAGAAAGCGGATTAGACCGAGGAAGGCCCATTTCCAAACCGGGGCTTGAAACGGGGGGAGGGTGGTAAACTCTGCAAAGAGCGGATCGCGGATCTGGCGGGAGATTCCGTAGGCGGCGACGATGATGAACGTCTGGTAAATGAC
>CAZFLQ010000146.1:0-4092 GCA_964519935.1 uncultured Puniceicoccaceae bacterium | reverse complement strand
ATCCTACTTCTCATGCTTGTCCACTCCGTCTACTTCTGGCTCCAACCCAACCTAACCGAAGCTGATCGCACCGCTTTTTTCAACGCCATCGAAACCCTTCGGGAAATTGATGCCGCCGAGGCTGTCTACATCGGCACCCCCGCACCCGTCGCCGACCGACCCGTTCTCGAAAAATCCTACGAATGCGGGTTAACCGTGATCTTTACCGACATCGCCGCCCACGATTCCTATCAGGCCCACCCCCTGCATCAGGCTTTTATCAACAGTCAAAAATCAAAATGGTCACGCGTTCAGGTCTTTGACACTAACTGAAATCTCAAGTAACCACCAAGCTATGAAATTCATTCGACCCACCGCCATCCTCGCCTCCGCCCTCCTCGTTTTTTCAACCCACGCCAACGCTGCAATCCTCGGTGCCCAGACCGGGGCGTTTTACTCCGTTATTGATTCCGACGACGCCGGCACCGGACACGGTGGTGGTGCGATCTTTCGCACCCAACTGGTCGGCATCCTCGGTGCCGATGCCCGCGTCGGCTACCTCAGCTTTGGCGATTCCGACATTTCCATGGTGCCCCTCGAGGCCTCTATCATCCTCCGCGCACCCGTTCCGTTCCTCGCCGTCTATGGAGGCCTCGGCGGCGGTATCTACTTCATCGACGGCGATAACGTCGATTATGACAACGCCACTGGCTTCTATCCACTCGTCGGGGCCGAGTTCAAAATCTCCGAACTCGTCCTCTTCGCCGAGGCCCGCTACCTTTTCCTCGAAGGGGAAACCTCCGGCACCCTTTCCCGCACCGACTCCTTCGACGGTCCGGGATTCAACATCGGCCTCAGCTTCCGATTCTAACCAACTCCCCACCTGATGACAGACCTCTCCCTCACCTCCTCCCGCCGTCGCTTCCTCGCTGGCTCCGCTACCCTCGGCCTCGGCTACGTCCTCCTCGGATCAACCACCCTGCGGGCGGCCTCCACCACCCGCTTCACCCTCCCGGACCTCCCCTACGCCCCGGATGCGCTCGAGCCCTTTATCGACACCCAGACCATGTCGATTCATCACGGCAAGCACCACGCTGGCTACACCCGCAAGCTCAACCTCGCAACCGAATCCAACCCCCTCCCAACGGACGTGAGTCAGCTCCTCGGCGCGGTCCAATCCCTTCCCGGCTCCCTCCGGATCACCGTCCGCAATAACGGTGGCGGCTACGCCAACCACAATCTCTTTTGGGAGGTCATGGCCCCAGCCTCCTCATCCGGAATGCCATCACCCAAACTCACCGCCCGGATCGATGCCGATTTCGGTTCCCTCGACGGTTTCAAAGAGACCTTTGCGAACGCTGCCGCCACCCGTTTCGGCTCCGGCTGGGCTTGGCTCATCCAACGCCCCGACGGATCTCTCAAGGTCACCTCGACCCCCAACCAGGACTCGCCCCTGATGGCAGGGATCGTCCCCGACGACGAGTTCGGAACGCCCCTTCTCGGACTCGATGTCTGGGAACATGCCTACTATCTCAAGTATCAGAACCGACGCACCGAATACATCGCCAACTGGTGGAATGTCGTCAACTGGGCAAACGTTTCCGACCGCCTCCGCTCCTGACCCCGTCGCCGCCGATGACTACCGTTCAGCAGACCCTTTTTGAGGGCCTCGTCGGTGGCGATGACCTCACCATCCGTCTCCCCATCTTTGAAGGACCCCTCGATCTCCTCCTCTACCTGATTCGCCGCAACGAAGTTAACGTCTACGACATCCCGATCGAATCGATCACCCGGCAATACCTCGATGTCCTTCACGAGATGGAGAATCTCAGCCTTGAGGTCGCCGGCGAATTCTTCGTCATGGCCGCGACCCTCATGTACATCAAAAGCCGGATGCTCCTTCCCCGCGAAAAACGGCCTCAGGACGAAACCGATGAAGAGGGCGAAGATCCCCGCTGGGAACTCGTCCAGCAACTCCTCGAATACCGCCGTTTTAAAGAGGCCGCCGAACAGATCGAGGAGCAGATCCGCGAGACCAACGACTACCTCCCCCGCGAGGTTGTCGTCGAAAAGACCGCCGATGCCGAACGCCCGATCAAACCCTTCGACCGGTTCGAAATCTGGAACGCCTTCAACCTCGTCCTCCGCCGTCTCGCCGAAAAGCTCCAGGTCGGGGAAATCCACGAAGAACCCATTACGGTTGCCGACCGGATGGCCGATATCGTTAAAACGCTCGAATCCCGCCCCCGCTTTCGGTTCAGCGAACTCTTCGCCGACCGCCCGATGTCGATCTACCTCCTGACAGCAACCTTTCTCGCGATTCTCGAACTGACCCGCCTTCGCACCATCAATCTCTTCCAAAACAACGCCTTCAGCGACATCGATATCGAAAAAGCCTCCGATCAAAACCCGCCCGATCTCTCCGAATTCGACATCCCGACCGCCCTTCCCGAACCCGCCGGGGCCGAACCTCGCTAGTGCCCTCTCCAACCCAGCCCCGTGCGCCGCTCCCGCTCGACGGTTTTCCCCGCTTTCCGCCCCGCACCCTCGACGAAATTCTCGGCGGAGGCCAAGCCTTCCGCTGGAAACGTATCCAATATTTGGATACAAATTTTGCGACCGGCTGGACCGGCATCTGGGGCCGCAACCAGATCGATCTTTTCAGCACCTCCGGCGGTCATCTCCACGCCGAATTTAAATTCGGAGATGGCATCGCCGCCCTCCGCGAATACCTCGGACTCAACACCGACTACGACGCGATAGTCGATGCGCTCCCCGCGCGCTCCGACCCGTTTCTCGCCGCTGCCCTCGAAAGCTTCCCCGGCCTCCGGATTCTTCGCCAGCCCCCCGCCGAAACCCTCCTCGCCTTCCTCCTTAGCTCCACCAAGAGCATTCCCCAGATCAGCAACCTCTGCGAAACCCTCGCCTCCCGTTTCGGCGAACCGATCAATGACCAAAACCACGCCCTCCCCGACTGGGAAACCCTCGCGACCGTCCCCGAGACCGAACTCCGCGCCATCGGCTGCGGCTTCCGCGCCCGTTACATCACCGAATCCGCCCGGATCATCGCGAACCGTGACCTCGTTCTCGCCGATCTCACCCAACTCCCCACCCCCGAACTGCGCCAACAGCTCTGCACCCTTCCCGGGGTCGGACAGAAAATAGCCGACTGTGTCGCCCTCTTCGGCTTCGGTCGGCTCGAGGCTTTTCCGATCGACACCTGGATCGCCCGCGCCCTTCGCAGCGGCTACGGGCTATCCGATTGGCCCCTTCGATACCTCCAACAGTTCGCCAAGGCCCACTTCGGACCCGCCGCCGGTCTCGCCCAACAATATCTCTTCGCCCACATCCGAACCTCCCCAAAACAATCCACCAAAGAGAACCTCAAAACCCCACCTGCAGGCCCTTAAGCTCAACCTCCCCCCGCAACTTCCGAAACCGCCGCTCCCACCGTTCTAACAGCAGGTCTCGTCCCCGAGGGGCGCGAAAAGGAATCAATCGTAGAGTAGCAAAAAGGAAATTCCTATTAGCACCTCGGATTCACATTCACCCGCGCCGACGGACTACGGTTTGCGAACTCAGTCTGATGATCAAGCGATGCTGTTGCTGCCGGGGAGCGTCAGTCAATCCACTGGTTGACGCAGCATGACAAAGTTCGCTAAAAGAACCGATGAATAGGAGCACACAACATGTCCTCAATGCCGTTCCAATACGAAATTGAAAGTCGCTCGCAACGGGGCGGTGTTGCCACAACCCTGACGTTTGTAAACACCGCAGACGAACCCGGTGAAATTTACTGGATAGACTATGATGGACGACCTCAGCATTATCGCACCTTAGCCGCTGCCGAAACGTGGCGTGTTTCAACATGGGCGAAGCACCCGTGGGTCGTGATCGGGGCAAATAGCGGCCAGTTTCTCGCACGCGCAATTGCAAACGAGGCAGCACACACAGTCCGGATCTCGCAGATTGAACGTACCGAGGTTGATCGCCCCGACGAGCAAAGTGGCTTCCAAATTCAACCGCTCTATGTGCTACCTGCCGATGGGACGGACCACTATCTGGATGTGAATGGGACACTGGCAACGTCAATCACGGCGTGGAACAACTGGT
>CAZFLQ010000145.1:0-4180 GCA_964519935.1 uncultured Puniceicoccaceae bacterium | reverse complement strand
TCACCGAATTGTCCCCCGGAATTGCCACCGCCACCGGCTTGATCGGCGTTTTGTAATCGCTGCAAACCCGGATGCCCCCAACCACCCCCGAAACATCAAACCCGTGTTGCTGGAGAACCCGCGCCGCAAAATAACTGGTCTTGCCCAGCGCACAGACCGTCACCACCGGACGGTTCCGGTCCAACTCGCCCAGCCTCTGGCGCAAAGCCCCCATCGGGATATTGATCGCTCCCTCCGTTGGACACAGATCAAAGAGCGGCTTCGGACGAACATCGACCAGTTGAAAATCCCCCCCGGCAGGAATTTCGTAAAGCGGTTTAAACATGTCATCGCGGATATTCCCGGCTGAGAACCCCGCGATGTTGATTGGATCTTTTGAACTCCCAAACGGCGGTGCATAGGCTAGTTCCAGATGGGTCAGGTCGTTGATCGTCAGCCTCCCGGTCATCGCCGTCGCCAAGACATCGATTCGCTTGTCGACACCCTCAACCCCAACTACCTGCCCGCCCAGAACCAGGCCGTCCTCCGGCCGCCACAGAAGCTTGATCGACATCGGGATCGCTCCCGGATAGTAGCTCGCATGACTGAAATCGGTCACAATCGTCGAACGATAGGCCATTTCAGCCGCCTTCAGACGCTTTTCCGTCCAACCTGTTACCGCCGCCACACTGTCGAAAACCCGCACGATCGCCGTCCCCATCGATCCCGGATAAGGTACCGCTTTGTCCCCATGCACGATGTGGTCGGCCGCCACCCGCCCCTGCCGGTTCGCGAGACCTCCGAGGGGCACTGCCGCAGGTTGACCGAGTACCGGATCACGGTATTCCACCACATCCCCGACTGCGTAGACCGACGGGTCCGAGGTCCGCATATAGCCGTCAACCACAACATGTCCGCGCGGTCCCAGCTCCAATCCAGCCGCTTTCGCCAAACTGCTCTCCGGACGCACCCCGATCGAAAGGATTACCAGATCCGCCGCGATTTCCCGCCCGGAATTCAAGGTCGCCCGAACCGTCCCAGCCTCGTCGCCAAAGGACTGAATCCCGTCCCCAAGGATCAATTCCACCCCATTGTCCCGCAGGGCATCCTCGATCAAACGGGTCATCTCCGGATCCATCTGCGGCAGAACCTGTTTCTGCAATTCGACCAAAATCACTTTCAGCCCCCGGTGCTTTAACTGCTCCGCCATTTCCAATCCGATAAATCCCGCCCCGATCACCAGCGCCCGGCGCGCCCCGTCAATCGCCCCACGAATCCGATCCATATCCCCGAGCGTTCGCAAAACATGGATCGCCGGATGATCGATTCCCGGCAGGGGCGGACGCAAGGGGGCCGCCCCCGGTGCCAGCACCAGTTGATCATAGGCCAACCGCCCGCTCTCCCCGGTATCGAGCTTGCAGAACTCAACCACTTTCGCTTCGCGGTCCACCGCGACCGCTTCCGTCCGCGTCATCACCTTTAATCCCAGCAACTGGGAAAGGCTCTCCGGTGTTTGCACCGCCAACCGCGCGCGATCCGTAATTTCCCCACCAATATAATAAGGCAAACCACAGTTCGCAAAAGACACATCCGGTCCCCTCTCGAGAATCGTGATCTCGGCGAACTCGTCCTGACGGCGCAAGCGCGCGGCCGCCGATGCACCACCGGCGACGCCCCCTACAATAACGACTTTACGACATTTTTCTGTATTCATAAATCTCTTACTTTGATTCGCAAATCGCCCCTCCTGGTCTCCGCCCGAGGGTAATCTGCATCGCATCACAAAAAGTCCGGATTCGCCCCGGCTCCAGCCGGTAGCAAACCCTCCGCCCATCCTCCCGCGACGAAAGGATCTCCGCCTCCCGGAGGGCCTTCAGATGCTGACAAACCGTGCTTGCCGCGAGGGGCATCGCATCGCAGATCACCCCGGTACAAACCTCCCCCTCGACCAGCAAAAAACGCACAATCGCGATCCGCGCCGGATGCCCCATCGCCGCCGCAAAACGCGCCAATGCGAGGGTCTCGTCATCGTAGCCGCCGGGAGAGTTCGCATTCATTATTTCGTTATTCGTCGAATTACGTTATGTGTGCAAGCAGAAAATTCGATTCGCTCAGATCCCCCCCGCTGACCCACGCAAAGTTCTTCTGGTTTTCTCCGTTCCTTCCCCTTGCCTCCGTCTCCCTTCGTCGAGAAGGTCTTTCCATGGCTACTTCACTTTCGCACCACCGCGTTCTCTTTTTCGTCGGCGATATCTATGAGGATCTTGAACTCTGGTATCCCCTCTACCGCCTTCAGGAGGCGGGTGCCGAAACCGTCATTGCCGGGGAAACCCTCGACGTTTTTGCCGGCAAACACGGCTACCCGTGTCAGGCCGAGGCCCTCATCGACGATATGAACGAATCCGAATTCACCGCCCTCGTTATCCCCGGTGGATTCATGCCGGATAAGCTCCGCCGCAATCCCAAGGTGCTTGAACTGACCCGGTCCTTTGACCAGTCCCGGAAAATGATCGCGATGATTTGCCACGCCGGATGGATACCGATCTCGGCCGGGATCCTCCGCGGGCGCACCGTCACCAGCACCCCCGGTATCAAGGACGATCTTACCAATGCCGGTGCCACCTGGATCGATCAAGATGTCGTTACCGACGGACACATCCTCTCCGCCCGCCGCCCGCCCGACCTGCCCGCTTTCGGCCGCGCGATCATTGAATACCTCGAAAACAATCCCCCGGCTAAACGTTGAATAGCCCGAAACCACACTTCCAACGCTACATCGGAATCGACTACTCCGGGGCACAAACGGCCAGCTCGCATCTCCCCGGACTCCGAGTCTATATCGCGGCAGGCGGGGATCTTCCGGTTGAAGTCAACCCACTCGGCGGTCTCAGAAAATATTGGACCCGCGAGGGGATCGCCGATTTTCTGGCGCACGAACTCTCCCGCCGCATCCCCACCGCCGTCGGTATCGATCACGGCTTTTCCTTCCCGATCCAGTATTTCGAAACCCACCAACTGCCCCACGACTGGCCGCACTTTCTCGAGGATTTTAACCAACACTGGCCAACCGACGAACCACACACCTGTGTCGACTTGATCCGCGACGGGATCTGTGGCAACGCCGGTGCCCGATCCGGGAACTCGCGCTGGCGGCGCATTACCGAGACCCGCTGCCGCGCCAAATCAGTCTTTCACTTTGACGTCCCTGGTTCCGTCGCCAAATCCACCCACTCCGGAATTCCCTGGCTCCGCTACCTTCGCAACAGACTCGGGGACTCGATCCACTTCTGGCCCTTCGACGGCTGGGAACCCTCCATCGGTAAATCGCTCATCGCCGAGGTCTACCCATCCCTCTGGAAAGACAACTACCCCCGCGCAGACCGCACCCCCGATCAACACGACGCCTATGTCGTCGCCGCCTCACTCCAAAAACTGGATACCGACGGCGCCCTGCCGCGCTACCTCAACCCCACCCTCTCACCCCTCGAATCCTTGATCGCACAAATCGAAGGCTGGATCCTCGGAATCCCCGCTTGATTCTGACTCGGAGCCAAACCACCGACCCAGCAGGCTTGACCGACTCATCAGAATCAGACACCAACTCATCTACGCGAACCGGAACCACCTACCGAATTTCAATAACGTTTGGGACACCCCCCCATCAGAGTGCAATCCGGCCTAATCAAGGTTGCAAATTGCCAGAGATTAAGGTTACAATTTGTCGTCTGCCAAGGTAGCAAATAGCCGGAAATGAAAGCCCATTTCGCCGCGCAAAGATACCTGCCCCGCCATTTACAGGGCGCGGTGGAAGCAGCGTTGGCCGACACACCGGTCGTTTGCCTGCTTGGGCCACGTCAGTGCGGAAAATCCACCCTGGCCCGACTTTGTGATCCTGACCGCCATTAGGTTAGCCTCGATGACAAGGGCTACTATGCCCTCGCCCAGCACGATCCGGAAGGTTTCATCGACGGATTACCGGAACGGGTGGCGATTGATGAGGTGCAGCGCGTTTCCGAACTCACCTTGGCGATCAAGCGAAATGTGGATGCCGATCGCCGACCAGGCCGCTTCCTGCTCACTGGCTCGGCTAATTTATTGCAATTGCCCCGTTTGGCGGATTTGCTCGCGGAGCGGATGGAATGCCTCTACCTGCATCCGCTGACTGAGGCGGAAGTGCGACGGTCCAAAGGGCAGTTTTTGG
>CAZFLQ010000144.1:0-4203 GCA_964519935.1 uncultured Puniceicoccaceae bacterium | reverse complement strand
TTTACGTACACGCAAAGAACGATGATGCCGCGCGGATCTATTTCAACGAGGCGATAACACTGGCACCGGATTCCGAGGCAGCCGAGTTTGCACGAGGGCGCCTGGGGAGGATTGAAGCGGGCGAATCGCGGCCGATGTTCTCGGAAAAGGTTACGGAGGGAAGTCTCTACGATTCGGTCAAAGGTTTCTTTGACGAGCGATGGAAAATGTATGATGCCGAGGATGCGGCGGCGAAAGAGGCACAACGGGTGAGGGATCGGAAAACCTTCTAGGAACGGACGGGTGATCAGGTGCTGAGCCGTGACGGTGTGAGGATGGATCCGTTCGGGGGAGTTTCGAGGCTCTATGGGGAGTCTGCACGGAATCGGTTTTCATCCAGTCGGGTCGCTGTGATTGGGGTTGGCGGCGTCGGTTGCTGGACGGTGGAGGCCTTGGCGCGATCAGGGATCGGGCACCTCACGATGGTGGATCTGGACGAGATCTGTGTGTCGAACCGGAATCGGCAGCTGCAGGCGCTAATCGGGGAGGAGGGGCGGATGAAAACGCGGGTTTTGGCGGAAAGGGTGGCGCGGATTGATCCCGGGTGCGAGGTATCGGTTGAGGAGTGTTTTTTCACGGAGGGGACGGTCAACCGGATTCTCGGAGGGGAGGACGAGCGTCGGTTTGATGCGGTGGTGGATGCGATCGATTCATTGAACCACAAAATCACGCTCCTGCTGACGTGTCGGCGGCGGGGGATTCCTCTGATCGTATCAGGCGGGGCGGGTGGACGGAGGGATCCGACCCAGATTCGAATCGGGGATCTTTCGAAGACCCGCAATGATGCCCTTTTGGCGACGATGCGGAAGCAACTGCGGCAGCGGCATGGATTTCCGAGGGAGGGGCGGGGTCGGTTCAAGGTGGCCTGCGTGAGTTCAGAGGAACCGGCGGTCTATCCGGACGGGAGTGGGGGGGTGTGTGAAAATCCGGAATCAAAGAGGGAAATGCGATTGAATTGTGATTACGGATTTGGAACGGCGACGCCGGTTGTGGCGACGTTCGGGATGGCGATGGCATCGTGGGTTCTGGATTTGTTGGCGGGGGAGTCGACGCGATAGCCCTTACTTTGTTATCGGGGGTTCGCGGCGGGGCGGTGGGCGAGGAGGCCCGGGGGGGGTCGAAAAAAAGCTCCCGACCGGGGGGGTCGGGAGCTGGTGGGTAGTGTTGTCGTGGGTTAGGGGGTCAGTTTCCGGAGATTTCGCGGATCCGGGCGAGACGTTCCTCAGGCTCGAGGTCGCGGAGTTCCTCTCTGAGGGTGCGACGTTCCTCCGGGGAGAGGTTGCGCATGGTTTCGGCGATCGCGTGGCGTTCTTCGGGGGCTACGGATTCCCATGCCTTGCGGCGTTCCTGCATCTGGGCCCTTTTTTCGGTCCGGAGATCCTCGAGTTTCTCGACGAGGGCATTTTTTTCGGCGGGGTTCATTTCGCGGACCTTGTCGATCGCGGCAGAGAGGTTGTCGAGTTCTTCGGGGCTCATCCGGAGGAGCCGGCCAAGGGCGACCAACTCGCGTTCTTCTTCGGTCAGGAAGGCGGGATCACCGAAGGGTGCCATGTCGGGGCCGGGACGCTGGAGGCCAGCGGAGGGACCGCCGGGGCGTTCGAACCGGGCGGAGGGGCCGGGCTTTCCGGATCCATCGGGGCCGCCAGCGGGCTTGGCGCTGAGGGGGAGGGTGACGGTGCCGATGAGGGCGATCATCAGGAGGGTGGGTGTGATTTTCATGGTCTGTTTTGGTTGGTGGTGGTGGTGGTGTCGTTCAGGTCGCTGGCGGTTAGAGGGTGCCAGCGAGAAGCTCATTCATATCGGGTTGATCGAAAACCGTCGGAGAGATGTTGGCGACGAGGTCGAGAAGGGCGAAGAGTTCCTCGTCAAGCGGATCGTGGTGGGTCGACTCGCTGACGACGGCTGCGGCCGGGTCAGTGCCGGGGGCAGAGCTGGGACCGATCCAAAAGATGGATACGAGAACGGCAGCGATGCTGGCGGCGGCAAGGCCAAGTTTGGCGAAGGGAAGACGTGGTGCCCGCCGGCGGGAGGCCGGAAGGGATTCCAGCCAGGTGTCGAGACGGGCGTTAAGGTGTTCGGAGGGTTGGACGGAATCTTCGCGGAGGAAGGCGTCGATGCGGTCATCATCGGGGAGGTTCGGTTTCATGACAGTTCCTTGAGTTTGGTTTTGAGATTTTGGCGGGCGCGGTGAATGCGGACCTTGACGTTGGCGGGAGAGATTCGGAGGACGCGGGCAATCTCCGCGTAGCTGAGCCCTTCGCGGGTGGCGAGGAGGAGGGGGGTGCGCTGGTTTTCGTCGAGTGACGTGAGGGCAATTTCAAGGACCTCGTCCCAATCGTGGAGATCGGTTTGGCGCGGGCTGGTGAGTTCCGGTGCGGCGGTGGCCTCGATGAGGGTGGGGCGGGCACTCCGTTTGCGGTGGTGGGTTATAAGAAGGTTTCGGGCGATCGTGAAAAGGAAGGTGGAGAATTTTGCGGAGGGCCGGTAACGGGGGGCGGAGCGGTGAAGTTTTTCGAAGGTCTGGAAGGTGAGTTCCTCGGCATCGGCATGGGATCGGGTGGATCGGTAAAAGAACCCGATGAGGGGTTGTTTCCATTCCTCGATCAACCAGCGGAGAGCCTTGAGGTCACCCTCTCCGACCCGCTGGAGGGCGAGGCTTCCGGGGTCAGGGTTGGTGGTGGGGAATTCCATCCATTCCATGGTGTTGCAGTTTTCCATTTGGGTCGATTGTGGTCTTTCGAGTTCAATTGCTGAAACGCCGCGATGATCGACAGGTTACAAAAAGTTTTGAGCGGAGGGGGCGATGGGCTTGAACGTGGGGCGGGAGGGCGGTAGGCGTGTGCAATGCAATATTGGTTGATGAAGAGTGAACCGGATGCCTTTTCGATTGATGATCTGGAGGCGGGGGGGGCGGAACCGTGGGATGGAATCCGCAACTATGAGGCGAGAAATTTTATTCGGGACGCGATGCGGACGGGGGATCGGGTTTTGTTCTACCATTCGAATTGTGAGCCCCCGGGGATTGTCGGGATCGCGGAGATCGCGAGTGAGCCCCGGCCCGATCCGACTGCATTTGAGAGCGGAGCGAAGTATTTCGATCCAAAATCGGACCCGGACAATCCCCGCTGGTTTTTGGTTGATGTCGCTTTTGTGGAGAAGTTCGGGCGGATCGTTCCTTTGTCGGAGTTGCGGGAAGTGCCGGAGTTGGACGGGATGCGGCTATTGCAAAAGGGGAATCGTCTGTCGATCACACCGGTAACGAGGGCGGAGTATGATTGTATTGTTCGTCTGGGGCGGACTGGGTAGTTTTTTTTGGGGTTGGATGAGGTTGTTCGGCGATTGAGTTGAGGGACGGTATTCGGTTTTCTGATTTTCGATGGGAAAAGCTTTCAAGGCCCTGCCCTCGGTTTCGGGGGAGCATGTTTCACCGCTGCGGCGCTATCAGGATCTCGTTGTGGGGTCGCGGAAGTGGGGGCGTCTGTTGGTGTACGAGTTCGTTCAGACGTTTGCCTCATGGGTGCCGGGTGCGCTCGGTTTGCTGTTGCGGAAGAAGCTGTATCCGTTGTTGCTGGGGAGCTGCGGGAGAGGCTGTGTTTTCGGGAGGAATGTGGTGTTGCGGCATCCCCATCGGATTCATCTCGGGGACGGGGTGGTCGTGGATGACAACGTTTTGCTGGACGCGAAGGGGGATGATGCAGACGGGGGGATTTTCCTGGATCGCGAAACCTTTGTTGGGAGGGGGTCGATCCTGAGCTGCAAGGGGGGGCGGATCCGGTTGAAGGAACGCGCGAATCTGGGATTTTACGTGGAGATCTTTACCTCGAATGCGGTCGAGGTGGGGGCGGACGTGATGGTGGCGGCGTACTGTTATCTCGTCGGGGGTGGAAATTACCGGTATGATCGGCGGGACGTTCCGATGAACCGGCAGTATGATTTTGAGGGCAAGGGTGGGATCGTGATTGAGGATGACGTCTGGATGGGGGCGCACGTTGTGGTGATGGATGGTGTCACGGTAGGAAAAGGGGGCATTCTGGCGGCGGGTGCGGTGGTATCGAAATCGACGGGCCGCTACGAGATCTGGGGAGGGGTTCCGGCGGTGCGGTTGCGGGAGCGTCCGGAGGGGGATGAGGGGGCGTAGGCCGTTTTCCTTGTGCGAGGCGTCAG
>CAZFLQ010000143.1:3134-4249 GCA_964519935.1 uncultured Puniceicoccaceae bacterium | reverse complement strand
GCCGTCGCCTTCGGGTCCCGCAGTGTGTCGTCCGTCTCAAAAGCATTATAGGCATCGCGAAGGGAATACTGCTGGGGAATCACCAGCATGTTCAGGTTTCCGAGCAGCTCCCGCAGTATCCGCAGTCCCCGCATGCCTCCAAGTGCCCCGGGCGAAGCACTCAACATCGCAGCCGGCTTTCCCGAAAAAACCGGCGTATCGGTCCGCGTCAACCAGTCGATCGTGTTCTTCAAAAGCGGAGTCGGCAGTCCATTATACTCAGGCGACACAAAGACCAATCCATCGGCCGACGCGAGACGCTCTCCAAGCTCACGAAGTTCATTCGGGAGGCCTTCAGCCTCAAGGTCCCCGTTGTAGATCGGAAAGGCATGCTCCTCCGCTGCAATCAGATCGGCATTCGCACCAAGACCCTCGATTTGGTGGGCAACGACCTGCCCGAGTTTACGGTTTACGGATCCCTGCCGGGCACTGCCGACAAGGATGGCGAGGGTGATTTCAGTATTCATAGGTTTCAGATTTCGGTTCTCAGATCTTCACGTCGAAAAGAATCAGTTCAGTCAATGCCGCTGCAACAATTCCCAGATTGATCCCGTCTGTCGTCGCAAACGCGTCACCCCTCAGGAGGCGCTCCCCATTCACGGAAACTTCGCCCTCCGCAACGTGTAGCCACGCCCCCCGCCCCGCCGGATTCAGATGCCCGAGCTGCGCACCGCGCCCAAGCCGGGATACCGCAATCCGGGCATCCTGCCGGATCTGGACGGCCCCATCCCCGTCGCCCGATACCAAAGGCAGCCAACGGTTCATCCGGTCCGACAATTGCATAGACACTTTCGCATAGGCGGGAGAATATCCTCCACGATCAGGCTGAATCCAGATCTGGAAAAAATGAACGGGCTCGTTCGGCGAAGGGTTGAACTCGCTGTGAACGACCCCCGTTCCTGCGCTCATGTATTGGACATCACCCACGCCGAGAACGTCACCGTTCCCCAGACTGTCTTTGTGTTCCAGCTTCCCCGAATACACGATGCTGATAATCTCCATATCGCTGTGCGGATGGGCACCGAATCCGCGTCCGCCCTCCACGCGATCATCATTGATCACCCGCAGGGGTCCAA
>CAZFLQ010000143.1:0-3124 GCA_964519935.1 uncultured Puniceicoccaceae bacterium | reverse complement strand
CCTGTCGCGGACAATTCTGGTAGTTGTATTCGGTCTCTTCATCATCAGCATCAGGATATTTCTCCAGACAAAACCTCCTTGGAGACTCGCGCTGCCTTCGGCTCCCCACGAAGTGCCACCGCATTCTTCCGCAATCGGCGCAGCAAACCGGCCAGTTGTCCCCGTTCCTCTCGCCCGAAATCGCCGAAAAGTGCTTCCAACCTCGCCGCATGCTGCGGAAAAACCTTTGCGATTCGCTCCTTTCCCACCTCGGTCAGTTCGACCAGCACAACCCGTGCATCCGAGGCAGAACGCTGGCGTCGCACCATTCCCTCCTGCTCCAAACGATCAATCGCCGTCGTCGTTGAACCGGAGGTTAGCAACACCCCTGATCCAAGTGCCCCCATGGTTTGAGACCCTTTGTGGTGAAGGATCTCAAGAATCGCAAAGTCCGTCGGAATCCGGAACCCTGCCTCCGCAATGCTCCGCCGATCAACCTCAACAACCGCGTCCCACGCCCGCCAGAGGCTCAAGTAGAGATCCGTTCCTTTCATTTCTTCTCCATCAAAACAATAAATATCTTGATGTCAAGATATATTTTAGGCGTTGTCTCTCTTCACGCACTTCACCACCGAAACACCGCCCCCCCAGGTCCCCCACCCGTCAATCCAGATAAACAACCCGCCCACAGTTATCGCAGGTCGGAAGATTCCCTTTCACCGCCTCTTCGTTCACATCGTTTGAAACCCTCAAATGGCAGCCGGCACACGTATGACCGACAATCGCCGCAAATAAGGGCAGACGTTTGATCCTTCGGGAAAGTCCCTCGTAGAGATCCCGATTCTTCGGTTCGAGGGCCGAGAGGGCCTTCTCGAACGCCTCTTGCGACACCGCTTCTTCCTCCTTCAATTCCGTCAAACGCTCCTCCAGGACCGCTATGCCCTCCCGGTGGCGGGCCTCATCTCCCGCAAAGACCGCTTCCAGTCCGGCCACCCGTTCACGCTCCTGATCGATCTCTTCCAAAACGGCCAGCTCGCTGTCCTCAAGCTCACCGATCCTTGTCTTCAAAACCCCGATCTCGTTCTCGAGGGCAGTGTATTCCTCGTTCTTCTTGACCTCCAACTGCTGGTTTTTCAACCGGATGACCTTTTCCTCGCTCGTCGCGATCGCCCCCTCGAGCTCCTTTCGGCTGACCTCCAGACGCCTCAGTTCGCCTTTCCCGGACTCGAGAGCCTCTCGCTCCCGCCGGATCGACCGTTCGATTACCTCAATATCTTTCGGGATACTCAGGATCTCCGCTTTGATCTCGCGGTGTTGTCGGTCCAAATCCTGGACTTTGAGAAAAGATTCAATCGTTGGGCTCGGCATCTTCAACCGTCAGGAGAGAGGAATTGGCACCGGTTGCCAAGCCTCTTCGCCTGAGTGCCTCGTAGAGCAGGAGGGCCGCACTGACCGAAACATTCAGCGAATCCATCGCCACCATCATCGGGATCCGCACGGGTCGCGCCCCCGCCCCAATCCATCCCGGATCGACCCCGCCATGCTCTTCACCAAGGACAAAGCCCACCGGCCCCTCGATCGATACCGTCCAAAGGTCATCCGCCGCACCCGGATCCGCCACCAAAAGCCCGATCCCCTTCGATTCCGTCCACCCGAGGATCTCCTCCATCGAAGCCTCCGCTGACGGTATCGCAAACAGATGTCCACGTGAACTTCGGATCGCGTTCGGATTAAAACGCTCACAACCCCCGCAGACCACCAATCCCGCCGCCCCCGCCGCCCGCGCGGTCCGCGCAATCGCCCCGAGGTTACCCGGTTTTTCGATCCGGTCTAAAACCATGTAAACGCTGTTCGGCCCCAGCGGGATGCGGTCCAGATCTCCCCCCGGTGCCGTTGCCACCGCGATCAGGCCATCCGGATTTTCCCGAAAACTCAGTTTCTCGAACACCCCTCCCGAGACCTCCATCAACTCAATTCGATCACCCCATGTTGTATCCATGTTTTGGATACGATTTCTCTGGGGATCAGATATCACCCTTTCTATCAAAACCCCTGCCCGGACCGCCTCCCCGATTTCGGTCAGTCCCTCAATCAGGATCCGACCGCTTTCCTGCCGCCCCCGCCGCGTTTTCAATCCGACGATTTCGCGGACGAGGGGATTCTGCCGACTTGTGATCACGGATAGGGCAGCGTCTTTGGATCGATCCCACCCTCCTTCCGGGCGAAATCAAGAAACTCGCGCAGTTTGATCTGGGCCGGGATCGAGTTGTTCGGATCCACCGCCATTGCGTCAAGGGCATCAATCGCCGACCGGATCTTCGGGAACCCCGGATAGCCCTCCTCCAGATTTCGCAACCCCTGCTTCAGGTTTTCAAACAACTCGGCATGACCGACCAATTGCCGAACAATCTCCCGACTTCGACTGTTTCGATCCTCGCTCAGATCATGGATCAACCGATCAACCGTCGCTTCAAAAGAATCCCTCGTCGCTTCTGTGATCGGATCCAATTTCAGCGAATTTGTCCGTGTCGCCAGAACAGGAAAACCCGGGTCCCGTACAGGCTCGGCGATCTTCCGGTAGTCTGCCCGGAAAAAGCGCAACCCCGACGCCACCGACGCCTCGACCTTGAAATCATCCTTAAAACGGGCCGTCGCCGGAAGCTTTAAAAAGCGTTCGAAGTAGTTAGGAATCCTTTCCACCCGTACAATTGTGCTTTCGCCCAGCAAGATGGACTCCTGCCGAAAGGTATCCAATTCGGGATACTTCTGGCCGAGAAGATCCACATCAACCCGCACCCAGGCCAATTCCACCTTTTCGGATGTTCCCGAACGCACCAGCCCCAGACTCTCCGGACCGACCAGAAGCACGTTCGCGACCTCCACCGGAGAGCCCGCCACCATCGGTATCGTCGGTCGGAGGACAGCCGCATGAAGCCCCGCCGCCAGATTTGAGAAAAGAAGTAGGGTAAGCAGTCTCAAACGTATCATCTATCGATTATCATTCGTAATTGCAGCCTTCCGCAAGACCGGACATCGCCCAAACAAACGCTTGGACTTCTTCTCCGACCCGTCTTCAATCCTTCATTCCACCATGCTCAAACGCATCGCCGACATCGCTGTTTCCGGGACTCTCCTTATCCTCCTC
>CAZFLQ010000142.1:0-4252 GCA_964519935.1 uncultured Puniceicoccaceae bacterium | reverse complement strand
GTGATTTTCATCGATTTGGAGGGTGAGTGAGTTCGGAAGGATCAAAGCTAGCGGGAGATGCGGATTCGACAACGGGTCGAGGAGAGAGGTTTTTTGCTCTGAAGGCAAGCTCCGTTGTCCGGAAAGTACTCAACTCAGGTCGTAGCGTCTCGGACGAGTTGTGCAATTGCCGGGAACGCGGGCGAGGCGCGATGGCAATTAATATTCGATAAGTAGCTATATATCAGGTTAATAGGAAAATGGATAGGGCTGATTTCTTGGGTCGGTCTCCGGAAAGAACACAACTCGGCGATTTTTCGCTGGACCAAAAGGTGAAAAGAAGAGCACTATTATGGAATCATGAAGAGAGTTCATTTTCCCCGCTGGGCGGAGGTTTTGGAGACGGCGGATCTTCTGAAGGCTGGGACGGAAATCCGAACCGTGCCGGATCTGCTCGGACACAAGAGCGTGGAAACGACGCAGGTGTATCTGCATGTGATGCAGAAGCCGGGGGCCGGGGTACGGAGTCCGTTGGATAGCCTTTGAGAGATTTTTTTCCAGCCGACTGTCCGTGGGGTTTGCGGAATAACATACCGGAGACCACTGCTTGTGGAAACGAGTCACTCGTTTTCTGTCTTCTGCGGCCCTATGGTCAGGCCCGCAGGTCACGCAACCAGCGATAAAGTTCTCCCGGTGGCCGCATCTCCGCAAGCTGCTCCGAAAAAGCTGCCGGACGGGTTCGAAGTTTACCTACCAATGGATGCAGGTTCAGCGTCAGGTCCGCCGGGCGCCCGCGATGGACTGGATCATCCCCCATCCGGCAAGGCTCGATCCATTCTCCGGGATCGATCCCGAAATGCTCGAAGATCCTCGCCCCCATCTCATATCGGCTCAGCCGTTCCGCCCCCGCCCAATGAAAAATCCCGTGCAGCTCCGGGCGCTCCAACAGCTCGACCGTCGCTTCAGCCACGCTGACCGCTGAACAGGGCTGACGGATTTCGTCCGTAAAAAGACGGCTCCGCTTTCCGTCCCGCAACGCATACAGCAGCTTCTCATGGACGCTCCGCCGACCCGTCGGACTCGTTCCCGTTACGATCGTGATTCGGAGAATGACCGGATCGTTCGGATTCGCCTCGAGGACCGCTTCCTCCGCCGCCAGTTTCGTCTCACCATATCGACCCTGCGGATCGGGCTCGTCAGTTGATCGGTAGTCCCCCCGCCGACCGTTGAAAACCATGTCGGTCGAAAAGTGAATTAACCTCGATCCGAGGTGGCGGGTCAGCAGCCCGAGCTGGCCCGGGAATTCGACGTTTACCTTTTGAGCCAAATCAGGATTCGCATCGACATCCGCCGGATTCGACAACGCCGCCGCATTGATGACCGCATCCGGCCATTCCTCCAGAATGTAGCGCTCCACCGCCTCTCGATCAGTAACATCGATTTGAAGACCACGATCCAGACCGTCAGCACCCGGCAAACGCCCTCCGCCGACCGCCTGAACCCGGAATCCCCGTCGGCGCGCCGCCTCAACACAGGCATTCCCGACCAATCCGGTCGCGCCGAATACGATCAACTTGGGTGCAGGACGGGTTCGGATCGGTTGAATCATCTCGCCATCAGTCAAGAAGGCTTCAGCCCAGCCATCAATCTTCAAGTCCCATCTGGAGCAACTCGCCAAAAAGCATCTCCGCCCGCCCCAGAGGCAGCGAATAATGCCCCTCATCAGGGTACATCCGAAAATCTGCGCCCGGAATCATCTCTGCAAGCTTCCGCGTCAGATCAGGCGGCAAATTCCGGTCCACCCCCCCGTGCCAAAACCGCACCGGCACGTCAATCCGGCCGGGATCGAATCCCCACGGGTTCAGATAGCGTGTCGCGTCGTAGAGCAGATCGCGGGAAGACTGCTCAAACGCTCTCCGGACCGGCCTCGCGACCCGGCGACGGATCTCCTTGTCGCGCAACGAGGCCGCATCGTTCGCGGGCAGGAGGTGCCGCAAGATTCCAATCATCGGTACCGGGGGCAGCGTTCGCACCCCCGCCCAGATCACCCGCAGAGCCCAAAGCGCCATCCACGGAAAACGGTCCACCAAACCGATCAGCCACCGATAAATCCAAAAAATCCCCCCCGGTTGCCGCAACGCTTCCGGATTCGGGGCCCCGCAACAAACGCCTGCCGCCAACACACCTTCGACCCGCGCCGCCGTCAGAAGCGCATAGGGTCCTCCGCCGCTGACACCGAATACCCGAAACTGTGTCCATCCCAGATCTTCGACCAACGCCCGGATATCCCCCGCAAAATCCGCCAGATTCCCCCCCGGCAGCGGATCGGTCAGCCCGACCCCCGGACGCTCGATCCCAACCAGACGAATTCCCAACATTTCCGCCGCATTCTCGACCACCCCCGCCTGTGTCGCCGAACTCGGCCAGCCGTGATGAAATAAGACCGGTACACCGTCCTCCGGGCCGTATGCCGCCCATCCGACAACCCGCCCACCGCCAACGGATAGCGCCCTCGCCCCATCGCGCACGTCCTTCTCCATCACAAGACCCTGAACGGAAAGCTTCAGGCCTCTTCGAACTTCTTGTCGAAAAGCAGCTTCAATTCATCGAAAAGGGAGGTCGCATCCGCCCCCTTCGCAACCACCGTTAGCTTCGACCCCGGTCCGGCCGCCAACATCATCAGGCCCATGATGCTTTTGCCGTTCACCTGCTCCTCGTCTTTCTCAAACCAGACATCCCCCTCGAACCTGCTCGCCGCCCGAACGATCATTGCGGCCGGACGTGCATGAATCCCCATCTTGTTCTGAACGAGAAGTTCACAACTCCGGGAATCAAATGACTTTTCTGTTGGCTCTTCAACCATAGCTTTCCGGAGTATCGGGGTTGTCTCCCAAAAAGAAAAGGTCTTTTTTTAAGGGCTAATCTGACCCTTGATCCACTCTTTCAACTCCATTACTCCATCGACCCCGACCGTCGCGAGCAAGTAGATGACATAAGCGTAAAGGAGGATCGCAAGGATCCCCACCCCGAACGCAAATAACGCCGCCAAACCGTCGCGCTCACAAAACGCCACCCCTGTCAGGAAAACCACCATCGCAGGAAACGTATTCGTCAACGGGATTGGAAAAATCATCAGGACGCCCATCATCAGGACGATCCCTCCGAAAAAAACCCGCCCGGTCCGCGATCCAATCCACTCCATCCGCGGACGGATGAACCGTTCCGTCCATCCCAGAAACTTCAATCCAGCATCGAGCAAACGGTTCGTCATCGGACGCGATAACTCCATCCGCCGCGCCCGCCCCGGCAGGGCCGGTTTTGCCCGCGCCATCAGCATCTGGATTCCCAAAACCGCCAGAACCAGACCAAAGGGGGTACTGTAACCGGGCGCCGGCACCGGCAACGCACTTGGCAGGGAAAGAACCACCAAGAGGAGGCCAAATCCGCGGTCACCCATCGTATCAACAAGATCGCCCACCCGCAGGGGACCCTCCCCACCGCGCAGCGCTCTCAGACTGAACGACAGCGAATCCGGATTCATCGATGGCGTGAAGCTTTCCTAAAAGGTGGCCTTGATTCCAAACCCGTAACCGATGTGATCGATCGGGAAGGTCGCCACTTCCTGGGGCTCACCGAGACGTTCGGGATCCTGAAAATAGAATTCCGTGAAAATCCCCGAACGGACGTAGCGAATGTGCAGATCCAACGAGACATGCTCGAAAAGCTTCACCGTCACACCCCCGGCGAGGTAAGTTCCGACATCGTCATCGACCACGAATTGACGCTTACCCCCTTCCGCCCATTCCGGCAACGGTTCGAATTCGTTCGAATACAAGACAAGCCCGACTTCCCCGTAAGGTGTCCAGCGGGAATTGTTCAGATACTGGAACGCCGTGTAGATCACCGGCCCCTTCGAGACAAAATTCCCGTCCCCACCCTGACCGCCGTCATTGCTCTTCCAGTCATCGGTCTCGATCTCCTTCTCATCGTAGGAAATCCCGACTCCCCACCACGGCAAAATATCGTACTGAAGGAAAAAATAGATCGGCGCATAGTTTTGGACCTCTTCCAGGTTCGTCAACGAGCCGAGAAAGGACGAACTCGGGAATTTCCCCTCGTTCTTGTCCCCCTTCTCTTTTTCCAGAAGCGAAAAAGCCAGCACCCGCGTCCCGATGTGGAGACGGTCCCTCACATAATGATCATAAAAACTCCTCTCCTGACTGACCAGAAACTCGCTCTGCGCCGGGAGAACGTGGCCGCCGCCGACCAGACC
>CAZFLQ010000141.1:0-4442 GCA_964519935.1 uncultured Puniceicoccaceae bacterium | reverse complement strand
GTCGGCTTTGGATTTTACCTTGCGCGGCGGGTAGACTAAAAATGGGTAAAATGAAAAAATGCCGAATTAAGATGAATCACATCGAGCTTCGTCGTGATCCGGGTTTCGAGGATCACGCAAGACTTGAGAAGAATCTGCGGTATCTCTTGAGACCGTTTGCGTGTGAACTGATCGACAATGGGCATCGGCCGTTAATTGCGTGGAAGGAGATCGACGTTTACTACCGTGAACTTTTCGCTCCACCGCCTCCGATTTGTGGTGAGAGATACGAGGATCTGGTTCTCGGAATCCCATCGGGTCTGCTGACGGTGGTCGACCCGCAGGGGAACTCTATTCTGGAGCTGCCCTACGATCTTCGCCGGGAGGTAAATGCGGGGCCAGAGATCGACACGGAGCTTGAGCTTCGGGGTATGATAGAGTTTCTGAAACTGAGGGGCCGAGGGGTTTTAAGATCGGAGGATTTGATCAAGGCGATCGAAGAAAGGATGGTTCGTGTGGCGGAAAAGAATCGTCCGCGCTGAGCGATTGAGTCCGTTGGTGAAACGAACCGGTGAGACGGAACACTAGGCGTGGTTGGCCTCTTTGACGAGGGCGGTGAAGGGGCGGAAGTCGGCGTGGAGGGCATCGCCGAGGATGCTGTAGAAGACGGTTTCGGAGGGTAGGATGGTGCAGCCGGCCTCGCGGAGGGTAGTGAAAATCGGGGGAGCGTCCTCGGGGCGGCGTTGGCCGATGGCGTCTGAGAGGAGGGTGACTTGAATGTCACGCGAGAGGGCGTCGAGGGCTGTTTGGTAGATGCAGATGGGGGTTTCAATCCCGCAGATGAGGAGATGGGAAAAGGCCTCCTCGTCGAGATAGGCGTCCATCTCGGTGGCGCGGAGGGCGGAGAAGGCGGTCTTTGGAAAAACCGGACCGTCGGAGAACTCGAGCAGTTCGCCGATCGTGTTCCCGAGTTTCTCGGGGGCCTGCTCGCTGAAAAAGACCTGAATGCCGAGCAATTCGGCGGCGCGGATGGCGAAACGGACCCGGTCAATAATGCGTTGGGGATCGTCGCAGGCATCGAGGAAGCCGGGCTGCATGTCGACGACGAGGAGACCGACTCCGGAATAATCGGCGAGATCTGGATCCTGCATGGGTTGGTTTCTAGTTAAGCCGGGTTGGCGGAAACGAGGAAAAAGTCAGCCCGTGGCAAAAGAATCGGCGACTTTTCGAATAGTTTCGACCAGAGTGGTCGTTGAGTGTCCGGGGAGAAAGGGAATGAAGGAGATGGTGGCACCGCACTGGTCGAGGGCAGCTTTTTCGGTGCGGTCGAGGGATTCTGCGGTGTAGTCCCCTGCCTTGGTGTAGATGTCGGGTTGGAGGGCGGTGATCTCGGTGCCGAGACGAGGGGTCTGGAAGAGGAAGATCGCACCAACCGCGCGGAGTGATTGGAGGGCGTAGGCCCGTTCGCGTTCGTTCTGGATCGGGCGGTTTGGGCCCTTGAGGGCCCGGACGCTGGCGTCACCGTTGAGCCCGACGACAAGAAAATCACCGAGTTTGGCGGCCTCGTTGAGGAACCAGATGTGCCCGGCGTGGAGGAGATCGAAGCAGCCGTTGGTCAGAACCAACCGTTTCCCGGCAGCGCGAAGGCTGCGGCGGCGACCGAGGAGGGCATCGAGTGTGGGAGGATTCGGGAGGGGGGAGGACATGGAGGGTGAGTCATACGTCGAAGAGTTTTTTGAAGAATCCACCGGCACCTCCTTCGGCGGGTTCGTCGCCGCTGGCGCGGGCGAAATCTTCAAGGGCTTCGCGTTGGCGGCTGTTGAGTTTTTTGGGAACATCGATGATGACCCGGACCATCTGGTCACCTTTTCCGCCTCCGCGGATCTGGGGCATGCCATGACCTTTGAGTCGGAAGGTGGTGCCGGACTGGGTTCCGGTCGGAATCTTGACGGTGGCCTTGTCCTTCAGGGTGGGGACCTCGAGGGTTCCGCCGAGGGTTGCGAGGGTAAAGGGAATCGGGAGTTCGCAGTAGAGGTTGTCGCCTTCGCGTTCGAACCGATCGTGGGCCTTGACGTGGAGAATCAAATACAAATCGCCGGCGGGGCCGCCGTTGATGCCAGCGTCGCCGCGCCCCTGGAGGCGGATCCGTGAACCGGTATCGACCCCGGCGGGGATCCGCACGCGGGGGGACTCGGCAGTTTTGATCCGGCCGGTTCCGGAGCATTCGGTGCAGGGTTTCTCAACTGTGGTGCCGGCACCTCCACAGGTGGGGCAGGTTTGGCGGAAGGAAATGAACCCGCGATTGGAGGTCACCTGTCCGCTGCCTCCGCAGGTGGGGCAGGTGACGCGTTTCGAGCCCGGTTCGGCACCATCGCCCTTGCAGCGGGGACAAGTGGTGTTGCGCCGGTAGCGGATCTCCTTTTCGACCCCTTCGGCGGCCTCCTCGAGGGTGATCTCGAGATCGTAGCGAAGGTCGTCGCCCTGCATGGCGGCATCGGCGCGACCACGGCCTCCTCCGCCGCCGCCTCCGCCAAAGAATTCCTCGAAGATTCCACCTCCGCCCCCGCCGCCGCTAAAGACCTCGCGGAAGATGTCGAAGGGATCGTGGAACCCGCCCCCGCCGCCGCGTGGGCCAGCGGCGGCACCCTCGAAGGCGGCGTGGCCGTAGCGGTCGTAGGCGGCCCGTTTTTCGGGATCCTTGAGGACCTCGTAGGCTTCGGAGATCTCCTTGAACTTTTCCTCGGCGGAGGCATCCCCGGGATTTTTATCCGGGTGAAATTGGACGGCCTTTTTGCGGTAGGCTTTTTTGAGTTCTTCGGGGGAGGCACCTTTGGAGACGCCGAGAAGTTCGTAATAGTCAGTTTTTGCCATGATGGATTGCTATGGGTCGGACCGGATCAGGAGGCCGGGGCTTCGGGGTCGTCATCAGCTCCGCCGGATGCGGTGCCGCTCGAGACGACAACGCTCGCCGGGCGGATCAGGCGTTCGCGGAGGCGGTAGCCGGGGCGGGCGGTTGCGGTGACGAGCCCCTCGGCGTGTTCGCCGCTGGGGTGGTGGGCGACGCAGTCGTGGTGGTTGGGATCGAAGGGATCGCCAGGGGCGGGCGAAAGGGTCTCGATACCGGCGTCAGTGACGGTATTGGAGATCTGTTCGAAGACCATTCGGAAACCGCCGACGATGCCGGTGGCCTCCTCGCGTTTGGCGGCGTCATCGAGGCCGAGTCGGAAATTGTCGAGGGGCGTGAGGAGGGACTCGAAAAAATTGGCAACCGCGAGGGTGCGGAGTTCCTCCTTTTCCCGAAGGGCGCGGCGGCGGTAATTTTCGAGATCGGCAACGGCGCGAAGGTAGCGTTCCTTGAGGGAGGCGACCTCGGATTCGAGTTCGGCGATCCGGCGGTCGGAGCCTTCGTCAGATGGCGCGGGTTCGTCCCCATCGGTGGCGTCCCCGGAGCTGGGGGCGGGCGTCGGTTCGGCCCCGGAATCGTCGCCGACGGCCTCGGGGGCGTCGTCGGCGGGTTCGCGAACGGCGTTCTCGATTTCAGATTCTTCCGGTGATTGTTCTTTGGTGTCGGTCATAGGAAACAAGTGTTTAATAATGAAGTTGGTCGGGCTGGCTTCAACTGTGAATATCCTCGGGTTTACAATTCGGTCCCGATTCGGTTATCGATTTAGGGATGGCATCGCCAAAAGCAAAACGGAAACCAGCGCGGAAGAAAGCGGCGGGACGGAAGACGGGGAACCAAACTACGTTCGGACCGCGCACATCGGGGATCAAATGGGTTCGCGGACTGCTGTTTCCTCTGCTGGGGATTCTGATCTTTGTCGCGTTGGCGGATTACGACCCGATGCAGCCGGGATTGGTTGAGCAGTTTCAAAATTCGACGGACGAGGGAATCGAGCCCAATCTGGTGGGGCGGTTTGGCCGGGATCTCGTCTGGGTGCTGCATTTTGGAATCGGGTTTGGGTCCTGGGCACTGGCGCTGGGGTTGTTTTGGGTTGGGCTGCTCTATCTGGCCCGGCGGGCGCATACCGTTCGGCTGTGGAAGGGGTTGGCAACGGTGGTCTTTGTGGCGGCGGTGTCGGGTTTGGCGACGGCGGTGGAGTTGTTTCGAAACGACGGGGCGGAGCTAGTCGACAACGTTTTTCCGAACGGTCTCGGTGGTGCCCTCGGGCACTATATTTACGAGGTTGGGCTGTATCCACAGTTGGGGAGCTTCGGGGGGAATCTGGTCTTGTTGTTGTTGCTGGCGGTGGGTGCCTTCGGGCTATTTGGGGGGAGTTTCCGGCGACTGGGGAGTTGGGTCGGGGGACGGTTTGCGGCCTGGTCGGCGGAGCGTGCGGAGGGGGCTGAAGCGCGGCGGGAACTGCGCTTGCAGGCAAAGGAAAAGCGACGCGAGGAGCGTGAGGCGGCCCTTTTGGCGAAGCGCAATGCGAAAGCGGCGGCGGCGGAAGCGGCCCTCGCGA
>CAZFLQ010000140.1:0-4513 GCA_964519935.1 uncultured Puniceicoccaceae bacterium | reverse complement strand
ACCGAAAACTATGGCGAGTTGCAAAGTCGAATCTTCTGCGAGGAAATTTAACTGCCCGGCGAGTTTACAATCCGCCTTTTTCATTGTTGCAGATAATTGAATTTAGCTGGCTAACGCAAGCGCAGGTTGTGTAACGCGCAGGGGGCTCAGATCGGGTAAGCGTCGATTTTTAAAAGGTCGGAGGTCGAAGATTGAAGGTTGAAGAGTGAAGGTTGAAGAGTGAAGATGGAAGAGTGAAGATGGAAGATGGAACATGGGCCTGCGGTCGCGGGACTGCGACTGGTGTCGCAGGGCGGGAGGCTTTAGGCGGAGGGTCCTCGCTACGCTCTACGAGCTTCGAGGGGCAGGCGGTGGAGGACGTGGAGGGACTGCTGCGCGAGCTGGAAGCTCCCGCCACTATGATGGGCTCTCCGTCGACCTGACACGTCTGGCAGCGGCCGGGCATTCGAGGGCTGTGAGGGGACAAATTCGAAGGGGCGGGGGCTGAACAGCGGTCGCCGTAGGTTGTGGCGGTCAGGAGCACCCTGCCCACGGCTTCGGTCTGCGTGGGGTTACTGTTGCCAGGAGGGGCGGGTGGTGCCTTTGGAGTCGCGCATGCCGACGGGGGTGCCGAAGATTTCCTGGTAGATAAAAGCGGCGCGAGCACTTTGGGGCTGCTTCAGGTTGGCGATGGTTTTCTCGCGGAGAGAGGCGTAGTTGACGGTGGTATGGTAGCGGCGGCGAGGTTTTTCCGAGGGGCGGGTGTAGGCGGTGCGTTTTGATTCAAGGTCGAGCCTCGATTGTTCGGCGCGGTCCTGCATCGCTTGGAGCTCGGCGAGGGGGTCGGTTTGAGTTGCGGGTGCCTCAAACTCCCGTTCGCGACGCAAGACAACCGGGGTTGGAATCGGCGTGGTCTCGCGGGTTGGCTCGGGCTGCACCTCAGCGGGCGAATCTTCGGCAGGTGACTCTCCCGGGTGGGTACGTTCGCGGATCCGCCGACGGATCTCCTCCTGAATTCGACGAAACTCCGCCGCCGGATCGGGGCCGGTGGGTTCGCCCTCGTCGGTCTCGAGGGAATCCGCTTCGCGCGAACGCCGCGTCCGCCGGGGTTCGTCCTCCCCCTTCTTCCCGATCACCGAGACAAAAAAGTAGATGATCGCGAAGATGAGGAAGGTTATGACCTCGCCAATATTATCCACTAGTTTTCGGTTTCGTCTTTGGCGATGGTGGCGCGCATGTCGGTATCAGCCTTGATGTTGTTCAGGCGATACAGGTCCATCACACCGAGATTGCCGGAGCGGAGGGCTTCGGCGATAGCCATCGGGATCTGGGCCTCGGCCTCGACGACTTTGGCCTGCATTTCTTCAACCTTGGCCTTGTTTTCCTGCTCGAGAGCGACGGCGGCGGCACGGCGGATTTCGGCCTGGGCTTGAGCCATGTTCTTATTGGCCTCGGCCTGCGATTCCTGAAGCTTGGCACCGACGTTCTCGCCAACATCAACATCGGCAATGTCGATCGAAAGAATCTCGAAGGCGGTCCCGGTGTCGAGTCCGCGGTTGAGGACGTTGCGGGAGATCGAGTCGGGGTTTTCGAGGACCCACTTGTAGGTTTCGGCTGAACCGATGGTGGTGACAATCCCCTCGCCGACACGCGCGATGATGGTTTCCTCTTGGGCAGAACCGACATATTGTTCGAGGTTTGACCGGACGGTCACGCGGGCCTTGACCTTAACCTGGATGCCGTCTTTGGCAACGCCGTCGATGGTCGAACGGTTTCCGGCCTTGGGGCTGGGGCAATCAATTACCTTTGGGTTGATGGAGGTGCGGACGGCTTCGGTAACGCTTTTTTCGGTTCCCTTCGTCGCGAGGTCGATCGCGCAAGCCTTATCCCAGTCGAGAGGAATTTTAGCCTTGGCGGCATTAATGAGACCCTGGACGGTCTCAATGACGTTTCCCCCCGCCATGTAGTGGGTTTCGACCTGATCGGTGTCGAGCATGATCCCGGCCTTTACCGCCATGATGCGGGCATCGACGATCAGGGAGTAGGGCAGCTTGCGGAGATACCGCATCGCAAAGAGATTGGAAAATCCGACGGGAGCACCGGAAAAGCGGGCCTTCAACCAGATAGAGGCGAAGGACAGTACGACAAAGCCAATGACGATGGCGATGACGGCGACGACGGCCGTGATGACGAGAGTTGTTGTGTCCATAGGTTAGGGTCTGTTTTTGGTTTGAAACGATTAAAGTTGGGAAACTTCGATTTTGAAAGGGTGAGCTTTTTGAACGACGATCCGGGCGCCTTCGGGGATCATCCCGTCGACCGAGTATGCGGAAAGCGCTTGATCGCCAACCTGAACCCTGCCGATAGGATTCATCCGGGTCAAGGCGATGCCTTCGGATCCAACAAGGTTTTCGGGCAAGGTCATGCCGGTATCGCCTTCAATCGCGGAGCGGTGGCCAAATAGGCGTTCGGTAAACTTGCTGGTGCCGAGAAAACGGAGCTCGAGGTAAAAGAAGATCACCGCGAAAGCGAGACCGAGGACGAGAATGGTCAAGCCGACCTGGGAGCCGTACTGAACAAAGCCTACGAGGGATGCGGCGAGCAGGCAGACCGTCGCGACGGCCCCGAGAACTCCGCCCGGCAGGACTAATTCGAGGGCAAAGAGGAGAACGGCAAAGATAATCAGGGCGGAAATCATCGGTCGGTTTCGGGCGTGTTTGATTTCTCGACGACGAGGTTGAAGGCGGCATGCCCAATGACCCGAATGGGAGTACCACGGGGAATGGTTCGCTGGGTGGAGCGGGCGGGGTGGCGTTTGTTGTCGATCTCGACCTCACCGACGGGGCGGAGATCGCGAGTGACGGTCCCGGTTTTTCCAATCATCGAATTGGCCTGGGCGTCGATCCGGGCTTGCTTTTCGAGGGTATCCGGATTGACGCCGGTTGGGAGAACCCCACCGCCGGAAATGGTCATGACAGCGAGCCGGTCGAAGAATCGGCTGCGGGGGATATAGTAAAGAAGCAAGGCGAGACCGGCAATACCAAGGAGGGTAGCGAAGCTGAGGGTGCGGAGACCGTCGGCGACAGAGGACCAGACGATGATGGGATCACCGCCGCCCTGGGCGGGCCAGATGTCGGCGAGAGACCAGAGGAAGGTTCCGGCAACGATCAAAATACCGAGCCCGCCGAGGACAAAGGTTCCCGGGAGGAGGAAGATATCAATCGCGATGAGGCCGAGTCCGATCAGGAGGAGGAGTCCGACCTCATACCCGGCGAGACCGGCAATTGAGTTGGCGACAAAGACGAGGCTGAGGGACACGATTCCGAGGAGCCCGAAGACGCCAAAGCCGGGGGTTTTGAACTCGGTGAAGAGGAGAAGCATCCCGACACTGATGAGGATGGGGGAAATTTTTTTGAGGTATTGGGCGACGGTCTCGGACCAGGTGAGCTCGAAGTTGAGGGTGCTGTAATTGCCGGTGCCATACATTTTGTCGAGAACAGCCTCGAGGGTGGAGGCGGTTCCGTCACTGAGGAGGGGAGCGGGTGGGTCGCCGACGAGTCGGGCGGCCTGATCGGCGGTGAGGGAGAGGAGTTCGCCCTCGTCGGCGAGGAGTTCACCGTCAATTTCGAGTCGGAAATCCGGTTCGAACATGGCGCGGAGGATCTCGGCGCGGCGGGGGTGGTCGGAGGTCATTGCGTTGACCTTGGCGCGGAGGTAGCTTTCGAGTTTCCGTTTCATCCCCTCGTTGACATCGCCGCCGCCAGCGGTGACGGGCTCAGCGGCCCCAATAATGCCGCTGGGGTGAAAAAAAATCCGGTCGGTCGAGAGGGCAATGAACGAGCCAGCGGAAATGGCCTCGTCATCGATAAAGGTGACCGTGTTTCCCTCGAATCGGTCGAGGGCTTCCATGATATCGAGCATGGCGCCGAGTTCGCCGCCGGGTGTGTCCATGTGGATGATGACATCGGCACCATCGCGGATGGCCTCCTTGAGGGCGCGCCGCACGATGAAGAAGGTGGGGGCAAAGATCGCGTCCTTGACCGGGACGACGTAGACGAGACGGGAACCCTCGTCCGGCCCGAGGGTGACGAGGGGTTCGATGGTGGCATCGCTGAGGGGCGCGGAAGGCAGATCGCTGATCGACGCTGTGGGCGCAGGTGCGGAGGCCAATTCTTCGGCCTCGGGTCCGGTCTGCGAGGCAGGAGTTTCCCCGGTAACGTGTTCCGGCGCGGGGGTGTTTTCCGGTTCAGTGGTAGCGGGGAGAGGTGGGTTGGGATCTCCGGATGGGACAGCATCTTCGGCTCCAACGCGGCAGAAGGCGAGGAGGACGAGAGTGATAATCCAGGGAAGAACAGATCGAGGCATGGATCTAAAAAAACCTTTTTGGTGGGGTTTGGCAACGGATAGCATTCGATTCCGATCTGAAAACGTCACAGTGTCGGGTTTGTTGCGGAGAGGTGAGTTGGCCGAGAATGCCTCAGGGTTTGGTAGGGTTCGGGGTTCAAAGCGGTGTCGACGCGCGTTCCGCGCTCTG
>CAZFLQ010000139.1:0-4688 GCA_964519935.1 uncultured Puniceicoccaceae bacterium | reverse complement strand
AAAGCCTCCCCCGCCACCTTCCGCAATTCCGCATCCGGTTCCCTCCCATAGAGCTCCCCCACCAACCGCTCCATCATTGCCCGGTCTGCCCATGTCTCCCACAGAACCGGGATCCCCTTCCGGCGACGGTGCAGACTGATGATCCCATGCCCCCCTCGCCTCCGAGCGATCCCGGCCATCCACGCCAACCGGAACCTCCCGACCACCTCCGCCCCGTCAAAATACAGCAACTCCCCCGACCCGAGCCCCCGAACCGTCCGCATTGCCTGCCGATGCAGGGTCGCGCTGCTCTCCCGGTTCAACCCAACCCGAACCCCCGCCACATCCGGAAGCGATTCAACTTGCTGCCGCCACAAATCCTCCATCAGGGTCGTCTTTCCCGTCCCTTGACGACCAACAATCGCATGGAAACCCGGTTCGGCGAGAACTCGCCTCAGAAGAACCTCCCGCCGCTCCGGTTCGATCCGGTAGCGGATCTTGGCGATCTCACTTGACCGAAAAGGATTTTCGTGGGCCCTCATTCTCAATTCGCCGCAACCGAATCAGATCGTCCCCCGCAAGCAGATCGATACGCTCGCGCACCACCTTGTCCTCTTTCCCGACAATCACCTCCACGACCCAGGTCAACGTTATCAAATGCCCCTCAAAACTGTAGGGACCGTCCGGCACCGGAAAGGAAAAGGCCCGCTCTCCGGCTTTGTCCGGGTCCTCCAAAATCTCTTCCCCGACCACCTCGTTATCCGTTGTTCCCCGGCCCTCCGTAAACCAGCCAAACCGCAGCAGAATTCGCTTCGGGGCCTTTTTTAGAGCCCAGAAAATCTCTCCTTCCAACCGTTCATTTGATCGTATCCATTTTTTGGATACATCAATCAGGATCGTTTCTTCCATCAAACACCTCCCTCCGGCAAAGGTCGCACCGTCAGCGGATAGGTTTCATCCACATCCGGCCACATCCGAATCTTCCCGTGAACCCGAATCTGCCAACGGATCTCGTTGTTCGGCAGGTCCAGACTGCACATCAAATCGGCTGGTATTGTCGCGGTGAACTCTCCGCTTCGGGCTCCCCCCGGATGTTCACGATCGAACAGCGTTTCACGAAAAAACAGACTTGTATCCGTCTCCGTGTCGGTCCCCCGCCGATAGGTCGCCCGCTCTACCCCTTCAAGCCGGAACTCCAACCGATCAACCCGCCCGACACTCCCACTCCCGCTCCACCGGACCGACAGCTCGTCCCCCAGACGTGGATACCCGTCCGGCAACAAGAGCCGATAGACCGGATTGAACAGGGCCAGAATCTGATGAACAGTCCCAACCATAAAACCGATCCCAACCAACACGAATGGAATCATAAACAGGGTAAAGAAGGTGAAGATATTGAACGAACTGAACCCATCGGTCATCTCCCAGAGCGCAAACCAGACAAAACCGTTCCAGAACAACCCGAACAGCCCGACCGCGATCAACTTCGTCAACCTCCCGGTTTCGGGCTGCAAAAGGATCTCCCCCACCCGCAGTTCCGGCGACCGTCGGGCGGTATTCCAGGCATGCCCCCCGGTCTTCTTACGCAACTGTCCCCGCTCCCGCCCCGATCCCTTCCGATTCGCGAAAACCGCCGCCAACAGAACCCCGCCCCCGATCAAAACAAAAACCGAAGCAAAGAGCCCCATCAGATAGGTCATCCCGGGTATTTTTCGCGACAAAACCGCCTCCTCCGGCCTATCCGGGTTGACATAGCAGATCGTTTCCTTTCCGACCGGATAATCCCGCAAAACCGCCATCTTCGAATCCCTCCCCGAGGACGCAACGTTGTTAAAATTGAAGGAGCCCCCGGTGTATTCTTTTCCCTCATACACATACCGCATCTCAATCAAGATCCGATAGGTTGTCCCTTCCGAATCGGAACGCTCCTCCAGCTCGCTCCGAACCACCGTCGCCGGAACGGTTGGCCATTCCCCGCTGCGGTAACTTTTCAAGATCGGTTGCAGCACGCTGATCCAGAGAAAAATCGACCCGATCGACAAGAAAACCGACCCAAAAAGAAACATCAGGATACGCGAAAATACCCCCGTCTTCTCCCTCCCGAGAACCGGTTTCGACGAATCGGAACCCGACCCGGATCGAACATTGATCTCCACCATGCCGACCGCATCAAAACCAACCCCCCAACAATTTCCAATCCCCGAATCAGGAAACCAAACACTCCCCCCATATAAAGTAGCGGGCGCTTCCAGCTCGCGCCCCGCAACCATAGTACCCAAACGCTTCCAGCGTGTGGTTCCCCTCAAAAAAGTAGCGGGAGCTTCCAGCTCGCGCCCCAGAGCCCTCCCCGCCCCAAAAGTGCCCACACGCTTCCAGCGTGTGGTTCCCCCTCTTTCCGAAGTTCAATCCCCCTTCCGCCGCTTCTCGTCCTTCCGCCGCTCGTTCGGGTCCAGAATCCGCTTCCGCAGACGCAGGTTCTCCGGGGTCGCTTCCACCAGTTCATCCGTCTCAATATATTCAATCGCCCGCTCCAGCGAAAATCGCACTGGAGGGCTCAGCTGAATCCCTTTCCCGTCACCCGAACTGCGCATGTTGTCGAGCTGCTTGGCCTTTGTTGGATTGACCGGCAGGTCGTTCCGGCGGGGGTTCTCACCCACAATCTGCCCACTGTAAATCCGCTCCCCCGGTCCTACGAACAGTCGACCCCGCGCCTCGAGGGCGTCCAGCGAATACGCCATCGCCTTGCCCTCATCCATCGAAACGAGCGTCCCCGTCTGCCGCGTAACGATTTCCCCAACCTCCGGCCGGTATTCCAGAAACAGATGGGAAAACACCCCGTGCCCCGAGGTCATGTTCGTCAGATCGGTTTCGAACCCGATCAGCCCACGGGTCGGAATCTCCGCTTCAATCGTTGTCCCGGAGGCATGCGCCTCCAGATTCGTCATCTGCCCCTTCCGCTTGTTCAGGTTTTCAATCACCCCGCCGACATGCTCGCTCGGGACCTCCACCCAGACACGCTCAAACGGCTCGCACCGCTTGCCTTCGATTTCCCGATAGACCACCGTTGGCCGCGAAACGAGAACCTCGTATCCCTCCCGCCGCATCGTCTCAACCAGCACCGCGATCTGCATCGCCCCACGCGCTGACACCAGAAAACGCCCCCCGTCCCCAACATCCTCAACCTGGATCGAGATATTGCTCTCCGTCTCCAGCATCAGGCGATCGCGAATCTGCCGCGAGGTCACCTTCTTCCCCTCCTGCCCCGCAAAGGGCCCATCATTGACCGCAAACTCCATCTGCACCGTCGGGGGATCAATCTCCACAAAGGGCAGACGCTCTGCCTCCGGGTCCTCCGAAAGGGTCTCTCCAATGTCGATTCCCGCACAACCCGCCAAACCGATAATGTCCCCCGCGACCCCGATCTCCGAGTAACGGGTCTGAATCCCCGCATAGGTGAAAAGCTTCGTGATCTTGAAACGCTCCGACCCACCGGATTTGCGCAACGCGAAAATCGATTGCCCCTGGCTGACCGATCCACTCAAGACGCGCCCGACCGCCACCCGCCCGACATAATCATCGTAGTCGATATTGCTTACCAGCATCCGGAACCCCCCCGGCTCCACCACCGGGGCCGGAATGTGTTCGAGGATCGCATCAAACAACGGCTGCATCGAGGACCGTGGTCCATCCAGCGTCGCATCCGCCCACCCATCGCGTCCGCTCGCGAAAAGAAAAGGGCAGTTAAACTGCTCGTCCGTTGCCCCGAGTTCGAGAAACAGCTCCAGAACCTTGTCATGCACCAACTCGGGACGGGCATTTTCCCGATCCACCTTGTTCACCAGAACAATTGGTGCCAGTCGGTTCTGCAAAGCCTTCCGCAAAACGAAACGCGTCTGTGCCTGCGGCCCATCGTAGGCGTCGACCAACAGAAGCACCCCGTCAACCATCTTCATCACCCGTTCGACCTCCGCCCCAAAGTCCGCGTGACCGGGGGTATCGACGATATTGACCGTCTTCCCGTTCCAGAGCACTGCTGTGCTCTTCGCCTTGATCGTGATTCCCTTCTCCCGTTCGAGATCCATCGAGTCCATCACCCGCTCGTTCACCTGCTGGTTATCACGAAAGGTTCCGGACTGGCGGAGCAATTGGTCCACGAGGGTAGTCTTGCCATGATCGACGTGGGCGATGATGGCGAGGTTGCGAATATCGGTAGGATTCATGAGATTGCAAAAACGGTAAGATTGACAGAACGATTCTTTCCCACGCCAGCCAAATCGCCTGAATCCTCGAACTGCGGTGATCATGCCTACCCCTCACGCATTCAACGAGCCCCCGCCTGCCGCACCGCCACATCGTAATGCCGCCCTCCATCAACTGATTCAGTTGCCTCCGCCCTCCCACCCGTTTGTCGCAGTCCCGCGAACGCGGGATCCCGTCACTGACCCATCGCCTCCACCCGAACAAACCATTCAACCCGCCGGTTGAAGGATTTGCCGCCAATTTGGGAAAGATACCGTCGTCATGCCTCTATACGTGTACACGCGTTCACTCTTTTCAAGCGCAAAATCGCCCATCTCCGGAAATCCTACGTGTCCCCAGAGAAGTACCCTAACACGCGCGCGCGTGTTAGGGAGATCCGTTCTCAACAAGCAAATCCACCCCATCCGGGCGAATCCGACCATCGGACCCAACCACCCCCCCAAGCCCCT
>CAZFLQ010000138.1:0-4694 GCA_964519935.1 uncultured Puniceicoccaceae bacterium | reverse complement strand
ATCGTAACCCTAATCCCGCAACACCTCAACCCGCTCAGCCACCAGGTGCGTCACCCCGTCGGCCCGCTGCACCCGGCCCGTCACCACCAAAAACGGGCTCTCCACAATCTTGATCCGCTCTCGCTCGAAGAGGTCTTTCCAGACCACGATATTGGCAATCCCGGTTTCGTCCTCGAGGCTCAAAAAAACCACCCCTTTCGCCGTTCCCGGGCGTTGACGACAGATCACCTCCCCCGCCACGCTCGCTTTCCAACCCGATGAACGGGTAGTCAACCGGGACGCCGTCACAATCCCTCTCCGTTCCAGCCCCTCCCGTATCCGCGCGAGGGGATGCGCCCCTACCGTCATCCCGGTCGTCGCATAGTCCGCCGCCACCCGTTCGATCGATTCCATCGCTTCGAGCGGTGAAACCGCCTCCACCCCCGGATCCCGCAGATCGAGGCGATATTGCCCGTCGGCGTCACCTTCCATTCGCGCCTCCACCGCCCAAAGGGCCGACCTCCGGTCCAGACCAAACCCATTCAAAGCCCCCGCCTTTGCCAAAACCCGCAGCTCGTCCCGATCAAATTCCGTCCGTCTCCGGAAATCCTCGAGTCCGCTGAACGGTGCCCGCCGCCGCTCCGCCAACATCCTTTCGATTCGCATCCGACCTACCCCGCGCAATCCTCCCAACCCCAACCGCAGAGTCCGGTCATCGATAATCGTGCAATCAGCCTCCGATTCCACCACCGAAACCGGTAAAAAACGCAGCCCCCTCCGCCGCGCGTCCTGAATCAAACTAGCTGGCGCGTAAAAACCCATCGGCTGATTGTTCAAGAGACCCGCATAGAACTCTGCCGGGTGATGACATTTCAGATACGCACTTCCATAGGCGAGGATCGCGAAGCTGATCGCATGGGACTCCGGAAACCCATAGAGCGCAAACGAGCTAACCGACCCGACAACCGCCTCAATCACCTTTTCCTCATGCCCCTTCCGACGCATCGCATCCCGCAGTTTCCCCTGAACCCGCTCCAGCCGTTCCGGCTTTCGACTGAACCCCAACGCCCGCCGCAACTCCTCCGCTTCACTCCCTGAAAAATCGGCCATCACCATCGCCATCTTCAGGACCTGCTCCTGAAAGAGCGGCACCCCGAGGGTTCGGTCCAGGACCGGCTCCAGATCGGGGTGAATATAATCGATCCGCTGCCGCCCCGCCCGTCGCTCCAGATAGGGATGGGCAAGATTTCCGACAATCGGTCCCGGCCGGACGATCGCCACCTCCACCACGAGGTCATAAAACACCCTCGGCTTTAACCGCGGCAGGGTCGCCATCTGCGCCCGGCTTTCGACCTGAAAAACCCCCACCGTATCCGCCGCCCGCAGGAGTTCGAAGGTCGCCGGATCATCCCGTGGAATCCGCGCCAGATCCACCGGATGCCCCCGTTCCCGTGTCATTGCGAGGGCATCCTCCAGGACCGCCATCATCCCCAAACCCAGCAAATCCACCTTTATGATTCCGAGATCCTCACAATCGTCCTTATCCCACTGCACCACCACCCTCCCCGGCATCGCGGCATTCTCCAACGGCACCACTGCATCCAAACCGCCATCACACAAAATCATCCCCCCCGAATGCTGACCGAGATGGCGGGGCAAACCGTGGATCCGTTCATAGAGGTCGATCAGCACATCGGTCCGGGGATGGTCACGGCGGATTCCCGCCTGCTCCAACTGCTCGGTCAGCTCGCGGGTCTCTCGATAATCCCCCCGATAATGCAGGTTTGAAAACCGATTCAAGACCTCCTCCGGAAAATTGAGAACCTTCCCGATCTCACGGACCGCACTGCGCCCCCGATAGCAGATCACGTTCGCCGTCATCGCGGCACCGTTGGCTCCATATTTCTGATACACGTGCTGGATTACCGACTCCCGCCGCTCCCCGCTCGGCAGATCCAGATCGATATCCGGCCAACTCCGTCGGCCCTCGCTCAGGAAGCGCTCAAAGAGGAGCTTCCCCCCGATCGGGTCCGCCGCCGTAATCCCCAGACTGTAACAAACCGCGCTGTTCGCCGCACTTCCCCGTCCCTGCACGAGAATCCCCTTTTCCCGGCAATAGTTGACGATATCCCAGACGATCAGAAAATAGCCCGCAAAGCCCAACTTCCCGATAATCCCCAGCTCGTGCTCCAGTTGCCGCCGCACTTCCGGGGTCAGGCTACCGTAACGGTGCTCCGCCCCGAACCAGGTCATCTTTCGCAAAAAACTCTCCATCGTCTCCCCGTCCGGGACCGGATACTGCGGAAAACGGTAGCCGAGATCCTCCAACGTAAACTCCAAACGCTCCGCCAGCCTCAGGGTATTCTCCACCGCCATCGGCAAATCCCGGAAACGCTCCGCCATCACGTCGGGCGGAACCACCGCCCGCTCCGCATTCACCGCCAACAATCGCCCGGCCGCATCCAAATGGGTGTGATGACGCAGGCAGGTAAAAACATCCGCCACCCGACGGTCTCCCGCCCCCGCATAGAGAACCCCATTCGTCGCCAGGAGCGGCAAGCCCAGCCCCTCCGCTACCTCCGCCCGCATCCGGTTCAGGCGATCCTCCCCCCGGATTCCGTGTCGCTGCACTTCCACAAAAACCGATTCTGGCCCGAAAATCTCCACCATCCGCCCGAGAACCCCCTCGACCCCACGCGCCCCCTCCAGAACCAGAGCCCTCGCCAATGGTCCCTCCGCATCACCCGTCAACGCGACCAGCCCTCCCGCCTGGAAACGCAGATCCTCCCAATCCACCTTTGCCGCCCCCTTCGCCGCCCGACAATGACTCCGGCTCAACAAACGACAGAGGTTTCGATACCCCTCGCGGCTTTCCACCAAAACCGGCAAAACCGACCCGTCATCCATCTCCAACTCGCAGCCCACAATCGCCCGCCCCCCCTCGTCCCGCATCGTGCGGTGAAAACGCGGACTTCCGTAGAACCCGTTCCGGTCCGACAACGCCGCTACCCCATACCCCGCATCCAAAAACGCCGCCGCCAATCCCTCCGGCGATGACCCTCCCCGCAAAAAGGAAAAGGCACTCCCCGCATGCAGCTCAACATAGTCCATCGGCAATCCTTCCAACTGGATATCCGGTACTGTAGTAATACACCTGTGAGATATGCGGGTTAATCATACATTCCCTCCACAACCCAACGTCCCTCCCCCTCCAAAACCAGCCGATAGAGGCCACCGCCCCGGGCTAACTCGATATCCCATTCCAGCCGATTCCACCCATTCGCATCCCACCATCCACCTGCGCTCACCCAGGGCCCCCGGCATCCCACGATCTCGCCTCCCGGACGTCCTTCCACAATTCGGGTCGGCACCCCATCCGGCCGACACCGCACCACCACCGGACGCGGCGGACGGTACCGCCGCAGAACGGGTCCGCAGTCCTCTCCCGCCGGAACCACCTCCGCCGTTCGCGCCGTCCGTCGCCAGACTTCCACCGGAGCCAACCGATCCAACCCCGGCAAACTCCCCTCCTCTTCCCATGCACCCGGCTCCTCCATCACAAAGGCCCCCGGATCATGACGATCCTCCCGTTGCGGCGACCCATATCCTCCCTCCCCGAGGATTCCCCGCAACCGCGCGAGGGTGTCCGCAAACCGGTGCGGATCCTCCAACCCCGCCACAAACAGATTCCGCTGCCCCTCCACCCGCTCCGCCGGCTCCAGCAAAAGACCCACCCGAACGATCTCCGTTTCCGTCCGAACCCCCTCGAGACGACTCTCCAGAATCGCAAATATAGGCTCAACCCGATGGGTGGGTTCCGGCAACTCCAGACGCGCCACCCAGGGTTTTCCCCGCGCCTGCCCCAATTCAACCCGGACCGCCCCCGCCGCCAACACTGCCGCCGCCAACTCCGCCGACAAGGTCTCCAATAACCGCTTCAGGATAAATAACAACGGCTCCAGACACTCCACCGGCGATTCCAGCTCCAGCCCGGTCGCAAACACCTTCGGAGGCGCATCCACCCGCAACAATCGCCCCGCCCGGCCCCGGACCTGATCCTGCAAGCGTGCCCCCGCCTCTCCCAACCGCGCCGCCACCGACGACCGTTCCAGCCGCCCAAACGCCCCCAGCGTTCCGATTCCCCATCCCCCCATGATCTCCTCAAACCGCTTCCGATCCAATCCCTCATCCCATCCGACGAGCGCATCGAGGATCGGCGTTGCCTCCAGAAAATCCGCCTCCGCACACCCGATCTCCCCCGCCGCCTTCCCGACAAGACCCACCCAACACACCGGATCCGCCCGCAAGGCCGCTACCCGCGCAAAAAATGGCGTCCTCCCCACCCCCACCCGGGTCGACAATCCCGCAGTTCCCAAGGTCTCCACCGTCCGCAACAACTCCCCCGGCAAAGACTCTTCCGAACGCCCCCGCAAATCGACTGTGACCAGCCCCGGCGCGGTCTCCTCAACCACCGGAGACAACCGCCCCGCCGCCGCAAAAACCAATCGTCCCGCCGCCTCTTCCGCTCCATCATCCGGCCCCAGGAGGGTCAAATCCCCCCGCTTCGCCAAGGCTGCCGCCGCCGTCATCCCGACAACAACACCCGCCCTCGCCGCAACCGGATCGCAGGCCACCACCCGTGATCGACGCCCCCTCGCCTCGACCAAAACCGCCCCGCCCCGAATCGGCGATTCCCGCAAACGCTCCACCGCCCT
>CAZFLQ010000137.1:0-4841 GCA_964519935.1 uncultured Puniceicoccaceae bacterium | reverse complement strand
TCAAGCGGAGCTTCTGGCGGCGAATCGGGTGAGAGCGATTTCCGAAGGTAAGGGAAATCCCCCGACGAGGTTTTTCGCAAATGCCTCGCAGACCGAGGGGCCCGTGAGGACACCCTTGGATCCGAATCCGTTGAGGATGGCGATACCGGAATGGCGGGGATGGCGACCGGCAACGGGGTGGTAGTCCCGGAGAATCGGACGAACCCCGGCGCGTTGTCCGGTGACGCGAAATTCGAGTGACATCGACACTTTTAACATATCCAAAATTTCGTTACGTGCGCCTTCGGTCGGAAGGGCCTCAAAGTCGGACCAGGCATAGGTGGCACCAGCCCGGTAGCGACCATCCCCGAGGGGGAGGAGCCATTTTCCGCAGTTGATGATCCGGGCGTGATCGGGCGTGCCAGAGATGACCTCGAGGTCGAGCATTTCGCCGCGGGCGGGGTTAAAGGGAAGGTCGGCAAACCAGGGGTTTGCCATTGCCCGCCAGCCCTCGGCGAAAATGACGAGATCCCAGTCCTCCCCGCAGACGGAGGCGCCCCGGCTTGTGGGGGAAACGGCCGAGGGTTCGACTCGTTCGGGAATGAGACGGTTTTCGGATGCGAGACGTTCGGCATAGAGGTTGGTCAAGCGGAGGACATCGACCCAGGCGGATCCAACGGCCTCGAAGCTCCCGAATGGGTCGGCGAAGCGGGGAGCGAAGGTGTTCGGGGGGTGCCTGACCCCGATCAGGGCGGCGGCCCCGGATTCTTCGAGCCGCTGTTCATAGCAGCGGGCCTGTTTGCGGTCACGGATAATTCGGAGAATCGGGGTCGGGTGGAGGAGGCGGGAACCGAGGATGGATTCGAGCTGGCGGTAGGTTTGGTGCGCAAGGGGAAGTTGAGTGGCGACATTCCAGGAGGGCTTTAATTTCTTTCCGGCGAGCGGGTTCACGATGCCGGGGGCGACGCGGGAAGCAGCCGTCGGGTTGCGGTCGTCAGCGGCGAACGCGAGAATGCCAAGGTTGCGGAGGGCCTCAGTCAGAAGGCAACCGCCGATACCGAGGCCGATGACGAGAACCCGCTGCATCAAGCCTCGGCGCGGTGTTCCTCGAGAGACAAGTCGACCATCAAATCGCTGGCGACCGCTTCGAGGCTTTTCCGGAGCTCGTGATCGGAGACAGCCGATGGGACGAGAACATGAATCGAAGCTTGAAAGAGGGTTCCACCCTCCATCGGGGCGGGTAGGGTGTGGGTCTCGAGTTCCTCGACATTGATCCTGGAAGCGAGGAGGGTGGCGGTGATCTCGCGAATGATCCCCGGTCGGTCCGTGCCGAGCAAATCAATCAATCGTTCGCGACCGGCAGGACGGGATCCGTCGCCATGATCCGCCGTTGTGACAGTGCGGATGCCGCTTGATTCGAACTCGCGCAGGGTCTCAACGAGAACTCCGACATCGGTTGGGGCAAAAACGCGGACAATACCGGCGAACTGCCCTCCGAGACGGACCATCCGGCTGCTCTCCCAATTGGCACCGAGCTGGAAGACCCGCGAGGCAAGCTGTTCAACAATACCGGTCCGGTCAGGGCCGACGAGAGTGATTACAAAGGATTGGGACATCGGGCGGAGGGGGGTTGGGCGGTTCGTTCGATCAGAATTCGGATTGCTGCGATATGGGCACCGACCCGAGCTTCGAGACCCAATCCTGAAGGGGTCTCGGTCGTGAGACAATAGCGGGTTTGGGTCGCGATGAGGAAAATGGCCTCGGGCCAATCCGGTCGTCCGGCGGGATCATCCGGGGTTTGAATCAGGCCGGGACCGCGGGTAGGCCAACCGTCGATGGTGGTGGCGGATTCGACTCCGCAGGTGTGGCCAAAGGCATCGAGGATCGCCGGGCAGGCGGAGGGTTGCTGGTCGGGATTGAGTTCGTAAAGGTAGCCACCATCGGCCACCCACCGGAGCGACCGATAATTCGCCAACCGAAGGGAAACGAAAAGAGGTTTCGGACGATACGGGGGAAGAAGTCGGAAGGCGCAAAGTCCATTCGGGCCGTCACGACTGGGGGGAATCGAGGACGGAGACAGCGGTGATCTCGAACTCTACCTCGACGGTGGTTCCAACCACGCCTTTGCCGTAATCGACCTTCCAGAGGGAACGATTGAGGGATCCGTTGACCACCCAGCGGGATCGGAAAAGACCAGGTTCGATCTCGCTCTTTCCAATATAGCGAACGAGTAAGGATACCGGGTGGGATTGACCCCGCATCGTGAGAATTCCATTAACTGCGTAATGGCCTTCTCCGGAATCTGTATCTTGTACCCATTCTGTGGATACGAAATTAATATGTGGATACCGTTCGGTATGAAAGAAGTCCTCGTTGCGGAGATGCTCGTCCCGTTCGCGGTTATCCGTGTTGATACTGCGGGCATCAATCCGGGCAGTGGCAGAAGATGAAGGGGGGTTCGCCGGGCTAAAGAAGATCCTGCCTTCGAAGGCATCAAAAGTACCCTCGACGGCAGTGAAAAAATGACGCACCGAAAAGCCGATGCGTGATTCCTCCGGCAATATCTGGTAGGCTTGGGGAGACGCTGAGAGGCTGGCTGAGAGAAGGCCGAGAAGGACTATGAAAACGGTGGGAGAGCAGCACATGACAGAAGACACAAAACTGAAAGACGGTGGTTGTTGCAAACGGCATCGGGCTAGAAATGGCGAAAAGCTCTTTACAAAACCGACTGGGAAGGGATCATGAAGTTTTGCCGCAGATTTCTGCCCTGCCCGCCAATCCTCTCAAATCTCAACCCCGTACTAGAGCCTCACCATGTCTGACCCCCAATCTTTTGAATCGGTTTCCCACGAGAATCGCAAATTCCAGCCACTGACCCGTTTTTCGGCGGAGGCCCGGATCGGGACTTTCGAAGCCTACGAGGCAGAGTATGCCCGCAGCATCGCTGATCCGGAGGCCTATTGGGATGGAGTCGCGCGCGAACTGCACTGGTTTCGGGAGTGGGACCGGGTTCTTGATGATTCCGAAAAACCTTTTTTCAAATGGTTCAGTGGGGGGCGGACGAATCTCGCCTACAATTGTATCGACCGCCATCTGGAGGGGGCGGACCGCAACAAGGCAGCGATTATTTGGGAGGGTGAGCCCGGAGACTCGCGGACCCTGACCTACTTCGATCTGTTCCGGGAAGTGAACCGCTTTGCAAATGCCCTTCGGAAACTGGGTGTCGAAAAGGGGGACCGGATTGCGATTTACCTGCCGATGATTCCGGAGTTGGCGATAGCAACCCTTGCCTGTGCACGGATTGGAGCGGTCCACACGGTGATCTTTGCGGGTTTTTCGGCGAATTCGATTCGTGATCGGGTGATCGATTGTGAGGCCCGGATGGTGATCACGGCGGATGGCGGATGGCGTCGGGGACAGGTTCTGAACCTGAAAAACACCGTTGACGAAGCGGTGGCGCAGACTCCAACGGTGCGGGACGTTGTCGTGGTCAAGCGGGGTCACGGGGATCCCTTCCCCTGCCGGATTGTTGAGGGCAGGGACCACTGGTATCATCGTCTGGTTCAAGATCAACCGATCCACTGTGAACCGGCCGAGTTGGAGGCGGAGGATCTCCTTTTTCTTCTCTACACTTCGGGGACGACCGGAAAACCGAAGGGAATCATCCACACGGTTGGGGGATACGGGGTTTTTGCGTATCAGACCTTCAAATACGTCTTCGATCATCGGCCTTCTGACGTTTACTGGTGTACGGCGGATGTGGGCTGGATCACCGGGCATAGTTACATTCTCTACGGACCGCTGCAAAATGCCTCGACGGTGGTGATGTATGAGGGTGCGCCGAACTGGCCGGACAATGGGCGTTTTTGGGAGATTGTTGAAAAATACGGGGTAACGGTCTTTTACACTGCCCCGACCGCTATCCGCGCCTTTATGAAGTGGGGAGACCGGTGGCCGGAGAAATACGACCTTTCGAGTCTGCGACTTTTGGGCACGGTTGGAGAGCCGATCAATCCGGAAGCCTGGATGTGGTATCATCGTGTGATCGGGGGAGAACGTTGTCCGATCGTGGATACCTGGTGGCAAACGGAAACGGGGGGTATCCTCCTGACGCCCCTGCCGGGGGCAATTGCGACGAAACCGGGCTCGGCAACCCTGCCGTTCTTTGGTATCGATGCGGAGGTCGTTGATGATGACGGCAACCCGGTTCCGGCGGGGATATTGACAATCCGTAAACCCTGGCCGGGTATTTTGCGGGGGATCTATGGTGAGCCGGAGCGTTTCAAGGAAACCTACTGGTCGCGTTGGGGTGGACGTTTTTACTTTCCGGGGGACGGGGCGCGTCGGGATGAAGACGGCTACTTCTGGATTCTCGGTCGGGTGGACGACGTCGTCAATGTCTCGGGACATCGGATTGGCACAGCTGAGCTGGAGAGTGTCTTTGTCGGGCACCATGGGGTCGCTGAATCGGCGGTCATCGGGGTACCCCATGAGATCAAGGGGCAGGGATTGGTTGCGTTCGTGACAGTGCGGGAAGGGATTGAGGCGAACGAGGCCCTCGAGCGGGAGTTATACGACCTCGTGAGCGAGGAGATCGGAAAATTTGCGCGACCGGAAAAAATTATTTTCTCGGCCGATCTTCCGAAAACCCGGTCGGGTAAAATCATGCGTCGGTTGCTGCGCGATATTGCCGAGGGTCGTGCTCTCGGGAACGTGACGACACTGGCGGACCCGAGTGTGGTGGAGAAGTTAAAGAACCAGTATCGGGAGTCCTGAGGAAAAGGCTCGATCAAGAGATCGAGTTTTTGTTCAAAGCGGTGTCGGCGCTCGTTCCTCGCTCTGCCACCGCACTCCAAAGGAGG
>CAZFLQ010000136.1:0-4867 GCA_964519935.1 uncultured Puniceicoccaceae bacterium | reverse complement strand
TTCGAGGGCCGAAGGGCGTCGGACACTAGCCCTACGTTTGTTCAGAGTGTTGAGCCAAAAAAATGTTGGTGTTGATAACCCGATGATTCTGGACGAGTCGATCCTCCCCTTGGCGAGTCCGGTGGTTGCCCTTTGGGTGGCCGAACGCGAAAAGGAGGCAGACCGAAGATTTGTTGAGCGGATCTATGAGATGGTGTTGGAGTCCTTCGGGACGGGCTCCTGGACCAAGGAGGCGATGATCGGACAAGCTTTGTTGCGGAAGGAGGAAAAGGACCTTGAGGGAGCTCTCGCTATATTGGATCGGGCGATCGAAGAATTTCCGGCGGATGATGATATTTACGAAGCGATCAGTTTAAAGGGCGATATCCTGCTGGAGTTGGATCGGTATGAAAATGCGCGGGAGGTTTACACGCAGATCCTGCAGACCCCCGGTTGGCGAGGAAAAGCCCATGCAAAGGCTCTCCTGAAGACTGGGATAGCCTTCTTCGAGGAAGGGCGTTACAGCCCGGCGCATGGCTATTTCGAGCGAACCTTTATTGGTTATCCCTCATATCCGGAGATTGCCGCAGAGGCCTATTTTTTGGATGCTCAGGCCCTTGAAAAGTTGAATCAATTGGATGATGCCCGGCGCACATTGGACGAGATGCTGGCAAATGAGGCCTTGTTTGAAACCGAGATATATCCTCAAGCGCGTGAGATGCGTATTCGACTGTGACCATGAAAATCCCGACCTGTTTTTCCATTTTTCTGATTTCTGTTGTATCGCTTCCTCTGCTTATCAAAGGTCAGTCGTTGGAGACGTCCTCCAAATCAAGATCGGATGTGGCACAACCCGAGGCCGTAGATTTTGATCAACGCCTTTCAAAGTATCTTCGTCCGGTTGAGGCGAAGGTCAGTTTCGGGATGAGCCGGTCCGATGCTAAACTCATGCGGATTGATCCAATCGGGTTGGTAACGAGTGCCGAGGGGATCGGGGAGCAAACCATCCCGCTGGCAAACATGAACGGGTTTTACGCGATCGGCGCGAAGACGGCACCGAGAGAGTTCTACGCACAGTTGGAGTCCGGGAATGTGGAGGCTGCCACCGAGGCTATGCGTCGGGAATACTACCAACTCGTCCCATTTGTTTCAATTCCGGAAGCCAACACTAATTTACACTCCTTCATCGGAGTTGGAATCGACCTTCTGCTGAAGGCGGGGGAGTTGGATGAGGCGATTTGGCTATTTGAGAAACTCCCCGTCTCGATCCAGACAGGGAAGCTTGCATCAGTGACACGCGATCTGCTTGGAGTAATGATCGAGCAAGGCTATTTCCAGCAGGCGACAAAGCTTGCACTGCAGATGCCCTTTGATGTGGCAAACGAGGAAGAAACGGCGGCCCGGATCGAGATTGCCAACCGCTTAAGGATCGCCGGGAGCACGAATGATGCGCGTACACTTTATGCCCAAGTAGGTGATTCGGGAAGCCGATTGGCAACTCTCGCGAACCTTTGGGCACTTTACCTGGAGGTGGAATCGGGCCGTCTTGATTATGTCTCGTCGAGGTTGCCCGCGTTGGATCTGCCTGAGGTTGGAACAGATGAGTTTACCCTTTATCGCTTGATTGAAGGCAGGGTAGAGTTCGAGCGGAGCAACCTTAACGAGTCTCTGGTGGCATTTTCCTCGGGAATCGTAGACGGATCGCAGGGATCCGCATCGCGTCCGGAGCTTCTCTATTATTCTCACCTCGCCTACGGAAAATTCGACATCCCCTCGGCCTCGCAGGCCATTGCTGCGGAGCTAAAGACTCTTTATCCGGACTCTCCCTGGGCCTCCCGGCTCTAGAGCCGGGAATCCCAAAAATTCAGAAAACACGAACCAAACCATGACCCTCAATATCCGAAAACTAATCATTGTTCTTTCGATCAGCTTCGTCGGCCTGTTTTTTGTGCAGGCGGTGTCTGCACAGGAGGCCGCCGCCGCTGCCGGGGAGACTGTTCAAGACCGCAGTATTCTCGATTACTGGAAGCTCGGCGGCCTCGCCATGTATCCGCTCGGGCTTTTGTCGTCTGCTGCCATCGGGTTGATTCTGTATAATTTTCTAGCGATACGGGAATCCCAATTCCTCAAGATCGACATTCTGAACCAAGCAGAGGAAAAAACAGCCGAGCTTGATTTCGAGGGAGCGTGTGAGATTCTTCGGGAAAACCCATCGCCGGTCACCAATATCGCTCTCGCCGGGATGGAGCGGGCTAATTTGGAGGCATTTGATCCCGAGGCGATTTCGAATGCGATGGAAGAGAGTTCGACCGAAGAATTAGCGGGTCCCTATGTTTATGTAAATTACCTGTCGGTCATCGCGAGCTTGGCTCCGATGGTCGGACTGCTCGGTACGGTTCTTGGTATGATCAAGGCCTTCAACCAGATCATGCAGGGAGGAGTGGGCAACCCCCAAGCCCTCGCTGGAAACATCTCAGAAGCTTTGATTACGACGGCCTCAGGCATGACGGTAGGAATACCGGCGATGTTTTTCTACTTCTTTTTCAAGAACAAGTATGGACGGATCGTGTCGCGAGTGAATCGGGCTGTCGGTCAGTTCCACTACGACTTTGTCGCCGGGGTTCGTGCCAAGGCGCAATAGGTCTTTTCCTCCGGACGATCCAGTTGATGAAATCCCGATTTGACCCCTTGTCCGAACCCTCGGACGATTTTGAACTGACGCCAATGATCGATGTCGTCTTCCTTCTGATCGCGTTCTTTATGACGGTGTCCAGCTTGTTGTCTGAAGAATTGATCGAGATCACGATGCCGGAGTCGGACGAGGCGAAGGTCCCGGAGGAAAAACAGGGGCGTCAATTTATTTCAGTAACTGCGGATGGATCTATTTACCTGGGAGCCTTTCGGGTCGAGGATATGGCCACGCTTTCGCAGCAAATCCGCGAAAGGGCATCCGTACAAGCAGACTTTAAAGTTTATCTGCGGGCTGATGCCGGGGTTGCCCACAAAGAGGTCAAGAAGGTCATGGAAGCTGTCGCCGACGGCGGTGTTTTCGATATTATTTTCGCAACCGAACAGAGGTAAATTTTTGTGAAATCCAAGACCATCGAGGCACTTGAATCGAACGACAAGTATGATCTGACATCGATGATCGATGTCGTTTTTCTCTTGTTGATTTATTTCATGTTCTTGCCGATCAAGCAGGAGGCGGATCTGCGGATGTCTCTCCCTATCCCGGCGGAGACCCCGCCAGAGGAAATCGATCCGGAGAAGTTGCCGAGTGAACACCTGGTTCGAATAGAGCCCAACGGCTATGTCTATATCAACAATCAGTTGGTCGATAGAAAAATGAGTGGCTCGATGCCTGAGTTGACAAGTATTCTCGCTCGGCTTAAGTTTTCATCAGATCGTTTGGGTGTAAATACGATCGTTCTAATCGACGCTGATGACGAATCGCCGCACCAGAGAACGATTGATGTGCTTGATTCTTGTGCAGTCGCCGGGATCGAAATGGTAACCTTCAGTGTGGAGTAAATTGTATGATTCGACTACCCAACCGAAAACAAAATCCCCTTCTCTGGACGGTGATTCTGTTCAGCATCCTGATCCATGCTGTCGGGCTCATGATCTTTGGTGGTTTGACGGTCTGGTCCTATGTAATGGAGGACGACACTACCTTTGTGCCGCCGGAGCAAATTCGCTCGATTGATCCCCAAAAACTAAATTTTCAAGCCAGTCTCAGAAAGCAACAACAACAAAGCTCCCGCCCCAAAAACCGGATCGAGGTAAAGTCGGTCGCGAATATTGAGCTCCAGTCCATCGACATCGACCTCCCGACGATCTCGACGAGCGCGAATCTGGGGGGTAATGCGAATATTGGGGGCGGATTGCAAACCGGCGGACTCTCCCTTTCGGCTGTATCGGTCAACATTCTCGGGGTTGAGGGCAGGGGGGAAAAGTTTCTTTTCATTTTAGACGTTAGCGGGAACGCGATGCGTGACTCGAAAGGAGGAATTCCCGCTTTCGCAATCCTGCAGAACGAACTTATCCGGGTTGTCCGGGGGCTGCCGCGGGGGGTTTTGTTTAACATTATCTTCAAGGACGGGACGAAGTTCCACGCTTGGAAACCACAGCTTGTCCCCGCCACTGATCAAAACCTCTCAGAATTTGAAAATGCAGTTCGGGCGCGCAACACCAGTGCTGACAACTACGGTGTGCGCGACGCGAATATCTACCCGGCGTTCACCCCGGAACCGCTTGGACCGAGTGAGGGAAATAACCATTTTGGATATTTCAATGATGGTCATCTGGCAATCACGGCGGCCCTTGAAATGACCCCCGATACGGTTTTCTATCTATCCTCGATTGTCCATAACTACAACATCACGGCGCTGACCGACGATTACGAATCCCGGTTAAAGATGTACGAACAACGCTTTAAGGATATGGGATACAAAACCAGCGAGGAAGCACAGAAGGCGCGTCGGGAAATATTCAATGAGGCAAATAAAATTGCAAACCAGCGAGAGGCGGCGATGCAGGCAGAAAGGAAGAAAAAGGGCATACCGCCGAAGGTCTGGGGTAAGGGGGAGCGGCACAATTTTGTTTTCTCGATTGCGAATGAGGTTGCCAAGGAGCAGGGCAGGAGAGTCCCCCCGCAGATGCCGTGGCAAAACGAGCTCCAAACCGAACGCGTCACCGGGGCCTACTGGGAGCAGGTGTTGCGGCAAAATTATGATGTATCCAAGGCGAAGCACCCGATTTTGAATTTCATATTCTTCAAAGGGGAGGATGAAGCGTTTAACGATGAGATGGAGGACCATCTCGACAATTGGATTCGTCAGTTCAAGCGCGGCATGGTAAAAGGTGAACACCGGGTGCTTGAGGGATT
>CAZFLQ010000135.1:0-4876 GCA_964519935.1 uncultured Puniceicoccaceae bacterium | reverse complement strand
AGGTCATTCGCGAAATCCCTTCCCACTTTAATTCCGTCGCCATCTTTGGGCACAATCCCGGCCTCAGCGATCTCGTCAGGGTCCTCACCGGCGAAGCCATTGAAGACCTCTCAACCCTCGGTACGGCTCGGCTCGCGCTGCCATTCGACTGGGCCGAAATCTCTCCCCAAACCGCTGAGCTGATCGAAGTGACCACCCCGAAGGTCACCCTCGTTTGAGAGGAATCCCCAAAGATAAGCTTCAGTCCGCGAAACCGTCTTGCCCTTTTCACCCTCGGCGCTTTTTCTCCACCCTCAATGAAACAAACCCTCGGCATTCTTTCACTTCTTCTCGCGTCCATCGCCTCCTCGCAGGGCAACACATTCTCGGTTTCGCCTTTCGTCCAATGGCTCGATACCGATATCAACGCCGACATCAGTTTCGGTGCCCGCGCCGGATTGGAACTGCCCGTCGGTCGCCTCGAGTTTGAATGGGCCTCCTCCAGCCTTAACTCAGAGGACGAGGTCGTCGTCGAGGAATTTGCCATCTCCGGCACCGCCGAAGGCGACGCCAACTTCTTTCTCCTCAATTACCGCTACTCCCACAGCATTACCGACCGCTTCGGCTTTTACGGTGGGGCCGGGGCCGGCGGGACCCTCGTTGACTTCGAATACCGCAGCAATGACGGTAACTTCAGCGGTGATGGCAGCGACTTTGTCTTTACCTATACCTTTTTTGCCGGTCTCGAATTCTACATCCTCCCACAACTCTCCGTCTCCGGCGGATACAAATGGATTCACTTTGGGGACGCCGTTCTCGAGGAACAGGGTGTCGAAATCGAGGTCATCGCCGGCAACACCAACTCCTGGGAACTGGCCGTCAATTTCTACTTCTGAGATCTAGAATCCCGAGGCTCAGCCAGTCCCCGAATCAGCCAATTCCCAGCGCCTCGCGGCAGAGGGCATTCTGCTCCTGCTGATGGCGCGACGCAAAACCGGTAGACGGGCTCGCCGCCGCCGCCCGTCCCGCATAGGTGACCTTCTTTCCGAAAATGTCTTCGAGACGGTTTCGGATGAAGTTCCAGGCTCCCATATTCCACGGTTCCTCCTGGCACCAGACCAGTTCCTCCGCCGTCTTTAGATAGGGTTTCACAATCTCCAACAACCGCTCCCCGTTCAGCGGGTAAAACTGCTCGACCCGCACGAGGGCGGCGTTGTCGATCCCCTCCTCCTCGCGCATCGCCATCAGGTCGTAGAAAACCTTCCCCGAACACATCACCACCCGCTTCGCCTTTTTCGGCGGAGTCCGGTCATCGAGAATCGAGGAAAACATACGGCTCGTGAAATCCTTTCGGTAGGAGATGCATTCCTTGTGACGCAGCAGGCTTTTCGGGGCCATCAGGATCAACGGCTTGCTGAACTTCCGCTTCATCTGCCGCCGCAGGACATGAAAATACTGCGCCGGGGTACTCAGGTTACAGACCTGAATATTGTTCTCCGCGCACTGTTGCAGAAAACGCTCGGGACGCGCACTGCTGTGCTCCGGCCCCTGCCCTTCATACCCGTGCGGCAACAAGAGGGTAATCCCGCTGATCCGGCCCCACTTCGATTCCGAGGAAACGATAAACTGGTCGATCACCACCTGCGCCCCGTTCACAAAATCCCCAAACTGACCCTCCCAAATGCTCAGCATGTCGGGATACTCCAGTGAATATCCAAAATCAAATCCCAGCACAGCCGCCTCCGACAGCAGGGAATTGTAAACGCAGAACCGCTCCGCGCCTTCCCCAAGGTTCAGCAGGGGACAGTAGCGCTCCCGGGTCTCCGTATCGTAAAAAGCCGCGTGCCGGTGACTGAAGGTCCCGCGCTCGCTGTCCTGCCCGGATAGCCGCACCGGCGTCCCCTCCATCATCAGGGTTCCAAAGGCCAACTGCTCCGCAAACCCCCAGTCGATCCCCGTGTCTTCCGCAAAGGCTTTCGCCTTTGTCTTCAGCTGGCGCTCGATCTTCCGGTTCAAATTAAAACCATCCGGGACCGTCGTCAGAACTTTCGCAACATGCTCCAAATTTGCCGGATCGACCTCCGTGTGAATGTCATTGAAATCATATTGCGGTTGGAAGACTGCGTTCGATTCCCCCAACGCTCCTTTCGTCTTCGGCAAAACCCCCTTCTTCGCCCGCTCGAGCGCACCCTCCAGCGCCTCCCTTATCTCCCGATCAATTCCATCGAGATCATCGGCTGACACTTCTCCTCCCGACAAGAGCGCCTCCCGCATCGATTCCCGCACCGTCGGCATCTCCGTAATCGTCCTGTAGAGCAGCGGCTGCGTGAAGGCAGGCTCGTCCGATTCGTTGTGCCCGTGCTTCCGCCAACAATAGATGTCGATAAATACATCGGCTTGAAATTCATGACGGTATTCGACTGCCAGCTCCGCTGCCATCGCCACCGCGAGGGGATCGCTTCCGTTGACATGAAATATCGGACACTCGATCATCTTCGCCACATCCGTGCAATACCGGCTCGAACGCGCATCCGAGGGATCCGTCGTAAATCCGATCTGGTTGTTCACGACGAGGTGAATTGTTCCTCCCGTCCGATAACCTTTCAGCTGGGAAAAATTCAGGACCTCCGCCACCACGCCCTGTCCCGCAACTGCCGCGTCCCCGTGGATCAGGATCGGAACAACCTTGCGCCGCTCGAGATCCCCCCGGATCCGCTGCCGCGCGCGCGCCTTCCCCTCGACGACCGAGTTTACTGCCTCGAGATGACTCGGGTTGGCCGCCAGGCGGATTTCAACCGAGCCTCCGTCCCGCGTTTTGACGACATTGTCATACCCAAGGTGATACTTCACGTCCCCGTCCCCTTCGTTCTCGCCCGGTGCGCGCTCCGTCGAAAATTCCTGAAAAATATATTCGTAACTCTTCCCGACTATCGTTGAGAGAACGTTCAGCCGTCCCCGGTGCGCCATCCCCATCACGACTTCCTCCATCCCCAGCGCGGGCATTTTCTGAAGGATCATGTCGAGGGCGGTGATTAACGCCTCACCACCCTCCAGCGAAAAACGCTTCTGCCCAACATACTTCGTATGGAGAAACTGTTCGAAAAGCTCGGCCTCCGCCAGCTTGCGGTAAATTGCCAGCCTCTCCTTGCGCCCGTACTGATTGGAGGCCCGACTCGGCTCAATCCGGCTCTGCAACCACCGTCGGCGGGGCGTCTCCTGAATATGAATATACTCGATACCAATATGCCCGCAATAAGTCTGCTGCAGGTTATCGAGCAGATCCCGGACCTTCATCCGAACCCCACCGAGGTAGTTCCCGGTATCGAATTCCAGATCGAGATCCGCCTCGGTAAAGCCCAAACGCTCCAACGACAGCCGCGGATTCCTCGGCGCCTCGCGCTGGAGAGGGTTGAACTTTGCCTGGGTGTGCCCGATTGACCGAAACGCGTAAATGGCGCCGATCACCCGCGCCTGCTTCTTCGAATCACCTTCGGCACCCCCCGGACCCGCGACCACCTCCGCCGGAGTGAAAATTTCCTCGTTCAGACTCCGGGCCAGCTCAAACCCCTCAAAAAAGGCCTGCCAATTTGCGTCCAGCGCATCGGGCTGGTCCAGCCAGCGGCGATAATTCGATTCGATCAGATCCGCATTCCAGCGGGTCGCAAAGCTAGTTGAGTTCATGGAAAAGGAAACTGTAAACGGATCGGATCCTACAATCCCGGCCGCCATTTTCAATGGGATTCGATGACCTTTAGGAAGGAAGGCAGGTAACGGCGGGCCTTGTCCGGTCCGACCCCCCGAATCCGCTCCGCATCGACCGCCGATCCCGGACGCTGTTCCGCCAGCTCCCGCAGGGTTGCGTCCGGAAAAATCGCGTAGGCCGGCACATTTCTCGCCTTCGCCAGCTCCATCCGGTGCCGACGCAGGGCATGGAACAAATTCCGCGTGACCGGATCCAGTTCATCCGGATTGAACGGCCCCGCCTTACTCGAACTCCGCTCCGCCACCACCCGGTCCCAGCACATCGGGGGAACCTCCCCGTCGAGCATCGCCCGCACCCCCCGCTCGGTTAGCCCCAGCAACGGGTAGTCCCCACTGTCATCGACCCGGACCAGCCCGACCCGCTCCATCTCGCGAAACAGACTCTCAACCCGGGGTTTCCCCGCATCCTTCAACAACCCATAGGTCGAGAGCTGCTCCAGGACCGTCCCTCCGATGCCCTCCGCCTGACTCCCGAGGAGGCAGAGAATAACCTTCCGCCGCCCATACCTCGGCTCAAACTCCCGTCCACCCCTCCGGCCCGACATCCGCGCAACCCCGCTCAGTGCCTTCCGCACCAGCTCGACCTCCGCCTCCGTCGCCGCCCGCAGGTCAACCGCTCCCTCCCGCTCACAAATATCACAACGTCCACAACTCGCCTCCACTTCCTCCCCGAAATAATCGAGGATCCAGCTCTGGCGGCAACCGTGCTCACCCTCGCAAAACCGCACCATCGATTCCAGCTTCAACCGGTCCCGCCGATCTTTCTCCCGCATCGCCTCAACATCGATCTCCAGATCGCGCGGTTTCAGATCCGGCTTCAGCACCCGCGTCCCCCGAATCCGCTGCCCCGCGACATCAAAACGCTCGATCACCCCCGCCCGGACCAAAACCCCGATCGACGAACTCACCGCCATTGAATTCACCTTCTCATCAAAGCCCTCCGCCAACTCGTCAATTGAGACGATCACTTCGTTCCCGGCATTTGCCCGCTCTTTCAAAAGCGCAAAAACCGCCCGCACGAAATCCGGGTCCGGATTTGCCCCTTCAATGAAAAACTCCTGCGTCCGCTTGTCGGCGTAATTGTAGAGCACCTCGCAAATCGCCGGCTCGCCATCACGACCCGCCCGCCCGGCCT
>CAZFLQ010000134.1:0-5065 GCA_964519935.1 uncultured Puniceicoccaceae bacterium | reverse complement strand
ATTGATGATCCGGAGATTCAGGGGAGTTTCAGTACCTACGGGTATTCGCGGTTGAATGGATCTGAAATCGTCTATTTTCTAGCGGGAAAGTTTGGGGAGACGGCGACGCTCCTGCAGGTTGGGGACGAGCACGTAAAGTTCCGATTGTTTAACCTCGGGTTGTTGCTGATCCTGATCCTCCTGGCGGTCAGGGACCGGAATTTCCGTTTCATCCTGCTGCCGGTTTCGGCCTTTCCGCAGGCGTGGTATATTTTCGGATACTTCAATTCGGATGGTTTTGCGCTGTTTCTATGCCTTCTGGCGGCATACCACTGTGTGGCGCAAGACGGTTATCTGGTTCGGCGGGATGGATCGAAGCCGCGAATGGGGGTGGTGGGTTGGGTTTCGCTGGTCCTGATCGGTGGTTGTCTCGGAATGGTAAAGCCCAATTTTTGGCCTTTCACGGGGTTCCTTGTGGGGTTTTTGCTTGTACGGGATTTTCCTTCGCGGGAAATCCTGATCAAGGCCGTGGTACTGGTTGCTTCGGCGTTGGTGTTTTTCGGGGTTTGGAAAACGGTTGCAAATGCCAAGAACGAATGGCGACACAGTGAGCGGATTGGGGAAAAGGCGGCGCAGATCGCTTCTCCGAAACACAATATTACGGGTGACATTGCGGAGATGCATCCAGGTTTATTGTTGCGAGATCGGGGGGTCGAACTGGGTGAGATGCTGGTAAAGTGGCAGTGGTTCTACCGGACCTATTGCACGAGCCTGGGGAGCTATGGATGGTTGAACGTGAATCCGCCGCGCCGCCACTACGACATCCTTTTGTGGTCCTATGCGACGGCTGGGGTGGTGGTTTTATTGCAGTTTCTGTTGGTGCCGACCTGGAAGGGCCGGTTGATCGTCGGAGGGGCGCTTTTCTCGATTTTCGCCCTGTTTATGGCTTCGATTATGCATTCGTGGACATCCGATTTTCAGGCGCAGGGTCGGTATCTGGCGGCGGTATTGCCAATTCTGGGGTTGGCGATGATGGAGACCCGTCGGCGTGAGCTGATGCCGGCCATCTATCTGTCGATGGTGTTCATTTGGACCGCCGGGATGGTGAGTTTGACCAGTATTGCGGTTGCGCGACTGGTGGCGGCTGGTTAGGCGTTAGGCGTTTATGAAAGTCGTCAAAGCAAAAGCTTTCGAGCATCTCAAGCACATCGATACCTTTGCATTGATGCGTCTGCGCGAGCGGAATCTGATCCGGGTCAGCGGATGGATTCTCTGTTCGGAGGAACGTTCCCCGGTCCGGGTCTGGGTGGAATTTGGAGGTGAAACATTCCCGGCGGATCGTATCTACCGTCACGATGTCATCGAGCAGCCGGGTGGGCTCGCGGCGGAGGATCAGCTTCCCGGATTCGATGTGGAGGTATCGACGCAGGAGTCGAAAGGGGTTGTTTCCCTGTATGCTGAAAACCGGGACGGGGAGGTGGCAATGGTTTGGTCCCGGAAGGTTAAACCGAAGGAATTTGAACAGGGGAATCTGAACGATGCCCCGATTTTCAGCGGGTTTGATTTTATTCGGCAACTGGCCATGCTGCCACCGGGTCCGCCGCCATCCGTGCGCGACCCAGAGGATGCGCCAACGGTGGATTGCATTATTCCGGATTTCGGGATCGGGGCGGGCGGACATGCGGCGATTTTCCGGATTTTGAAGGGCTGCGAGGAACGTGGATGGAAATTACGGTTATGGATTTTATTCTCCTCCCAACACGGGTCCGGGGATGGCGTTCGGGAGGTTTTGCGGAAGCATTTTCAACCGATCCACCCAGATGTCCGATTCATCACTCCGGGGGTGGTAGGGGCGCTGGATGGCGAGATCGGTATCGCGACGGATCGTTGGACGGCCTATTTTTTGCGGGCTGCGAGTCAGGTGAATCGAAAGTATTATCTGGTTCAGGATTTTGAGCCGCTCTTTTATCCCGAGGGCTCCTCGTCGCTGCTGGCGGAGAACACGTATAGCTTTCCCTTTACCTACCTGGCGTCGACCCCGTGGTTGGCAGAAAAATTGGCGCGGTTCGGTCATGACGCAGTGACGGTGTTCCGCTATGGGGTGAACCGTGGGACCTTTTTCCGGCCACAGGAGCGCCCGTCAAACGAAAATCCGCGGATCGCTTTCTATAGTCGGGCATCGACTGAGCGCCGAGCGGTTGATCTGGGTTTCATTGCCTTCGAGCTTTTGGCGGCGAGGGGGATAGCCTTCGAGGTGGATTTTTTTGGATACGATATGACGGGGTTTACGACCAGCTATCCGCACCGCAATCACGGGGTTCTTGACGAGACGGGATTGGGAAACCTTTTTCGTGAAGTGGATCTCGGGATGGCGTTTTCAGCGACAAATCCGTCAATCATTTCGGGGGAGATGATGGCTTGTGGCCTCGCGGTGGTAGAACTGGACCGACGGAATAACCGGGCTTCCTGGCCGGAGGAGACGATGGCGTGGGTCGCCCCCGATCCGACTAAAATCGCAGATCGCCTGGAGGAGTTGCTTACCCAACCCGAGCTTCGGGAATCAATCGCGAAGGCGGGATGGCACTTTTCGGAAACGTTGTCTTGGGACGAGGCGGTCGAAACGGTCGTGGGGAAGTTGGAGTCGGATCGACTGAACGGGTGATGCTGACGGTGGCGATACCGGCCCGAAATGGAGGGCAATTGCTGCGGAAGGTAATCGAGCGTGGGTTGGAGCAGCAAACGACCGAGCGGTTTGAGATTCTGGTGGCGGATACGGACTCGACCGATGGGACGCGCGAGTTTCTGGAGAACCTCGCGGCCGAAGATGTCCGGGTGCGCTGGTTTCCGGTGAAGCGGGACGAATTCGGGCATGGACGGACGCGAAACAGGTTGGTTGAGCGGAGTAAGGGGGATGTGGTGGCATTTCTGACCCAGGATGCCCTGCCGTGTGATCGGCACTGGCTGGATCGCCTGGTGCGGCCGTTGCGGGAGAACCCGGAATCGATTGCGGGGGCAACCGGGAAACATTTGGGATATCCTGAGCATGGGCCGGTGCAGGCGCGAAACCTTGAGGCGCACTTTCGTCAGTTTGGTGAAGCGACGACTTTCTATCGGATCGAGGATCAATCGCGGTATGAAAGAGACGAAGCGTATCGTCAATTTCTTCATTTTTATTCCGATAATAACTCCGCCCTGCAGAGGCGTATTTGGGAGAAAATTCCATACCCGGATGTGCCTTTTGGCGAGGATCAGCTGTGGGCGGAGGCGATCCTGAAGGCGGGATATGCGAAGGCCTGGGTTCCCGATGCGGTGGTCTACCATTCGCACCGTTATGGGTTGCGGGGGACGATTTCACGGGCGAAGGAGGAGGCCCTGTATTACCATGAAGTGTTTGGGTACCGACTGGGCAATGCCCTCCGACCAAGCCTTCAGTCGGCCTGGAAGCAGATGCGGGCGGATTGGAAATGGATGCGGGAGAACGGGGGGATCCCGGGAGGGGAGCGACGGGCGGTGGCCTCCGACCTGTTCGGTCTCTATCTCGGGCATTGGCGGGCGTGGAAAGAAACCGGAAGGAAGGCGAAGTGATGCGGGTAGCCTATGACACGGTTTCGGTGGAGTTGGGTCTGCCGAACCTCTTGCCCGGGCTGGAGGATGACCCCGTTGGGAGAGAGAAAGGATTGGCCTTGCAGGCGGCGGAAGTTGCGGCGGGGAAACCGGATCCGGCGGTGGGTCCGGTGCGTTGGATTGTTCCGGTCGGGGCGGAGACAGACCGGGGGTGGTTGGAGCGTTTGGGAAGGGTGTTGGCGGTGTCCTCCGATCCGAACTTTGAAGTGATTTTTTGGGCCGATTCGATGGTCGAGTTTCCGGAGGTGGGGCGGGCGGTTCGTTCGTCTCGAGCCCGGTGTCTGGGTGAAATCGAATTGGATCGAGCGAACGGCTGGATCGGGACTCTTCCGGACGGGGTTATTCCCCAGCCGGAGGCGGTGGCAGTGATTCGGCGGTACGTTGATGAGAATACTTCGGTGCATGCCGATTTTGCGGCCTGTCGAAATGGAGGAGGGGTCAACCCCGATCCTGATACGTATTCATTTTATGGATACAATTCTTTTGGTGCGGTCTATTTAACGGCGGGGCGGAATTGGGGATCGGTCACGGAGGTCCTCGGGGGCCTCCTCCAAACGGAGGCGGCGATCGGAGATGTCGGACGACTCCAGGGGGCAGCGACGATTGGAAAGAAGATGCGGATACCACTGCGCCTTTTTGTGGTGAAGGAACCGCTGGCTGACGGGTGCAATCCACACTGGAAAGGAATTCTTGACCGGGTCGCGAGACGAGATCTCGGGGGTCGGTTTTTGGAGGAAAGACCGCGGGTAGGCTGGGACGGGATGGAGTTGCCGAAGGTCGGGGTGGTGATTCCCTTCCGGGATCAAGCGGCGTTGACGAGTGGAACGCTCCGGAGTCTCGGAGGTCAGAGGGGCGGATGGATTCAGAAGGTTGTTCTGGTCGACAATGGATCGAATGTGGAGGAGGCCGGGAGAGTGCGCCGGGTCGCGAACGAGACCTTCGGGGAGGGGCGGGTTGTCTGGGTCGAGGATGGCGGGCCCTTCAATTTTGCCCGTTTGAACAACCGGGGGGCGGAGGCGGCTGAGGGCTGTGATCTGTATTGGTTTTGCAACAACGACATTGAGATCGATGATCGATCAGCGTTGGGGGAATTGTGCGGTTTGTTGGCGTTGCCGGAGATTGGGATGGCGGGAGGGGCACTCTATTACCCGGATGGCACTCTCCAGAGTGCGGGGATTTTCGATGGCCCGATGGGGCCGCAGGTTGCAAGGGATGCGGTGACGGAACGGGCGACGGCGTTTCGAGAAGTGACTGCATTGACCTTTGCCAGTGTGCTGGTGCGCCGGGAGGCTTGGGAAGCGGTTGGGGGACTGGATGAGGATGTCTGTCCGAATGGGTTTGGGGATGCCCTTTTCGGGAAGCGTTTGCGGGAAAAGGGGTGGCGGATCCTCGTCGATCCGGCGATTCATGTCCGGCACTTTGAATCTCCGAGTCGGGGAAAACGGCCCGAGGCGATTGAGCG
>CAZFLQ010000133.1:0-5112 GCA_964519935.1 uncultured Puniceicoccaceae bacterium | reverse complement strand
GGGTCGATACTGCCTACAACCTCTACAGTCAGGCCGGTGCCGGCTTTGCCCGCCACACCCACAACGTTTTTAAACATCAAAGACCAGACCTCGCCGCCCTCTGGGTGCCAACGGCTGATCACGGACCGGAGATCTGATCCAGCACGACCTGCCCCCTAAAACAGTGCTCCCGCCGCTACCCCGACCGCTGAAATCGGCGCCGAATCCGACAAGCTGTCCAAGGTCCGGTTCGCTTTTCGCACCACACTCCGCACATCGATGTAGAGGTCTTCCTCTGTCAGGAGACGCGTCACCGTCGATTCAGCACTGTTCAGCTTTTCGCTAAAGCTCGCCAGGTTCGTCGTCACGGTCCGCACTTGACCGCTGATTTCCTCGTCATAAATCAGGGTCCCAAGCATCCCACCGCCCTCGCGGATATCTGAAAATACCCCACCCGCATCCGCTATTACCTTATCCGCATTTGCAATCAAAGTCTCCGCCCGCTCGGCCGCCTCCCGGATCGAAGCAGCCGTCTCCAACAGCTGCCCATACGCTCCGTCCTCGTAGATCAATTTCCCGATCGTTCCCTCGCCCTCCGCGATCTCCCCGCTGATCCGGCTGATATTGCCGAGTGCCCGGGTCAGGTTCTCCCCGTTCTCCTTCAATAGCTCCTGCACCATCCCAAAGACCGAGTCCCCTTGGTCATCGCCTCCCAATGCCGCCTGAATACCGTCGATCGCCGAACCCACCGACGAGGCAATATCGCCGACTTCCTCGAGGGCGTCATTGATGTCAAAACTCGCCCGCGTCCGGATCGGGTCGCCACCCGTCAGATTTGTCCCCGAACCACCCATATCGATCGAGATATAGTTCGTCCCGAGCAACCCTGCCATCCGGATAATAGCCGAGGAATCCGCTGGAATCTTGTAGCGTGGATCGATCGACAGGCGCGCCACCGCATCGCGTCCCTCCAGCTCAGTCGAGGTCACCACTCCGACAATCACCCCCGCCATCCGCACCTGATCACCCCGCCGCAACATCAAAAGATCATCGAACTTCGCAACAATCTCGTATCCGCCGGTCTTTTCCTGCAAGTCCGAGGTCAGGGAGCTGTAGGTCAGGAACAATAAGGCAACCCCGACCAGAAAAAAAACACCCACGCCAACATATTGATAACTGTCTTTCATAATAAAAATACTTCTCGTTGTACGGCCTAGGCTGATTCCAACCGTTCCCGGAACCGCGGATTCTCGACATCAATCGTCGGTCTAAGAAAGGTCTGAATCCTCGGATTGTCGAGTTGCCATAATCGATCCGGAGTTTCAACTGCCACCAACTCCCCGTCCATCAAAACCGCTACACGATCCGGAATGCTCGCCGAGAGGTCCCGGTCGTGGGTAACCACAACCGTCGTCACTTTCAGCTCACGCCGAACCGTCGCAATGATCTCCGCAATCGTACTCGCCATAATCGGATCCAGTTCCGAGGTCGGTTCGTCGTAGAGAACGATCTGCGGTTCCATAACCAGTGCCCGCGCAATCGCCACCCGCTTGCGCATCCCCCCGCTCAACTCCGCCGGGACTTTTTTCGCGGCGTGCTCGAGAGACAGAATCGTCAATGCAAACTCAACCTTTTCGCGAATAATGCTCTCTTTGCACATCCGGTGCTCACGGGGATAAAACGCCAGATTGTCGTAAACCGACATGCTGTTAAAGAGCGCCCCCGCTTGAAAAACGAGCGCCATCGCCACCTTCCGACGCGCCTCCCGGTCCCCCGGATCGACCCCACCCACCCGGATGCTTCCCCCCGTTGGATGAAGAAGACCCGCAACCGTCCGAAGTAGCACCGACTTCCCCGACCCACTCGGGCCCATGATCGCGAAAATCTCACCTTTCTCCACTTCCAAACTAACATCACGGAGAACTTTTACATTCCCGAACTCCATCGAGAGGTTCTCTACCTTCAAATCAACCGCCTCTCGCTCTGTACACAATCTCGCCATAATATCACGTTCCCTCTACCTTTGTCGGACTACATCAAAACGCGGGTCACCAGATAATCCGCCAGGAGGATAAATATCATCGAGAAAACCACCGCCCGCGTTACCGAATAACCGATCTCCCGCGGTCCCCCTTTCGTCGCCAGACCCTCCGAACAGGATATCAGAATCACCGCCACCCCAAACACCTGACCTTTCAAAAGTCCATCCATCAAGTCGCCCGTCTCGGTGTAATCCTTTAGTGCTTGCCAGTAAATTCCCGGCTCAACCGGGGCAAAGTCAATCGTTGTGGCAATCACCTGGCCCCCAAACCATCCCACCACGACTGCCATCAAAACCAGAAACGGCATCACAAAAAACACCGCCACCAACCGCGGCATGACGAGGATTTTTGCCGGCGGGATATTCATCGTCACGAGGGCGTCAATCTCCTCATAAACCTTCATCGACGCCAGCTCCGCCGTCACCGCCGAACCCACTCGCCCGGCCAACAAAAAGGCCGCCATCACCGGCCCCAACTCCCGCGCCAGGGAGAGACCAATCAACGCCCCCGACAACGATTCCGCTCCAACCCGCCCAAGCGTGAAACTGGTCTGCAAGGCCAGAACCGCCCCGATGAAAAAGCTCAGAATCGCTATGATCGGGATCGAACGAATACTCATTTCATAGGCATAGCCGATCGTCCGCCCAAACTGACGAGGCAGGGACGGGATAAACCGCAGACTGCGACCCAGCAAAACTACGTTGCGCCCTACACAATCGAGGGCCTCGGCGAGAATCGATACCATTGCCACAAATCTCCCGCTAACTGCGTCTTTCGGCAACTGAAAATGACTGGCTTTTCCCAATCGCCCCCCGACACACTCGCTACATCGTGAAAAAACGACGTCTTGATGAAATCCTCGTAGCCCGCGACCTCGCCCCGTCCCGCGCCAGGGCTCAGGCCCTCATCCTCGCCGGGAAGGTCCGCCACGGAACCGAGCGTCTCGACAAGGCGGGCAAAGCCTATCCACCCGACATCGCTCTCGAAATCGAGGAACCCCCGCGCTTCGTCTCCCGCGGGGGCGAGAAACTCGCCGCCTTTCTCGCCGTCTGCCCCGTCCCCGTCGAGGGGGTACGCTTCATCGATGTCGGTGCCTCTACCGGCGGATTCACCGACTGCCTGCTTCAGGCCGGCGCCGCCGAGGCCGTCTGCGTCGATGTCGGGCACGGCCAGTTGCACTACAAGCTGCAAACCGACTCCCGTGTCCATAACGTCGAGAAAATCAACGCCCGCGCGATCAATCCGGCCATTCTCCCCTACCCGGAATACCCCCTCATGGTAATGGATTTGTCTTTCATTTCCCTTCGCAAAATCCTCCCGGCCTGCTGGCCCCTCCTCCAGCCCGGCGGCATCTGCATCGCCCTCGTAAAACCTCAGTTCGAAGCCACCCGCGAAGAGGCCGATGCCGGACGCGGAATCATTTCCGACGACACCGTTCGCGAACGCATCCTCGCCGAAATCGAAGCCTTCGCCCTCAACGAGTTGCCCGCCGCCACCATTCTTCACCGGATGGAATGCCCCATCCATGGAACCGACGGAAACCGCGAATACCTCCTCGGCCTAAACCGCGTCAATCGGTAGGTCCGCCGGGATATCCGGAACCCGCCCGCCCAACGCAAGGATCGCGAATCCGAGGATCGCCGCGATCCCGTAGACCAGCCCCAGAACCACCCCGAGGTCAACCAACCCCCGCCAGGGCTGCGCCAGTTGACTGACGATCACCACCAGCCCGACAATCGCCAGGGTCACACAGGTTGAGACGATCCGCCGCTTCCGCGTCGCATGGACAAATCCCATACACATCAACGGCGCGAAAATCACCAACCACGGACGTGGTGCTTCCGCCAACGCGACCGCCCGCCGCACCACCCGCGGCGCAAAGGCCTTCTGGAAACCCCGATAGCCCTCCGAAATCACCATAAAAACCACCCAAATAAGCACAAATCCCACCTGCACCGGACTCAGCGCATGATCAAACGCCTCCATCGCCCGCGGACTCAGGCGCACGACCGCCCAACCAATAAAAAGAACCACCCCGAGCACACCCCAGATCGCTCCGAGGCGTCCCCAAACATTCAACCGCTGACCATCCACCTGCATTGCGATGACATTGCGATCAACCGCCTCCGGGTCAACCCTCCGCAACCTTCGACCCCGACGGCCCAATCTCGAAACCAGCCATCACGGGTCGATGATCTGACAAAAATGTTCGAATCACGGTCCACTCTGTTCGCCGGAACGAGGCCGGGGTCAAAATGAAATCGAGCCCCCTGAACGGTGCCACTGCCGGAAAGGTCCGCGCTCCCTCCGGGGTCAACTCGTAGGCGTGATGCCGCTGCAGTTCCTCAAACAACACCCGAACGGCATCCCCCGGTGACTGGTCACTTGTGTTGAAATCCCCACAAATCACCGGCGGGTAACCCTCCCCCGTCCCCGCCCGCCGCAACAACGGTTCAATCTCTTCCAAAACCTTCTCAACCTGGTCAATCCGACGCGTCCGTGAACGATAGTCGAGGTGCGTATTCACAACCGGCAAAACACCTCCCTCCAGCAGAATCTCGACCACTACAAAGCCCTTCTCCCCCAGAGTCCGCGATCCAAATGAAACGGAGGTCGAACCCCCAATCGGGAATCGCGACAAGACCGCGTTTCCGTAGGCCAGGGGCAATCGCCCCACCCTCCGGTTGTGAATCCCGTGGAAGCGATGCTCATGATCCAGCCGGTCAAAAATCCGCTCCAACAGATTGACCCGGCGCGTCCAGTGCGACCCTGCATCCACCTCCTGGAGACAAACCAGATCCGCCCCCGTCCGCCGCACAAACCCTCCGATCTTCCGCATCTGACGCAACATTCCCTCAGCCGTCAACAGCCCCTGGTAGGGCAACTGCCCCCGCCCATGCGCAATATTCATCGTCAGGATTCTCAAGTGCACGACAGCAATGTTACTCGAGACCGGACGCGATCCTCGATCTTTAATAAACTCAGACATCCTGACCTATCCTCGAAAATAAAGCGATTGCGACGGAGTGCTGTGGAAGTGAGATCAACCTGATTCCGGGATTGGAGAAGACGACCGCAAAATGCGTTGGCC
>CAZFLQ010000132.1:0-5122 GCA_964519935.1 uncultured Puniceicoccaceae bacterium | reverse complement strand
CGCTGTTCGTCACCTTTATGTTGCCCGGGGCGAGGCAAGCCGTTGACTGATCCTTGTTATGCCGAAAAACATCGGGTTCATCTCGACCCGCTTCGCAGGTCAGGATGGGGTTTCTCTGGAAAGTGCCAAGTGGGCACACGTTCTCTGGGATGACCGTCATGTCAGTCATTGGTATAGCGGGAAGAGTGATCGTGATGACGGAGTTAGCGCCTGTGTTCCGGAGGCCTATTTCGGTCATCCGGAGGTAAGGTGGATCAATGAGCGAATCTGGGGTCAGACCCGGCGCAGTCGCCATGTGACCGAGCGTATCCGGGCGATGGCGGAATACCTGAAATCGACGATCTACGATTTTGTCGATCACTACGAGATCGATCTGGTTATTCCGCAAAACGTTCTGGCGATCCCGATGCACGTTCCCCTCGGGATAGCCCTGACGGAATTTCTGGCGGAAACCCAGATTCCGGCGATCGCCCACCATCACGATTTTTACTGGGAGCGGACCCGGTTCTCAGTTGGCTCGATCCAGGAGTATCTCGACATGGCCTTTCCGGCCCGGTTGCCGAACATGCGCCATGCGGTCATCAACCAGGCAGCGCAGGAGCAGTTGTCGTTGCGCAAGGGGGTCAGTTCGCTCTTGATCCCCAATGTTTTTGATTTCGACAACCCGCCGGAGGGATCGGACGCGTATGCAGCGGATTTCCGGGAGGCGATTGGGCTAACCCCGGATGATTTTCTGGTGTTGCAGCCGACACGGGTGGTACCGCGAAAGGGGATCGAGCACGCGATCAAGTTGATTGCGGGTTTGGAGGATCCGCGCTATAAGCTTGTGGTGACCCATGAATCGGGGGACGAGGGGTTCGAGTACCAGTCCCGCCTGCAGGAGTTGGCGGATGAGGAGGGGGTGGACGTCCGGTTTATTGATGACCGGATCGGCGAGGTTCGGCAGTTGAATGGCAAGGGTGAGAAAGTTTACACCCTTTGGGATGCTTATCCGCACGCCGATTTGGTGACCTATCCGAGCTTGTACGAAGGCTTTGGGAATGCCCTTCTCGAGGCGATTTATTTCCGAATCCCGACGGTGGTGAACCGCTATTCGATTTACATTCAGGATATCGAGCCAAAGGGATTTTCCCTGATGGAGATGGATGGATTCGTGACCCAGGGGCTGATCCGCCAGGTCCGCCGGGTGATGGAGGACAAGTCCTACCGTATCCAGATGGTGGATCACAATTATCGAACGGCGCGGCGTTTTTACAGTTACTCGGTCCTGCGCCGCCTCCTGAGAACCCTCATCACCGGATTGACCGGTTTCACGTCATGATTCGAAGCATTTCCCGGGAATCCCTTGCGCGTATCCAGAGCCGGTTCCGCCTCCTCTATGGTGGGCGGAGTGATCGCCTGTTGGAGCGGTTGAACAGTCTGATCGGACGGTATGGGGTAGGGGACAAGCCGACTCTGAATTCGGGCAGTTACTGGCGCGAAAATGACGTCGTCTTGATTACCTATGGCGACATGGTGCACCAGGAGGGGGAGGCCCCCCTGGCGACGCTCGGGCGGTTCTGCCGCCGTTGGTTGGGGTCGGATATTTCGACGATTCACCTCCTGCCCTTTTATCCGTGGAGTTCGGACGACGGGTTTTCGGTCATCGATTACCGGACGGTGGATCCGGCGCTGGGGGACTGGAGTGACGTCGAGCGGATTGGACGGCATTACAAATTGGCCTTTGACCTCGTTTTGAATCACTGTTCGTCCCGATCGGAGTGGTTTCGTGATTACCTTCTGGGGGTGGATCCCGGGAAAAGCTATTTTATTGAGGAGGATCCGGAGACGGATCTTTCGGCGGTGGTGCGGCCGCGGACCTCGCCTTTGTTGACGGAATTCACGACCCGCAACGGCAAGCGCCATGTCTGGACGACCTTCAGTGCAGATCAGGTGGATCTGAACTGGCGCAATCCGGATCTGCTTTTCGAGTTTTTGGACATTCTCCTGCTCTATGTCTCGAAGGGCGTCCGCATCCTCCGGTTGGATGCGGTGGCATTCCTTTGGAAAGAAATCGGAACGGACTGTCTGCACCTCCGGCAGACTCACGAAGTGGTCAAACTCTTCCGGGACATTCTCGAACTGGTTGCGCCGGAGGTGATTCTCCTGACGGAGACGAACGTCCCGCATGAGGAAAACATCAGTTATTTCGGGCGTGGGGATGAAGCCCAGATGGTCTACAACTTCAGCCTTCCACCGCTTCTCCTGCACGCCTATCTAACGGAGGATGCCGGGCGCCTGCGGGATTGGGCGGCATCGTTGCCGGAGTTACCGGCGGGGAATACCTTCTTCAATTTTACAGCGAGCCATGACGGGATTGGCCTGCGTCCGCTGCAGGGGTTGGTCCCGGATGATGAATTGCGGAAGATCGTCGCGCGGGTGGAATCGCGGGATGGGCGGGTGAATTACCGGGCGACCTCGGACGGGAAGCAACAGCCCTACGAGCTGAACATTACCTACTATTCGGCACTGGCGGACGATACCGATGGAGAGATCGGGGTGCAGCGCTTTCTGGGTACGCAGGCGGTCGCGCTGGCTTTCAAAGGGATGCCGGCGATTTATTTCCACAGCCTGACGGGGACCCGGAACAACCTCGCTGGGGTCGAGGCCACCGGCCAGAACCGGACGATCAACCGTTACAAGTGGCCGGTGGCTGAATTGACGGCTGAGTTGGAGAATCCGGACAGTCATCATTCGCGGGTTTTTCGGCGGTACCTGCAACTGATCCGCCGCCGGGCGAATCATCCGGCCTTTCACCCCGATGCGACGCAAGAGGTGCTCGACCTCGGGCGTGAGGTATTCGCGTTCCGACGGCGGTCGATGGATGGAAACGAGGAGATTTTGTGCCTGTTCAATGTGACCTCGCGGTCGGTCACGGTTGCAATGTCCGGGATTCTGGAACCGGACGGCGCGAATGGCAGCTTTTATGATATTCTCGGGGCGCGGAGTCTGAAGCAGGCGGCCCGCGGCATCAATCTGAAGCCCTTTCAGGCGGTTTGGCTGGGGGTGCGGTAGGGGCGTCGGGAGCGGGGGGATCGTTGGGACCGAGGGCTGAACAGCCGTCGCCGTTGGCGATGGCCGTCGGGAGCGGTGCAAGGGTTGCTTGACGGTGGGGATGGGGCTGGTTTGTTGGAGAGATGGCAAACGAGTTATCGAACGAACGGAGTCTTTATCTGCGGCAGCACGCGGGGAATCCGGTAAATTGGAAGCCGTGGGGGGTGGCGGCGCTGAGGGAGGCGACGGAGCGCGATGTGCCATTGTTGGTTTCGATCGGCTATTCAAGCTGTCACTGGTGCCACGTGATGGAGCATGAGTGTTTTGAGGACGCCTACATCGCGGGGTTGATGAATACACACTTTGTTTGTGTGAAAGTGGACCGGGAAGAGCGTCCGGACGTTGATTCGGTCTACATGGAGGCGGTTCAGATGATTCAGGGTCATGGAGGATGGCCATTGAATGTGTTTTGTCTGCCGGATGGCCGGCCGTTTTTCGGGGGGACCTATTTCCCGCCGGAGGACAATGGCAACGGGATGATTCCATGGCCGCAGTTGCTGATGCGGATCGCTGATTATTACAAGCGACGGCGGGCGGAGCTGGAAGAAAACGCGGGAAATATTCTGGCGAATCTCGAGGCGATCAGCGAGGCGCGCCCGGACGGGGATGCGCCCGGGTGGTCGAATGGGTTGCTGATTGATGCGGTTAGGGTTCTCGTGCAGTCCTTTGATACTGAGAACGGGGGGTTTGGGGAGGCTCCAAAGTTCCCGCCATCGATGGCATTGGAGTTTCTGACGACGGTCCGGGTGGCGCGGGCGGTGGATGGTGATAGTCATTTGGCCCCGGCGGTCGAGCAGGCGGTGGAGTTCACGCTTGAAACGGTGGTCCGTTCGGGGCTTTACGATCAGGTCGGGGGCGGATTTTTCCGCTACTGCGTCGATGCCACCTGGACGATTCCGCATTTTGAGAAGATGCTGTATGATAATGGATTGCTCCTGTCAGCCCTCGCGCGGGGGGCAGTCGGACGTGATGACCTTGAGCGACTGCGGGTCGCGAGTGCGGGAACCATCGCCTGGCTGGATCGCGAAATGCGGGGATCTGAACCGGATGGATCGGGGCGGTTCGACGGATTTGCTGCGGCCCTCGATGCGGACAGTCCGGGGGGGGAAGGACGGTTCTACTGTTGGACGCGGGAGGAAGTCGTCGCGGTGGCGGCAGAGGCGGGTGTGGAACTGCCGGAAGGGTGGGATGCGGAGCTCGGATTTGGGACCGGGGGCAATTTTGAGCACGGATGGACCCATCTAAGCTATCGGACGGGGGATGGGGAGACCTGGAGGGGGCTGGAACCGTTGCGCGAGTGTCTACGACGGTCGCGGGAAAGGCGGGGGCGGCCGGGGTTGGATCCGAAGCGGATCGCGGCGTGGAACGGGCTCGTGGCGAGAGGGATGGCGGATGCGGCCTATGTTTTTGGGGAGGTCGGATGGTATCGAATGGCTCGGGAGACGATTGATTGGGTCGAGCAGTTCTTCGAGGGGGAGGGAGGACTTCTCCGGTCGGTCGGTTATCCGGATGGGGTTGTGCGGAGCGAAGTATATCTCGATGATCAGGTTTTTGTGGTGGAGGCATTGCTGGCGGTGGCGCGGGCAGCGGCACGGTTCGAACCTGAGGCGGTGAATGGGTTGCATGATCGGGCGGGTCGGCGGATGCGGGCTGCGCTTGAGGCCTTTGACGACGGGAAGATTGGGCTCACATCAGTGCCGACGGCGGATGATCCGGTGCTAATTCGGAAGAGGGATTGGTATGACAACGCGATCCCATCGGGAAACAGCTCGGCGTTGACGGGGCGTATCGCCCTTGCGGCGATAAATCCGGAGGGGGCCTGGACTGGGGGGATCGGGCCGATCCGGGACATTTACGCGGCCTGGGCGGGGCGGATGCCGAACGGAGTCGGCCATGCGCTCGCGGGGTTGGCAGCCGAAGCTGTCGGGGTAGTCGTGGTCAAGGGGCGAACGGGCGATGATCTTGCGGCGGTTGCGGATCGTTTGGCAGGGGCAATCTGGCGGGAGGTTCATTACCGGATCGATCCGGA
>CAZFLQ010000131.1:0-5123 GCA_964519935.1 uncultured Puniceicoccaceae bacterium | reverse complement strand
AGGCGGACGGGGAGGCCGTCAGCGCGGAGGTGGGCTTTGGCCTCGGGGACGGTGAATTCGCCGAAATGGAAAATCGAGGCGGCGAGAACAGCGGAGGCGTGGCCATCGCGAAGGACCTCCGTAAGGTGTTCGAGTTTTCCGGCCCCGCCGGAGGCAATTACAGGGATTTCGACGGCATCGCTGACGGCGCGGGTGAGAGCGACATCGTAGCCATTCTTGACCCCGTCCTGATCCATACTCGTGAGAAGAATCTCGCCGGCCCCGAGCCCGGCGACGGTTCGTGCCCATTCGACCGCATCGATGCCGGTCGGTTTGCGCCCGCCGTGGGTGTAAACCTCCCAGTGGTCATCAACCTGTTTCGCATCGATCGCGACGACAATGCATTGGTTGCCAAACCGGTCGCTGGATTCTCGGACAACCGCGGGGTTCTGGAGGGCAGCGGTATTGAAGCTGACCTTGTCGGCACCGGCATTGAGCATTTCGCGAACATTGGCAACGGTCCGGATGCCACCCCCGACGGTCAGGGGCATGAAAACCTCGGAGGCCGTGCGTTCGACAACATCAATCATGGTCGCACGGGCATCGCTGGAGGCGGTAATGTCGAGGAAGACGAGCTCGTCGGCACCCTGGGCCTCGTATGCCTTGGCGACCTCGACGGGATCACCGGCGTCCCGCAGTTCCTGAAAACGGATGCCCTTGACGACTCGCCCGTCGGTGACGTCAAGGCAAGGGATGATACGAACGCTGAGCATTGTCAGATGTATCCATTTTTTGGATACAGGCTGGGGGTCGTAGGTGAGGAATGTTATTCGTCGACGAGGGCGACGTCGGGCTCGAACGCGACCGAGAGGGTGTAGCGCTGGCCCGGACGCATCACGAGGGGATGTTTCCGCGAAAGGGTTTGAAGGTAGTAGAGGGGGCCGTAGTAGGTTCGGAAGGAGGGGTCGTTGCTGACAATTTGGTTTTCCTCCCACTCTCCGAGGAAGTCGTCTTTGAGGACAGCCGCGCGGAGCCCCTCGGCACCGAGGGTGAAACTGGTCCCGAGGCGATACCGGGAATGAGGCAGCGAGACCGCCAGCATGTAGCGCATGCCGTCAATCTGGAGCGGATTTTTTACGGTGAAAACGAACTCCGAGGCAATTTTCGAGCCCTCGAACGTCCAGGTCACCTTGCAGGAGCCGAGGCCTTTGAGAATCTCTTCCTGGGTGGTGATGAGTTCGGGCTGGGTGTAAGAAAATTTAAGGGATCGGCGCATGCCGAGGCCGGTGGTGCAACCTTTGCCGTAGAAGCAGGGGACGATTGATTTCCCCTGATATTTGAGCTCCGGAACCATGATCGGGAGGAACTGGGCGACGGGCCAATCGAAGACGCCGGGGGCGTGGGGAAAGGCGAGGGAGTCGGAGTTCCCCCGCTTCTTGTTGGTAACGAGCGGCATTTGGATATGGAGACCTGTCCGAGGGTCGCTGTAGAGGAAGAGGCCGTGCTCGCGGTTGGCGGTCTTATCGAAAACGATGAATCGACCGAGAGCCTTCGAAGGGGCGGGAACAGCATCGGAAAGGGTTCCGCCGGTAGAGCGGGCGAGACGGGACCACTGACTGCAATAGCGAGCGGCATCGAAATTGGCCATCCTCGAGGTATGCCGTTCGATGGTGGTACGCTCACCGTCACGGATCACGAGATAGCCTTGTTGTTGGTCGACGTAGGTTACGAAGAAGAAGTGGAAGAGTTTCCGGAGGGTATCGAGATAGATCGGCTTTTTGTCGGTGGTGACCCAGTCGTCGCGGAGGGCCTGGAGGATCAGGCTGATGCAGTGCATCTGTCCGTAGGCACCAATGTTCTCCCCGTAAGCCCATCCGAGACCATCCGATCGGACGAGATCGGGGAGAAGTTTGAGGTATTTCTCGGCATGGGTCCGGAGGCTGGGTAGTTTGCGTTCGCGCAAGCTGATGTTGGCGTGCAGTTGAAGTGCCTGTCGAATAAAGACAAAGGCGAGGATGCCGTAAATGTCGAAGGTTCCACCGATGCCTTCAGTGCCATCATCGAGGTAGCCATTCGAGCTGCCGGAATGCATCCGCTCGAGGAACCGTTCAATCAAACGTCCGGTTTCGTCCTTCTTAGAAAGGCCGAAGCTATAGCGGGTGACGGCCTTGGCGATGTTAAAGGCCTGAAGGTGATCTTCGTAGTCGGACCGCGAGAGGAGGGCGCGGTCGAGAACCTCGCGGGTTTCTTCGACGAGACGATCCCAGACGGGATTACGTTCTTTCGACGGGCCAAAACTTAGGAGGCCGAGGGCTGCGTAAGCGAGGCCGTTCTCGGAGGCTTCGGGAGCAAAGGCCTGGGCAGTGATTGTCCTTGCGGCGAGGTCGACGAGGTCGTGTCCATCAAGGGTAGTCTCGTTCGTCGCGCGATAGTATTCACCGATCGCGAGGGCGGCGTGGCCGGGCTCATTGGGCCCAACGGGTTCCCCATGAATTGGGGACAAAGTCCCGTCCTCGTTAATCGCGGCGAGGTTATTTGAAAGGAACGAGCGGGCGAGTTCCTGGCACTGTTCAGCAAACGGATGATCCATCCAGAGTCGGTCGGTTTTTTGTGATGGTTGAGCCTGAGTTTCAGAAATCCCGAAAATCAGCGAAAGCCCTCAGGTAAATGCGTTCCAAAATTTGATGGCAATCCTTTTCGTTCCTTCCGTCTTGAGTTCGCGGCGATCCGAAGCGAGTCTTTTCGGTGGAGTCAGCAATGGACTTGGATGGGTTTGAAGATTTGAAAGATCGTCTGCGGGTTCCGGACCTCTGGCAACAGGCAGCGATCCAAGCCCTTCAGTGTGGGGAGGACGTGGTCGTGGACGCGCCGACCGGGGCGGGGAAAACCTTCATTTTCGAATACCTGATCGAACACGGTTTTACGGGGCAGGCGGTCTACACTGTCCCGACGCGGGCCCTGGCAAATGATAAGCAGCGGGAATGGGAGGAGCGGGGCTGGCGTGTCGGAATCCTGACAGGGGATCTTGCCTACCGGACGGATGCGCCGGTGATTGTGGCGACACTTGAAACGCAGATGCGGACAATCTTTGCGGGTCGCGGGCCGGATCTCCTCGTGGTGGACGAGTATCAGTTGATGGACGATCCGACGCGGGGGATTCATTACGAGCAGGTTATTGCGATGGCGCCGGAGCGAACCCGACTGTTGCTCCTGAGTGGGAGTGTTGCCAATCCGGGGGAGGTAACCTCCTGGCTGAAGCGCATTGGTCGGAACGTTCGGTTGGTTGAATGTGCGCGTCGGCCGGTTCCGCTCGAGGCGATCCAGGCCGAGGCAATCCCGGGGAGTGTGCCGCGCGGGGTGAAGGGTTTCTGGCCGACCCTGGTTGCGAAAACGTTGAAAGCCGATCTCGGCCCGATCCTGCTGTTTGCGCCACGCCGATCGGTCGCGGAGCGTCTCGCGAGGCAATTGGCGGCGGCTCTGCCGGACGAGGATCCCCTCCAACTGACGGCTGAGCAGGCGAAACTGGGGAGGGGGGGGCTGGCGAGGATGTTGAGGTCGAGGGTAGCCTTTCATCACAGCGGACTGAGTTATCCGCAGCGGGCAGGTTTGGTTGAACCGCTCGCAAAATCGGGTCAGCTGCGGGTGATTGTGGCGACGACCGGTCTGGCGGCGGGCATCAATTTTTCGGTACGGACGGTTTGTGTAACGGATGCGGAGTATCAGGTCGGGCCGGAAATCCGCCGTCTGCGTCCGGATGAAATTCTCCAAATGTACGGACGGGCGGGTCGTCGGGGGATTGATCCGGTCGGGTATGCCTTGCAGATCCCGGGAAAGCCGGGATTGGCAGAGGCCCGTCCTTTGCGTCTGCGGGGAAACTCGACTGTCGATTGGGCATCTTGTATCCAATTTCTGGAAACAGCAGTAGTTTTGGGGGAAAGTCCGCCAAACGCCCTTGATCGGATCTTTGGAAATCTTTTCCGGGGAGAACGTGTCATCGGGTCAACCGGGGATGGATCTCAGGCTCCCGTTGAGCAAGTCGCGACGAGTGTTGGCGACGATGCTTCGGAGATCACCGAAATGTGCAATACGGCCGGAGAGTGGGAGCGGTTGGGGCGAAAAGAGCGGGTGGCATTGGGGGAATGTATGGCCTGGACCGGCAAGCGCTGGGTTCCGGCATTGGAATGGGCGGAAACTCTCAAGGCGATCCCGCATGGAAGCCTGTGCCGACTGGAGGGTGAGGGAAAACCGACCTATGGGCGTATCGTGACGGTGGCATCGTTCCCGGAGGCGGAAGGGCAGGGTAAAGTGACCTTGTCGAAATGGTTTTTCCGCGGTTTGCGGGATCTTGACGCGGAGGGTCAAACGGGCCGCAAGTTGCGCCGCGCGGTCAGTCTGGAGGTTCTCGAGCGGGACTGGCTGCCTCTCCTGTCAGAGGTAACCGACGGGGGCCGGATACGGGATTGGACGGTAAAGGGAGGGCGGATTGTGGTCCGCCTGGACTATCGGGACGGGATCGTTTTTGCGCGGCGGGAGCAGTCGGGCCGTTATCTGTTGGGGGTGCCGGTACGAAAGGTGCGGGCGGATCTGGATTTCGATATTGGGGTGGCTTTGGGCTTGCCTCGGCGGCAGGTGAGGGCCGAGCCCGGTTCCGGTGTGGTCGGCGATTGGCGCGAGCTGGGCTTGGTTGATGGAAAGTTACATCCGACCCGGCGGGGGATTATCACGAGTTTCTTTCATCACGCCGAGGGGCTCGCGATCGCGGTTGCCCTCGAGGATCGTTCCTACGCAATTGAGGATCTCCTTTATGACCTCGCGAATCTGCGGGCGGGGCACCGGTTTGAGGAGATTGAAGGCGGATCGACCCGACTGGGAGACGTTTGCCGAATAGCCTGTAATTGGAAAACCGTGACAGCCTACCTGCGGCGGGGACTGCCGGTGGAGTACGGGAACGGCGCGGGGGAGGTTTTGCGGTCGATTCTGGGCAATCCGCAGGCGCGATCAGAGTTCATGACGGAACGAATCCGGGAGGGGGATATCGAAAGGGTATTATTGGAGTGGCGGTCATTGTTGAGGCAGGTTGTACACGCCCCGGATGTGGATTGGGATCGTTGGCGGGAACTGAAGGCAGCAGCTTATGAACGTGT
>CAZFLQ010000130.1:0-5144 GCA_964519935.1 uncultured Puniceicoccaceae bacterium | reverse complement strand
CGGGGTCACACGCTGGAAGCGGGTGGGCACTTTTGCGGGGGGCGGAACCAATTCCGGGTTGATTTGTTGGTCCGGGGCGGGTGGTATCGTGCTGTGCAGGCGCAGTTTTTATGGGTTTTTCTACTATTTGCCGGGGGTGTCCTCCCGGGGGCGGTCGAGGTTTTCGTGTTGGAAAACGGGTCCGAGGTTAGGGGTGAGGTTGTCGCTGAGCGCCGGGGGGTCGTGGTGGTTGATCTGGGATTTCGGGTGGTGGAGGTTCCGTCCGAATCAATCATAAGCCGAAGCCTTTCTGAAACGTATTCAGAAACTGGATACACTGAATCGGTTGTGTCCCCGGAAGCGGGGGTTTTCTTCGAGGGCCGGCCGGGTGAGCGGATGGTGCGTCCGGTTGCGGATTGGGTTGAAGCGCTGGGGGAGGCCGTCGTGCTGGTAGAGACGCCGACCGGTCTGGGTTCGGGGTTTCTGATTCATCCGGACGGGTTTGTGGTGACGAACGATCACGTGGTCGCGGGCGAGACGCGGATTGATGTGGTTTTTTTCCGAAAGGATGCGGGGGGGCTGGAGCGGGAGCGTTTCGACCGGGTGCGGATTGTGGCGACAAGTCCGGAGATGGATCTGGCATTGCTGAAGATTGACCGAGAGGAGAAAGAAGGCGTTACGAAAGAGGCCTTTCCGCATGTGTCGATCGGGCGGGCGGCGGAGGTCGCGGCGGGTGATGACGTGTTTGCAATCGGCAGTCCCCTAGGGTTGGAGCGTTCGGTCTCGCGGGGAATCGTCAGCCTGAAAAATCGATTGATCGAGGGTAAACTCTACATCCAGACGACGGCGCAGATCAGTCCGGGGAACTCGGGCGGGCCGCTTTTCAACCGTTTTGGTGAAGTTGTCGGGGTAAACAACATGAAGGTTGTGGGAATGGGGGCGGAGGGTCTGGGCTTTGCAATCCCGGCGGAGTTTCTGAAGATTTTCCTGCGCAACCGGGATGCCTTTGCCTGGGATCCGGCGAACCCGAACGAGGGTTTCCGTTATCCAGCTCCGCCAAATTGATGCGGCCGATGGCCTGTTGAATCTGAATTTTGAACCAATGCGATCCATGAAACCGAAAACCTCTCTCTTCCTTTCTTTGCTGATGCCACTGACGGCGATGTTCCCGACCTTGAAGGCGGAGACGACCTTGGATGCGGTGTTGTCGGCACTGCCGGCAGAACCGGACATGTTGGTCGTGGTGCCGGATTTGAATGCTCTGCGGGAGCGTTGGGAGGCGAGTCCGTTGGGGGATGCGTTTGGGGAGGATTGGTTCGAGGGCCTGGCGGATGCCTTTGAACGGGAAGATGCTGAGATTCCGGATTCGCTGGAGGCCTGGTTCGAGCAGGTAGAGGGTCCACTGGTTTTCGGGATAGCGGAATTGGGCGGTGTTTTTGTGGACCAGACGCCACCAGTGATTGTGCTGGCATCGGGGTATTCCGGTGATCCAGAGGCGTGGCAGGTTGTGGTTGAGGAGGCCTTTGAGGATAGCGAGGTGATTCTGGAAGGTTTCGACCTGGAGGGAATTCCGGCCCTGCGGGTGATTGATGGGGCGGAGGATGCGCCAAAGGTCGAGTTTGCCCTGATCGAAGGGGTTCAGGTCATGCAGGTTGGAGGAAATGGGCTATTGGATGCGCTCGGTCGGATGGATGGGGCGCAGCCGGGTTTTTCGGAAGCATGGTATCCGGTAGGGCTGTCAGTTGACACCCATTTGGGCGGGGAGATGGCTGTTTTCCTGAAGGGTGAGCGGGTTTGGGCGGGGCTCGAGGCGCTGATCCGGGCAGAGATTGGGATGACACCAGATCCAATGGTCGATGCAGAAACTCTGATTGAAGTGCTCGGCTTGACGGGTTTGCGGGCGATGGGGATGAGCATTGAGCTGGAGCCGAACTACGTGCGCCTGGAATCAGACCTGAACTATGCAACCGATGGGGGTCTGGGGAGCCTTCTGCAGTTTCGGACGCTGAAGGCCGATACGCTTCCGGCGATGCCGGAGGGGGCATTGTCGGTGGGCCGGACCGGGTTTGACCTGTCGGCGATGTTAACGGGGGCCGAGGGATTTTTCGGTCGGCTTTTTCCGGCGGAGTTTTCCGAGTACGAGGCGCAGATGACGAATTTCAGCAATCTTTTGGGGGTAGATATCCGGGCGGCTCTGTTTGGGGGGTTTGGGACGGAGATGACGACCTACAGCCTGCCGGGGCGGGGTGACGATATGGTGGCGAACGATACCTACATGGTAATGGAGCTGGCCCCGGGCGGTTTGCTGGAGTCGCTCTACGATTCGTTGGTTCGGAATTTTGCGATGGCGATGGAGTGGATCGAGACGGAGCCAGTTGGTGAAACGACCTTCAATGTGGTTCGCTTGTCGCAGTTTGCACCGGTGGCGGAGGGTGAGGCGGGAGTTTATGCCTGGGCTTTCGAGGATGATGCTTTGATTTTCGCATTCGGTTCGGAGGGAATCCATTTGCGTTATGCGGGGGTAGCGGAGCCGGAGGCGACGGAGTCGCAGGATGAGCGGGCGTCCGAATTGTTGAACCGGATGGGAGGTGTCTCGGAGCCGATTGCCCTGTCCTACAGCGATCTCGAGCGGACCTTTGAAAACCTCGGGGAAACGATGGAGTCGATAATTGATTTGTCGGGGGATGAAGAGGGGGTGGCGTTCGTGGAGTTTTTGACCGAGTCGTTCGATTCGGTTGAGATGGAGGCCGTGTCGGTCTCGTGGATCGAGGGGGGTGTGTTGCGGTCGCGGCAGGACTTGGTTCGGAAAGCGGAGGATTGAGGATGAGGTCGCGGGTGTGTTTGGTTGGTTTGCTGGCGTGGTTGGTTTGTGGCGCAACGGCGGGGACGGCGGTCGCGGAGGAGGCTGCGGTAGTCGGGGATGCCTTCGGTCTGGGGGCGCCAGAGGTGATTCGGACCGACTGGAATGTTGGGGCACTCGCGGGAGCGGATTTCGACGGGGATGGCCGGGGGGATTTTGCGATCGTGAACCCGGATCGTTTGCGGGTTGAGATTTATTTGCGGCGCGATGAAACGGATTCCGGGTTGGTTGGGGAGGAAAACCGGCCGGGGGAATTGTCAGGATGGGTGCCGTCGTTCACGAATGCGCCCTTTGAACGCTCGATCCTGAGGATCGGACGGGCTCCGGTTGATTTGGCGGCAACGGATCTCGACGGTGATGGCTACACGGATCTGGTGGTGGCGGTGGGGGGTGACAGTCTCGAAATTTACCTGGGAGGTGCGGACGGTTTTGATTTAGTGGCGGTCGAACGAATCGAGGACGTTCCGCTATCCCGTGATCGGCATCGGATTCTGATCCCTGAGGGTGGTCGGCAGATTGGATATTTGGCGGACGACCGTTTTTTAGTCTGGAATGATAGAGGGGATGGGGTCTGGGAAATGGGGCCCAGTCATCGGCTGACGGTATCGAAAGCGATCGGAGGAGAATTGGCGGATTTCGACGGGGATGGGCGACTGGATCTGGGGTATGTGGACCGGGGCGCGGCGGGTTTTCTGAACTGGATCCCGGACGTTCTGGCGGAAGGCGGGATGGGGCAGATGGTTTACCTTGGGCCGGTTCGCAATGGATTTCTGACGGTCCCGGGTCGGGACGGAAAAACGGGTTTGATGACGATCGGTTCGGATGACGCGGTGGTCGCGAAAGGCGCTCTCTTGCCGGGGGCGGGAACCGGGAGATTTCCAACGATGGAGACCGTTGCGGCGACGGCGGCGGTTGGTTTTAATGGGGGTGGCACGGGTGGCTGGATCCTCGCTGATTCGGGCGAGGCGGAGATTGTCTGGATCGGATTGGATGGAGACGGAGGAAGTTTCCGGCGGCGTTTCCCGAGTTTTCGGGGGATCTCGGGGATGGAGGCGGTGACGGGGGTAGATGATCTGCCGTCAGGGGTGATTGTGCATTCGGGGGAAGAGGGTTTTGTCGGTTTTGCAGAGTTCGATGAAGCGAAAGGGTCGTTTGGGTTCCCCCATGTTTTTGAGCTGTCGAACGAGCCGGTCGGTTTTGGCTGGGATGCGCAGGGCCGTCGTGTGGCGGTGGCGGTGCGAAAAGGGCGGATCGACTATGGGATACGGTTTTTCCGGCAAACTGCGGATGGGTGGGAGCGGGACGGGGAAGTCCTTGATCTCGCGGGAATCAAGCGACCGCCCTTGTGGATGCGGTTTGCGAGGTTGGACGCGGGGGGCGACCGGTTTCTGTTGATGGTGGTCTCAGGTGAGCCCCTGATCCTGTTTCGGGAAACCGGCGAGGGCGATTCGGGGAAGTGGGAGCGGATTGAGGCGGGAGTGTTTCCGGGGGATGGAAATGACGGGTTGGATCCGTCGCGGCTGACGACGGGAGACATCGATGGGGATGGGGTTGATGAAATCTATGTGACGTCGAGCGGATTCATTCGGCAGTATCGGCTGGGTGACGGCGAGGGTATCGAAATCTCGGGGCAGTTCAACGCGCCCTCGGCAGAGATGGATTTATCCTCGCCGGTGGTGGTGTCGGTGGGTCACTCGGAGGGTCCGGGGGCAATCCACGCGCTGGCCTCGGGAGGGGATCGTTGGGTGGTGTTTGAGTCTCGGGAGACGGATGGCGGCGTGACCTTTGCAGGAACGCGGAAGACCTTGCCGGAAGCAGCCGGGAGGTTGGTGACGCGGCGGGATCGGAGCGGAATCGAGCGGTTCGGATTCCTGGGGAATGATTCCTTTATGTTGTCGAAGGATGGGCAGGTTGTTCGACACTACGAAGCCGTACCAATCTTTACGAATCCTGACCCGGAGGTGGTTTATGTGGGGGCCTGGACAGGGGATATCGGAAGCGACGGACGCCCGGAGATGGTTCTGCTATCACCGGCTTCGGCACGATTGGAGATCCTTTCGCGAGCGGAGGATACGAAGGATGATAGTTGGGTCAGCAGGGTTTGGTTCCGCGTTTTTGAGGAGAACATCCACGCGATGGGTCGGGGGCAAAGCCGGATCGAGCCGAGGGAGGTTGCAATTTTCGATGCGACGGGAGATGGACGGGGAGATCTCGTCGTTCTGGTGCACGACCGGGTGTTGATCTATCCGTATATAGCTGCTGAGTGAAGGAAGCTATTGTAAGAGATTTTATGGTACGCTGATGT
>CAZFLQ010000129.1:0-5183 GCA_964519935.1 uncultured Puniceicoccaceae bacterium | reverse complement strand
GAGACCCAGAGATGGAGGAAAAGCTTGGGGTCTTGGGGTCTTTGCGTGAGACAGAATTGTGGGGGTTCGGGAGTTGGATTTGGGCGTGGGCTCGGCAATTGTCTCTCACAAAGGCGCCAAGGCACAAAGATGGGTCGGCTTTTGGGGGGCGGAGGAGTAGGGAATCTGATAGCATAATTTGAACAAACCATTCAACCTGTGGGTGAATGGTTTGCAGGGGGGGTTGTCGGGTGGAATGGTTTGCCGGGGGTTGAGGAATTGGGGAAGGGGGTGTTTTATGGGGGATGAAGATTTTTGGGCATTGTTTGGTCGGGGTGCTGCTGTTCGTGGGTAGCGGGTGTGCGAAGTCGACGGAGTCGGTTGCAAGTGGGGTCAAGATGGTTGATCCTGCTCGAATGGAATCAGCGAAATATGCGGTTTTTGGGAGTGGGTGCTTCTGGTGTACGGAGGCGGTTTTTGAGGCAAAGGCAGGGGTGCTCGATGTCGTTAGCGGATATGCTGGCGGGGATGTTCCAAATCCGGACTACCGGGCGGTGACGACCGGGCGGACGGGGCACGCGGAGGTGGTTCGAATTGCCTATGATCCGGAGGTGGTGAGCTACCGGGAGCTGCTGGATCTGTTCTGGGTGTCGCACGATCCGACGACGTTGAATCGGCAGGGGGCGGATGTGGGGACACAATACCGATCGGCGATCTTTTACGGAGACGATGTGGAGCGGGAGACGGCGGAGGTATCAAAGGTGGCAGCAGCGGCGTTATTTTCCGATCCCATCGTGACGGAGATTTCGCCTCTGGAAACGTTTTACGAGGCGGAGGATTACCATCAGGACTATTTTGCACGGAATCCGGAGGCGGGTTACTGCTCTTTTGTGATCGCGCCAAAAATCAAAAAGCTGAAGTCAAAGAGCTTAATCGGGGACTGAGTTCGTTGTCCAAGGGGCAAAGGGTGGACCCTGCGGGTCGGCGTGGGGCTCGGTCGGCTGGGGGGCTCGGAAAAAAGGGATTGCAAATCCGTTGTTCATAGGGGGGGGCGGGTTAATCTTCGTCGAGCCAGAGGAGGGTGTAGGGGGGGGGGGGGTGATTGGGTGTGGCGGTGGAGAGGGTGATGTTGGTAAGGGTGTCGCGCATGAAGTGGGCGAGGCCTTCGCGGCGGAGGGGGCGGAGGTCGATTTCCTGGGGGCGGTCGGAGAAGTTGGCGATGACGACGAGGTTGCTGGCGTCGTGCCAGCGGAGGTAGGTGAGGACGTGGGGGTGGTGCGGGAGGAGGAGCCGCATGTGGTTGCCGTCGAAGGCGGGAATGGATTTCCGAATCGCGAAGAGGTGTTGGAGGGTGCGGAAGATGCGGGTGCGGGGGTGGTCGGGGGTGTCGATCTGTTCGAGGAGGGTCCAGTCCATCGGGGGGCGGTTGAGCCAGCGGCTGTCGTCAACTTTCTCGGGGTCAGCAAGGTAGCCGTAGTCGTTGGTCAGGCCCCATTCTTCGCCGACAAAAATGAGGGGGATGCCGCCGATGCTGGAGAGGACGCCGTAGAGCATGCGAATGCGGTTGATGGCGAGGTCGAGGAGGAGGGGTTCTCCCGATTCAAGGGCTTGTTCGAGTCCGGCGAGGGAGGCCATTGTGCCGGCGATGCGCATGTCGCCTGTGTCGGTGTTGTGCTGAAAGGGGAGGCCGCAGGCAAAGCTGCCGGGAAAGGTACCGGTGTAAAAGGAGTTGAGGAAATTGCGGTGGTCCTGCGGGTTAATGCCAACGGCGGTGGCATCTCCGTTGTCAAAGGACCAGCCGATATCGTCGTGACCGCGAAGGTAGTCGACCCAAGCGGTTCCGGGGGGGAGGGTGTGGCGGTGGGAGAGGGATTGGCGGAGGAGTTTGACCTCGCGGGTCGCGGTCGCCTCCCAGAGGAGGGCCATGAGGGTGGGGTTGTAGGATAGCTGGCATTCCTGTCGGCTGATGTAGCGGACGACCTCGTCGGGGTGGACGATGGCCTCGGACTTGAAGACAAGGCCGGGAGCGGCAATCCGGCAAACGGCGTTGAAGGCCTGGATGAGGATGTGGGCCTCGGGAAGGTTTTCGCAATTGGTGCCGAGCTGTTTCCAGAGAAAGGCGACGGCGTCGAGGCGGAGAATCTCGACCCCGGTGTTGGCGAGGTGGAGCATCTCGGCGGCCATGGCGCGAAAGACCTCCGGGTGGGTGTAGCGGAGGTCCCACTGGAAGCTGTTGAAGGTGGTCCAGACCCATTTGCCGATGCCGCTGTCCCAAGTGAAGTTTCCGCGCCGGACGGTCGGGAAAATTTCGCGGAGGTTGGCCTCGTAGGCGTCGGGAAGAACGCGGTCGGGAAACATGTAATAGTATTCCTGATACATGCGTTCTCCTTCGCGGGCGCGGAGGGCCCATTCGTGATCTTCGGAGGTGTGGTTGAGGACAAAATCGAGAACGAGGGAAATCCCGCATTCGCGGAGTTCGGAGGCGAGGGTACGGAGGTCGGAAATGGTGCCAAGGGGTGGGTCGACGGCACGGTAGTCGCTGACGGCATATCCGCCGTCGCTGTTTCCGGGACGGGAAGCGAGGAGGGGCATGAGGTGGAGGTAGGTCAGCCCGAGATCGCGGAGGTAAGGGATTTTCTCACGCAGGCGGGTAAGGTCACCGGCAAAGAGGTCAAGGTAGAGGGAACCGCCGACCATTTTCCGGGAGAGATACCAGCCGGGATCATTTTCACGGCGGCGGTCGAGTTCGCGGAGGGGGGAAGGCCGATCGAGGGCGCATTCGACGGCGGTCAGGGTGATGTTCTCGAGATAGTAATAGAAATCGTAAAACGACCCGTAGAGCCGGTGGAGGAGGCAAAAGAGGCGGAGCCAGTGTTCGGAGAAGCGGCGTTCGAGATTTTCCTGAAAACGGGTGCGGGCAACGGGGTCGAACTCGCTTTCGGCAATAAGCTGATTAACCCGAGGCCAGATGCGGTCGAGGGAGCGCTGCGCCTCGTAGGCGTAGTCGATGTCAGCCATTGGGCTCGGAGATACGATCGTTCGGGATGTGGATCACATCGAGGAAGTTGTAGTAGTTGATTCCCTCGATGATACCGTTGGCGTGGCTGGCCTCGGCGAAGTAAACGCGGGGGAAGCGCCGGAGTTTTTCGAGTTCGGGGCTGTAGTTGCCGACGACAACGCCGAGGGTGTTGCCGGCGAGCATGGCCTCGTCATTTCCGGAGTCGCCGGCGACGAGAATATTTTCGAGGGGGAAGCCCCACTTGTAGGCCATGTGGCGGATGCACAATCCGGCCCCGGCGCGGGAGGGGATGATGTCGAGAAACATCCCGAGGGAGCCAATGACGTTGGTGCGGAGACCGTTTTCGCGAAGGATGCGGCGGATCCCGGCGATCCCGGGGGCGACGGAGGCGTCGTATTCAAAACTGATTTTGAAGGGGGACTGGTTTTCGGGGGCTTGCTCGAAGAGGCCCTCGACATCGGCGAGGACGGAGCGAATCCGGTCGGGTTCCCAGCGGAAGTCGATGTGTTTGCGCCAGCTTTTGTCGGCGGTAAGGTTTTTGCCGTAGTAGATCTCGGTGCCGACGGCCGTAATGAGAACCTCGGGGTGGGGGATGGAAAATTCCTCCATAATGGCAAGGACCTCCTCGTAACGCCGTCCGGTGGCGATGCCGAAGCCGATATTTTCATCGGTTTGTGTGATGAGATCGAAGAACCGCTGCATGGCGTCGTCGTCTCCGGTAAGGGTGTTGTCGATATCAGCAATGATCAACCGGTCGATCTGGGGCATGCGCCGGGTCCGGCGGGTAGGGGTGTCCGATGAGGAAGAGCGGGATTGGCGGAGGATTTCCTTGAGGTCGCGGAGATAGCGTTCGGTGTGGCGTTCCCAGGAGTAGTGGGTGTGGACATTTTCGAGACCGAGGCGGGACCATTCGTTCCATTTTGCGGGCTCGGTGACAACCTGGAGGAGGGCCTTTTCGATTGCGGTGGAATCGAAAGGGTCAACGAGGATTCCGTTGCGGCAGTTGCCGATGATGTCGGAAGGACCGCCGTCGTTGGTTGCGACAATGGGGGCACCGCTGGCGGCGGCTTCGAGGAGGGTGAGCCCGAACGGTTCGGTCATGGCGGGATTGACAAAAACCCCGCGGGAGGCGGTGACCATCCGGTAGATGTCGGGGACATCGGTGAACTCGTGTTTTTTCGGATAGGCGACTTTGCCGTAAAGGTCGTAAACGTCGATCAGGGTGAGGACGTTGTTGAGGACAGCGCGCTGGCCGGGGGGCATGTCGCGGAGGTCGTCGCGGTTACCCATGATGAGGACGAGGTTGGCGGATCGTTGGAGGTCGGGGGATTCGCCATAGGTGCGGACGAGCATCTCGAGATTTTTACGCTCGTCGGGACGGGCCATTGCGACGATGAGGGGTTTGTTGGGATCGTCGAGGAAGCGGTTGATGGCGGCGTGGATCGGTCCCTCGGCGTCGTCGGGGGCGGGTGGGCGGAAGGCCTCGAGATCGACCCCGGGGGGAATGACCTCCATCCGTTCGGGGACGTAGTGTTCGTAGCGTTCGTATTGCTCGCGGACCTCCTGGTGGGTGCTCGTCACGATCAGGGAGCAGGTTTCAAGGGCAAATTCCTCGGCTTCGATCCGGCGGGAGATATTGTAGCGGGATTCGATTTTATCGCGCGGGGAACCGGATTCGAGGAGCCGTTCGAGTTTGATCCGGCCGAGGGAGTGACCGGTGAAGACGAAGGGGATGCCGAGGAGGCGGGCGAGCTGGGCACCGCCGTAGCCGGCATCGGCGTAGTGACCGTGGATGACATCGGGGACCCGCCGGGCGCGCTGGAAGTAGTTCAGGCACTGGTCGACAAAGGTGTCGATGTAGGGCCAGAGTTTGGCCTTGTAGAGATAGCGGCGGGGGCCGAAGGGGATCCGGACGATCGAAGCCTTTTCGGAAAGATGTTCCTCGAGGGCGGCGTAGTCGTCGGCAACGCGGTCGTCGATGACCTGACGGGTGATCAGTTCAACCCGTTCGACGGCGGGGTCTTCGGCAAGAGCGCGGGTCAGTTCGAGGACGTAGCGGGTCTGTCCGCCGGTGTCCTCGTCGCGGCCCAGTTCGAGATCGTGGCCACGGATGAGGCCATGGAGAGAGAGGAGAGCGATACGGATACCCTTTGAGTCAGACATGGAGAAAGGGTGGCATGGGCGG
>CAZFLQ010000128.1:0-5251 GCA_964519935.1 uncultured Puniceicoccaceae bacterium | reverse complement strand
GGGTTTTCCAAATCCCAATACCACAGACCATCCAGCGCGGCGGACTGAATGAAATCAAAGATTCGCTCGTCCTGTTTGACCAGTTCGTAGAGTTCTTTCTTTAGAGAGCTGGTTCTAGGGTCGGTCATCGGCACCCATTCTTTGGTCGGTCGATCACCCCACGGCGACTTCATTTCGAAGTGAGCGTGGTAATGGCGCGGAGCGCGATGTCAGGATGTCGGGGGTCCTTGGTCGAGGGTTTATGAATTTCCGAGATTGGGTTCTGGGGCTGGGCTCGGGGCGGGTTTTCAGACCATTTGATACGTTTGCAGGTAGGGGCCGCGGGGAGGACGCGATACCGGAGGCACTCCTTGGCGGAGGAACCAGGCATCGACGGCTTCGGATTCGTCGGAGCCGCCGGGATGATCGGGGTAGACGGCGACGGCGAGACGACCGTTGTTGACGAGAAGCCGGCGGATGGTCTCGAGGGCGGCGATGGTTGTGGAGGGTTGGGTGATGATGGAGTGATCGCCGCCCGGGAGGTATCCGAGGTTGAAGATGGCAATGCCGATTGAGGGGGTCGGGGGCAAATGGTGGCAGAGGTTGGCATGATCGTCGCAGATCACGCGGCAACGTTCGTTGGGATACCCGGCATTGTGAACTCTCCTCTCGGTTTCGGCGACTGCGGTTGGCTGTAGATCGAGGGCGAGGATGAGATGTTTGACGGGGGCGTGGCGGAGTAGGAAGAGGGTGTCGTGGCCGTTCCCGCAGGTTGCATCGAGGTGAATACCGCCTAGACCGAGGGCAGGGGCGACGAAGGCGTGGGCGGCTTCGGTGACGCGCATCGCCCTCTGTTCAGTCCTCGAAATTGAAGCGGGAGGGGAGGATCGCCTCGGGAAGGGCAGTTTGTCCAGCGAGAGATTTGCCGAACTGCCGAGCCCAGAAGGGCATCAGGAGTGCGCCGTTATCGCCAAATCCGTTGAAAACCTGGAGGTAGGGCAGGTCTGGGTGGGGTCCGATGACTGGATTGCGGTCAGCTCCGTGGGGGATAATTCCGGCACGTTGGCCAAACGAATTACAGGTGCCTTCGAGAAGATTTTCGGCAGCATCAATCAGGTTTTTCCGGGCGGTGTCGGTGGGATCGCTTTCGAGGCCCTGCGGATATTCGACCCCTCCGCAGAAGTAACGTCCATCGGCGACAGGGGCGAGCCAGCGTTCACCGATGATGATGAGATCGCCACAGTCTTTTTCGCATCCCAGATCAACTACCTCACCGCGGTGCGGGTCGAGGATCTCGGCTCCGAACCAGGGATTGGCGCGGACACCTCCGCCCTCGGCAAAGACAATCACGCTGGGTTCAAATTCGTCATAGATGACACCGTCTTCGTAGCATTCGAGGTAATCATACTCGAAGAGGTCTTCGATCAGTCGGTTGCGGGAGCGCAACCAACGGTGCATGACCTCGACGAGGCGCGGGACCGAGATGGAACCTCCACCTTTGACGAGGGCACCGCCCTCGGGGAGGTGAATCCCGTTCTCGGTGCTATCCGGTGCAATCAGGGATTCGATCCAGTTGTTGTTCTCCCCGGCCGCGAGGGCGGCGAAGGCCTCCCGTTGTTGGGCGGAACTGAACCGGTAAAGGATGGGGGTGTCCCAGAAAACGAGTTCCGAGGTATTCTTTTCAATTTCGCGATACATCGCCTCGGCGGCCTTCCGATACCGGTCAAAGTTCGGAACCGGACGGAGGGCGTTGGCGACGAAGGGACTGAAGACAGCCGGGGCGACCGGCCAGGCACTTCCGGGGAGGGTTTTGTGGACGACGCGATAGTCCCATCCGAGTTGATCCATTGTCCAGGCGAGGAGGCAACCGCCGAGACCGCCGCCGACGATCAAAGCATCGATAGGCTGGCGGGGTTCGTCTTCCATTGGAGGGGCGTCCGGGCTTTTGTTAAGGCGACGATACCGGCAGCACTCAGGCCGACAGTTCGAGGGCGGCCTCGACGATCTCGGTGAAGGAGCGGGCCTGGAGGGCAGCACCGCCGATGAGCCCTCCATCGATATCAGCCTGTTGGAGTAATTCAGGCGCGTTGCCCGGTTTCATCGAACCGCCGTAAAGAATGCGGATTTTGTCGGCGATGGCCGCATCAAGGATGTCGGCGAGGAAGCTGCGGATGGCGGCGTGGACCTCCTGTGCCATCTCGGGAGTAGCGGTTTTGCCGGTTCCGATCGCCCAGACGGGTTCGTAGGCGATAACGATGGTTTCAGCATCGTCGGTGGCGATCCCTTCGAGACCCCCGCGGAGTTGGGTTTCGACTACCTTGAGGGTTTCCCCGGCCTCGCGCTCCTCGATGGTTTCCCCAACGCAAAGGATAGGTTTGAGACTGCTGGTGAGGGCGGCCTTGACCTTGGCGTTGACGAAGGCATCGTCCTCGCCAAAGAGGGCGCGGCGTTCGCTGTGTCCGAGAATGACGTAGTTGCAATAGAGGCTGCGGAGCATCTCGGCTGAGATTTCACCGGTAAAGGCACCGGAGGCCTCCGGATGCATATTTTGGGCACCGAGGGAAACGCTCGATTCGGCAATGGCGGTCCCGACGGCCTGAAGGCTGGTGAAGGGAGGGCAGAGGCAGACCCCGACCTCGTATTGGCTGCCGGTTGCGGCGACGATGTCGTTGGCAAGCTCGACACCCTCGGCGACGTTCGTGTTCATCTTCCAGTTTCCAGCGATGAGATATTTCCGTGCGGTTTCTTTCATGGTCAAAAAGGGTGGAACGGGTGCAAAGATGATGGGTCGGGGTTGGCAATGTCGAGCCTTCGCGAGGCCTGAGTTTCGGTATTTAGAGGGGCTTACTAGGAATCGTGATGACCTGCGAAAAGGCCTCGGAAGTTCGGATCGCGGTTTCCCACCAGTCGGCACCCGGCACGAGTCCGGCATCAATGGCGTTGATCTCACGAACGCCCTCGGGGGTAAGAACGCGAACGACAACCTCAACAGCCTCGGGATAAGGGCCCTCGACGGCGGAGCCGCCGTTCGTGACGGTGACGCGGTTGCCAAAGCCGCGGTAGGTCAGGTTACCAGAGGCGGGGAGGACGGTTCCGTCGGCCTGTGTGACCCCGGTGGTGCGACGGGGGAAGATCACGTCGAGCTCTCCATCGTCATTAACATCGTAGAGGAGGCGAATTCCGAAATCGACGATGTTCGAGGCGAGGACGTAAGCGTTGGGTGGATTGAGAAGAGTTCCAACGGTAAGAGCTTGGGTGTTGGGGTTGCCCTCGGGGGTGGTGTACGCTGTTGAAGCAAAATCATAGCCGGCGTCGAAAGTTTCCTGGGAACCAGCCATAGATCGGTAGATCTGGAATTCGTTCGGTGCCCCGGGGGCATCGGTAATTCCGCGGTAGATGACCTGGTAGGCGACCCCGCGGACGGAGTCGATTTCATCACCGGCAATGCCGAATCCAGGGGCCGCCGTGAAAAATCGGATTCGTGTCGAGCCCTGTCCGTAAAGGTTGGCCTCGGGGTCGGTGATCGAAGTGTTTTCGTCGAAGCGAAGGTTGACCGGTTTCTGGGTAGCTTCCCACGTTCCGGGAGCAGTTTCGAAAATTTCCACCTCGACCATCGCCTCGTTCTTGTTCCGAACAACGGCTGACTCGAGGTCGGTGACGAGTTGGGAGAAGATGATCGAGGACTGGCTGATTGCAGCGAGGGTTCCCGACGTGCGATTATAACTACTCATCACATACGACACCATACTGACCATCAGGCCAGAAATAAGGGCTGTGACGGCGAGCGCGACGAGAAGCTCGACGAGGGTGAATGCGCCTCGCGGTTCGTTGTGCATGTGTCCTTTTCGGGTGAAACGGGGAGATCTCTGGAGGGGTTGGCGCATGACAGTGGGCTGCATTGGGAAATGGTTACACTCTATTGTCCGGCGACAAGGGCGGTGGTGTAGGTGAAGCTCTGGCGCTCCTCGACCGCAACCACAGAACCGTCGGGCAGGGTGAAGGGCCAGGTGATGGTGACCTGAAGGGGGATGTAGGCGTTACCTGACTGGTAGACGAAATCGCCGGTGTCGAAGGCTTGCGCAAAAATTTCGAAGTAACGTTGATCAACCGGAATCCCCCGCGGGGTGTCGGTCGGGGCGTTGTTAACGACGGCGTCGATCCGGGCGAGGGAGCCGTCCTCGGATGCGTAGAGAACAACTTCGTTCTTGAGGAGGCTGCTGTCGAGATTGTCCCCGACAAAGTAAAAAAAGCCGGTGCGTCCGTCGTTGGCACCAGGAGTCCGTTCAATCCGGAGCAGTTCCTTTTCAATCGAACCGATTGCACGGCTGGCGAGGTTGCTGTCGAAGATGTCGCGAACTTGTCGCGTGACGGGGGTGAGAAGGGCGAGCATCCCGATAATCGTGAGGGTAAAGACCCCGACGGCGAGAAGAACCTCTATGAGGGTGAAGCCTGAGACCAGGGCAGACGATCCGCGATCAGCGACGGGATTTTTCGGGAGATTTTGGGCAGAAGGGTCCATGCGGGAAATGTCGGTTTTCAAAGAGGAAAGGTCTCGGGTCCGTCGAGACTGACAGGAGTTCCGTAGAAGCGAAGGAGAACGCCGACCGCGATGTCGAAATTCGGGAATTCGGTCCCGGTGCCGTCGGGGGTAGGTTGGAGCGGGGCGATCGCGAGGCGGGGAGTGTCGGTGCCGCCACCCGGGAGGACGACTGTGCCGCGGGAGGTAAATTCGATGTAGGCATAGGAACCGCCGTTGCTGAACGGGCTGTTCGTCGTGGCGGTCCCGGAGAAAACCGAAACCACGTTATCCGGCCAGGTGATTCCGGAGGCGGCGGGTACCTCGTTGGCCGGGACGATGCCGACACCGTTTCGGATTTCGAAAAGATCACCCCCGAGGATCCAGAGACCGTCAGTGGGGTCGAGGCGCAGGATGGCAACCTCCCGCAGATAGCCGTCGCTGGTGGGGTCGTTGTTTACTGCGAGGCGAACTGTGGTAGAACGGCTGATGGCGAGGGTGCGGGCCTGACTGAGGAGGTTAAAGCTTTGAAACTGGGCAGTTTCGACTTTAGTGTTAAGATTGCCCCCGGAGAGAGCGACACCAAAGGTTCCGATGAAAATACCGATGATCCCGATTACGACGAGGAGTTCAATAAGGGTGAAACCGTGTTTGTGAGGCTTGTAGGTATTCATGGCTCGAGCAGTCTAATACTTTGGAGAAATTTCCGAGTAGACAAGGGAAAAGGTGAGAAAGCGGAGGTTCAATGGCTCAACC
>CAZFLQ010000127.1:0-5292 GCA_964519935.1 uncultured Puniceicoccaceae bacterium | reverse complement strand
CGGCGATTGATTCCGATCCGGGCGTGGAGCCAGTCGGGAGCGCCGTGCCCCTCGTTCCCGAAGACGAGGCCGTCGCCGGGGAGGTAAGCGACGTCCCAGTGGGTGCGGGTAGCATGGGTCGTGAATAGCCAAAGGTTCCCTCGTGGACTGACGGGTGACTGTTCAAAGGCTTCCCAATTGTCGTGGTGGTGGACGTCGAGGTCGTGCCAGTAGTCCATCCCGCTGCGGCGGAGGTGGCGGTCGTTAATGGTAAAGCCGAGAGGGTGGATGAGGTGGAGCCGTGATTCGGTTATGGCGCAAAGTCGGCCGACGTTCCCGGTGTTTTGAGGGATCTCGGGCTGGAAGAGAATGATATGGAGTCGGGGGCCACTCATAGCCGGGGACGGATGCGGGTTGAGGGGAAGAAGGTTTCCCAGATAGTGGCCTCAGGTTCCCCGACTCGATGCGCGGCACTAAGAAGATCCTCCGGGTTGTGCCAGCAATTTGAATACGGAAATTCGGGATCGGCTGGATCGGGGACGATCCGACCGCCGGTTACGTTGATCAGTCGGGTGCGGGGGTCGGGGGGGCGGAACCTGTAGGGGAGGGTGTTTCCGATGATCCAGGCCGGATCGGTTGGATGCGGAGGTCCGGTCCATGCGGGCAGGGATGGGAGTTGGCCGGTCAGGCGGATGGAGAGTTCGGAGGCGAGAGTGGCGACGGAAAGCTCCCGATGATGATCGGCAAGATTGGTGATCGGGCTGGGGCGGGACCGAACTGCGCGGGTGATGAGGTCAGATCCGAGAGAGTTGCCGAGCCAGGAAGAAGCGCGGTCGAGGTCGGCGTTTACGAGGAGGGTTCCATGATGGAGCCACCAACTCCGGCGCCGGGCGACGGCGTTTCCGGAGACTTTGGCAGCGTCGGGGATCCAGAGATCGCTGCAGTTGCGTCTTTCGACGGGGATTCCGAGAGCGTCGAGGGCCCCGATGAGAGGTTGGAGGAGATGATCGAAATCGAGGGGTTGATTGGACGGAAAAATGTGGCAGAAGTTAAGGTTGCCGGGGCCGTGGAAGACGGCCCCACCACCCGAGATGCGTCGATGAAGGGGGATGCCATCCCGGTAGGTGGCGGCGGCATCAACTTCGCCCCAGAGGTTCTGGTTTTTTCCGATCACGACAGCATCAGGTCCCTCCCAGAAGCACCAGCTTTCGGTGACGGGACGGTCGAGGAGGGAGGCCTCGAAGGCGAGGGCGGTAGCGGTGGTAAAGCCGCCGAGGGTATAACTGTTCACGAATTGGTGAACTCGCGAAGAAACTCGCGAAACGGGGAATAGTCGCGGATGGGGTCGAAATCGCGGTCTTTTTCGATCCATTCAAAGTCACTGTAGCCGAGGTCGACGGCCTCGCGGAGACTGGCAACGGCCTCGGCCTTGTTGCCAACGAGGGCGAGGCTACAGGCGAGGTTGTAGTGGGCGGTCGGGCAGTCCGGTTTGAGGCGGACGATCCGGCGGTCAAGTCGGAGACCGTCGCGATAGCGCTTCGCACGGGTGTAAAGTTGGGCGAGAACCTCAAGGAGGCGAATGTCCTTACGGTTATACCGGAGGACGGATTCGAGGAAATCGATCTCGGTTTCCATGACTAATCGACAGCGGTATTAGCTTTCAACCGGAACGGTCCGACTGGGTTTGCCAATCGGGACAGCCGCAATGCGGTGACGGGGACCCTCCGGGTCAGGGGAAGCGGTGTCGGGAATTTCTCGTCGGAGGCGGGCGTGAACCTGGAGGCGTTGGCTGACGACCTCGAGGCCGAGTTTTTCGGCAACCGCCTTGCCATACCATTCCATGAAGGGTGCATCGACCTCGTAGATCCGGTCATCGTCGACGCAGATGACCTGTGCCTGAAAGGTGTTCGAGCGCCGGTTGGCCATGTAATATTTGTAGTCCTTGCCGACATCGACCTCGCGGACGAGGCCGCTTTCGATCAGGATCGGGAGCGTGCGGTAGACGGTGGCGCGGGAAACGGTTCGGTCGATAATGCGGGCAGAGGCAAGAAGATCTTCGGCAGTGTAGTGAGCGGAGGCGTTGTAAGCGGCCTCAAAGATCGCGTGGCGTTGATTGGTGACACGCAATCCGCGACTTGAAAGGTAGTCGCGGAAGGTTTTCCAGGGGTCGTTAACGTCGTCCATTTGAAGTATGAAAGCAGGGGAAGGGGTTCATCGCAATCCTTATTGAGACTTTAATGAAAATGGTGCGAATGGTGGCGGGTGCTGTTGCCGACCAGCATTTAAGCCCAGGTGGTTTGCCGCATATCGCCGCCGTTGAGGAATCGCTCGTGCATGCGAAAAGCGTTTTGGAGGGATTGGGGGGTATGCCCGTCCTTGATGCTGTGAAAATACTGTTTGAGGAGATCTTTGTAGTCGGGGTGGACGCATTTCTCGACGATGGCGTTGGCGCGTTCGAGCGGGTCTTTTCCGCGAAGGTCGGCGACGCCCTGTTCGGTAATGATGACCTGAACGGAGTGTTCACTGTGGTCCATGTGGCTGACGAGGGGGACGATCGTCGAGATCATCCCGCTCTTGGCGACAGAGGGGCAGGTGAAGATGGAGATATAGGCGTTGCGCGTGAAATCACCGGAACCGCCGATCCCGTTCATGAGGTTGTTGCCCATGACGTGGGTGCTGTTGACGTTGCCGAAGATGTCGGTCTCGATCGCGGTGTTGACCGTGACGATGCCGAGGCGGCGGACGATCTCGGGATTATTCGAGATTTCCTGCGGGCGAAGAAGGATCTTCTCCTTGAAGGCTTCGAGATTGCGGTAGACGTGCTGCAGTTTGTCCGGGCTGAGGGTGAGCGAGGTGGCGCTGCCGAAGCGGATGCCGCCGGATTCCATCAAATCAATGACCGAGTCCTGAATGACCTCGGAATACATCTCGAACGGGGGGATGTCCTCGTTCGCCCCCATTGCGCCGAGGACGGCGTTGGCGATGTTGCCGACCCCGGACTGGATCGGAAGAAACTCCGGCGGGATCGCTCCGGACTGGATCTGGGCGGCGAGGAAGTTGGCGACATTTTCTCCGATTTTGAGAGTCGTGGGGTCGGGATCCTTAAAGCCACCGACCTCGTCGGGAAGGTTAGTCCGAACGATCCCGCGGATCTTCGCGGGGTCAACCTTGACGACGGGCGAGCCGACCCGGTCGCTCGCGCGGTAGATCGGGACCTCGCGGCGGTGGGGCGGGTCGAGAGGCTCGTAGATATCGTGGAGCCCGCGAAGCGCCCCGGGATGGAAGGCGTTGACCTCAATGAGGATGTTTTCGGCGGTGTGGAGAAAGGTGGGGGACGCTCCGACCGAGGTGGAGAGAACGATCTCGCCGTCGTCGGTGACATCACAGGCCTCGACGATGGCCCATTTGAGCTTCCCGAGAAAACCGTAGCGGACCTGCTGGGGAAGGGCCGAGAGGTGCATGTCAAAGAAGCGGGCCTGGCCGGCGTTGATGGCGGCGCGAAGGTATTTATCGCTCTGATACGGCGTCCGCCAGAGAATCGCATCGGCGCGGGCGAGGGCCCCGTCGAGGGAGTCGCCGGTGGAGGCACCGGTAACGACCCCGAGCTTGAATTCGTTCCCGGCGGCGTGTTCGACGGATGCGCGGGCGGCGATCGCGGTGGGGATGGCCTTGGCGGCACCGGCGGGGGTAAACCCGCTAAATCCGATGACATCGTTGTGAGAGACCAGTTGGGCGGCCTCGGTGGCGGTTAGTTCAGGCAGGGACATGGGAGGTTGATGGCGGATGGTGGATGGCGGATAATGGATGGCGGATGGTGGATGGCGGATGGTGGATGGTGGATGGAGGATATTATCCTCCGCCGAGGAGGGAGAGGAAGAAGCCGGCGGCGAGGGCGGAGCCGATGACCCCGGCGACGTTTGGACCCATCGCGTGCATGAGGAGGAAATTGCCGGGATCGGCCTTTTGGCCTTCGACCTGGGAAACGCGGGCGGCCATCGGGACGGCACTGACACCGGCGGAACCGATCAGAGGGTTGATCGGATTCTTGGAGAATCTGTTCATCACCTTGGCCATGAGAACCCCACTGGCGGTGGCGACAATAAAGGCGGTGACCCCGAGGAGGAGGATCAACATGGTCTGGGCATCGAGAAAGGCGTCGGCCGACATCTTCGTTCCGACGGCGAGGCCGAGAAAAATGGTGATGATGTTGATGATTTCGTTCTGGGCGGCCTTGACGAGGCGTTCGGTGACACCGCTTTCGCGCATGAAATTTCCGAGCATGAGCATTCCGATCAAGGGGGCGGAATCGGGGATCACCATGATGCAGAAAACGGTCACAAAGAGGGCGAACCAGATTTTTTCCCGCTTGCTGACCGGGCGAAGGCTCTTCATGCGGATTTTACGTTCCTCGGGGGTGGTGAGGAGCCGCATAATGGGGGGCTGAATCAGGGGCACAAGGGCCATGTAGCTGTAGGCGGCGACGGCAACGGCCCCGAGGAGATGGGGAGCTAGCTGGGAGGCGGTAAAGATTGAAGTGGGGCCGTCGGCTCCGCCGATGATTCCAATCGAGGCTGCCTCGCTCGGTTCGAATCCGAAAAGGATGGCACCAAAGAAGGTCGCAAAGATTCCGAACTGGGCGGCTGCCCCGAGGAGGAGGGTGCGGGGATTGGCGATGAGGGGGCCAAAGTCGGTGAGGGCACCGACCCCGAGGAAGATCAGGGGGGGGAACAGTCCGCTCTCGATTCCCCAGTAAAAATAGCTCAGGAGGGAGCCGTCGATGAGATGTCCGGTTTCGTCGACAAAGGCGCCCGGGAGATTGACGAGGAGACACCCGAAGCTGATTGGGATCAGGAGGAGGGGCTCGAAATTCTTGACAATCGCGAGGTAGGCGAGGGCGGCGACAACCAGCCACATGACGAGCATGCCGCCGGTGAGGTTGGCAAACCCGGACGCTTCAATCAGATGGGTTATGGCTTCCATGAAAAATCAATCGGGAGAAGGGGAAGGAGATGGATCCGCAGTTGAGGCGGGATGGGATGCAAAGGCGGTTTGAGCCGAGGTCACTCGATCATGAGGATGGCCTGGCCTTCCTCAACCGAGTCCCCGGGCGCAACCATGATACCGGTGACGGTTCCGTCGGAGGGAGAGGCGACCTCGGTGTTCATTTTCATGGCCTCGAGAATGGCGATTTTCTGGCCTATCTTGACGGTATCACCCTTGGCGACCTCGATCGAGACAACGATCGCGGAAAGGGGGCTGGCGACGGCCCCGGGTCCGGCTGCAGCGGCGGCCTTGGCGGGGGCAGCGGCGACG
>CAZFLQ010000126.1:0-5339 GCA_964519935.1 uncultured Puniceicoccaceae bacterium | reverse complement strand
CTTTTGATACTGGATACGAGGTTTATTTCTGCGGTTGCGCTTGGCACGGGGTCCGCTTCAGATTGGGGTCATGAGCACGGATCGTTGGAACAGTCGGCTGGGGGCGATTCTCGCGGTAGCGGGGAGTGCGGTCGGATTGGGGAACTTTCTTCGTTTTCCCGGTCAGGCGGCGGAGTATGGGGGCGGGGCGTTTATGTTGGCCTATGCGATCTCCTTTCTGATCATCGGGCTGCCGATTTGTTGGGCGGAGTGGACGATGGGGCGGTTTGCGGGGCGACATGGGTTCCATTCGGCGCCGGGGATTTTCAACATTCTGACGCGGCGTCCGGCCTTCAAGTATGTCGGGGTGATCGGAATCGTTATCCCGGTCGTGATCTACATGTATTACGTCTACATCGAGGCGTGGTGTCTGGGGTATGCGGTCAGTTTTCTGCGAGGGGAGATGCATTTTGAAACGGCAGCGGAGTCAAAGGGCTATTGGGTGAATTTTGTGGGGATGGCGGAGGATGGAGCCGGGATGTCGTTTGGGGCGGGGTCGGTCGGGTTTTTCCTCTTAATCTGTTTTGTGCTGAATTTCGTTCTGATCTACCGGGGGGTCGCGAAGGGGATCGAGTGGTTTTGCCGCTACGCGATGCCAGCCTTGATTCTATTGGCGATCATCATCCTGATCCGGGTGCTGACCCTGGGGACGCCCGATCCGGAGAAGCCGGAGCAGAGTGTCTGGAATGGGCTGGGTTTCATGTGGAATCCGAACAAGGTGATGGTCTACGAGGATGCCAGTGGCGGCGGAGTTGTGCCGGATTGGCAGGAACACGGTGAGTTTGTCGGTGCCTTCGAGGATGTTGAATCCCATATCGCGGGACTGGGGGCGGGTAGCTACCGGGCGGTGGAGATTTCGGCGTGGGATCAGTTGCAGCGTCCGCAGTTGTGGCTGGCGGCAGCGGGGCAGATCTTCTTTTCCCTGTCGGTCGGTTTTGGGATCATCCTGACCTACGCGAGCTACCTGAGGGAGAACGATGATGTCGTGCTGTCGGGTCTGGCGGCAACAGGGGCGAATGAGTTTTGCGAGGTCGGTCTGGGGGGGATGATTACGCTGCCGGCGGGGGTTGCTTTTCTGGGGGCGGCCGGTTTGGCGGGGATGGGAACCTTTGGTCTCGGGTTCGTCGCCCTGCCAATGGTCTTTGCGAACATGTGGGGCGGGGCGTTTTTCGGCTTTCTCTTCTTTTTCCTCCTCTTTCTGGCGGCGGTGACCAGTTCGCTCTCGATGTTGCAGCCGGGGATTGCGTTTCTGCAGGGGGCGACCGGTATGGGGAAGAAGCAGGCGATTGGCTTGCTTGGGTTGATCACGGCACTGGGGGCAGGCTTCGTGATGTATTTCAGTGCCGATGTGAAGGCCCTCGATTCGCTGGATTTCTGGGTTGGGAACTTTTTGATCTACGTCCTCGCGACGCTCCAGATTGTGATCTTTGCGTGGGTGATCGGGATCGACCGGGGTTTTGAGGAGGCCCACCGAGGGGCGGCGATCCGGATCCCGCGCTTTTTCGGTTTCCTGATGAAGTTCGTGACACCGGTGTTTCTTCTGACGATCTTTGTCCTGTGGCTTTTGTATGATGTTTTTGGAGTCCTCGGGGGCGGAGAGCTGAGCGGTTATATCAAGGATTTGTTTGTCGAGCCGAACCGGGTGGCCTGGCTGTCGCTGATGCTGATTCTGGCGCTGACGGCCTTTTTCACGATTCTAATTCACAACAGTAAACGGTACCGGGTCGCCCTTGGCGGGGCGCCGGAAGATGGAGGTGATGGCGTATGACAACAGGAGGATTCCTGGTGATGGTGGTGTCGGTGGGCTTGGTCTGCTGGCTGTTTGGCTGGTCGATCTATAAGGTCCTGACAACCCCCGGTGAGGAGGAGAAGCTGCACGGGTTTGAGAAGAAATTGCCGGAGCGGGATACTTCGGAAGGGTCGTGAGGCAGATTCGGCGACGGGTCGCGGCGGCCTATGGGTTTGCGGCGGTGGGGCTCGGTGCGTTTGGGGCGCACGGATTGGAGGCGACCTTTGCCGCGAACGGGAAAGGGGAGGTGTGGGAGACGGCGGCGCTCTACCATCTCGTTCATGCGGTGGTCCTGTTGGTCCTGAGCGGCTGGGCGGATGCGGGAAAGTGGCCCTTTCGGTGTTTCGTGTTTGGGATTACGGTTTTCTCAGGCAGCCTTTATTTGATAGGTCTGGGGGCACCCGGTTGGCTAGGGGCGATTACACCGATCGGAGGGTTGGGATTGCTGGCGGGATGGTTGTTGATGATGCTTTCGTTTGACCTGAGCGGGAGCTGAGGGGTAGCCTCGCCTTGTCATGAATCTTGCCAAAAACATCTATTTTTCCCTTTTGTTTTTTCTGATCGGGTCGGTTGGGGCGACCACGATTGATGTGGTGGCTTGGAATATTAAGTGGTTCCCAGGGCATTCGTTTGAACCGGCAGCGGAGGATGTGGTCCGCAAGCACGTCAAGATTGTGCAAGAGCAGATCGAGAAGATGGACCCGGACGTTCTCCTGTCCTCGGAGATTCGCAATTGGAAGTATTTCGAAGAAGCGGTGTCGCGGCTCCCCGAACTGAAGGTGGTCAACGTTTCGCATTTCGTGGACCGGGAGTTTGGGGTGCTGTGGCGGCAGCAGTTGGCGATTGCGAGTACGTTGCCGGTGATCGCGGCGTGGGCGGAAAGTTGGCAGCCGACGATCACCTCGTTGAGTCGGGGGTTCTCGTTCGCGGCGATTGAGATTCCCGGGACGGACGGCAAGTTGGTCCTGTTTTACGCGCTGCACCTGAAGAGCAATCGTGCCAACAATGAGCGGGAAACACTGACGAACTATCGTTTGCGGAATGAATCGACGGCGCAGCTGATTGACCACATCGACCGGATGACCCGCCTGATGTGGAAGGACCAAGTTATCGGGGTGGTCGTGGGGGGCGATATCAACACGAATGAAGATGGCCAGTTTGGGGATCATGTTGTCGAGATGATGCTTGAGGCGGGTTTTACGAACACCTGGGCGAATACCCCCAAAGAGAAGCGCTACACCTGGAGGGGAAGCGAGCTATACCCACCAACGACATTCGACTATATTTTTGTGCGGGGCGAGGGGTTGGAGTTCGGCGAGGCCGAATTGATTGAGGTGCCGGAGGAGGCGAGCGATCATCATGCGGTCAGACTGGAGATTACGGTGCGTTGATGAGGGGTTAGGAGCCCTTTCGTTGGGGGTGGGGATTTCGCTTGTCGGGAGTTGAGGCGTCGGAGTTATGGGAACGGGCGGAGGTGCCGGAGGGCGCTCTCGTAACGGGTTACCAAACCCTTGACGCGTTTGCGGGGAATGTCGGGATCGCTTCGAGCCTCGGTCTGGGGGGCCGCCGTGACGAAAACCTGTTAGATATGCGGGTTAGCGGGTCGCTTCGGGAAGGTTGTAGACATCGCGGATGACGGCGGCCATGCGGCGGGCAGCTTCGGGGAAGCCGGGGCGGTCGAGGGCGTGGTTGATGCGGACACATTCAGTGCCGTGCTTCCAGACAGTCTCAGTTCCGTGAAAAAAGAAATGGCCGGGAACGACGAGGACACCGGCTTGTTTGAAGCGTTCGTAGAGTTCGGATGAGTGAATCGGGAGGTCGGGGAACCAGAGCCAGAGAAAGAGGGCACCCTCGGGTTGGTGGATGCGGAGGGGCAAATCGATGAAGGCGGTGAGGAGATGGTGAACGGCATCTTCCGATGACTGTTGATAGTAGGGCCGGAGGCAGGAAGTGGAGAAGTTGCTGATTTCCCCCGATTCGAAAAGGGGTAGGGTGAGGCCCTGTCCGATGGTGCCGGTTGCGAGTCCGGCGACTGCGTTCATCGCCGAGACGGCGGAGCAGACCTCGGGCGGACCGATGACGATTCCGGTTCGGGTGCCGGGGAGACCGAGTTTGGAGAGGCTGTAGGTGAGGATGACGCCCTCGTCCCAGAAGGGCGTCGCATCGCTGAAGACCATGTCGGGAAAGGGTGTTCCGTAGGCGTTGTCGATCACGAGGAGGGTACCGTTGGCCCGGCAGAGAGCGTGAAGCTGACGGATCTCCTGATCGGTAAGGACGTTGGAACTGGGGTTGGTGGGTCGGGAGACGCAGGCGAGGCGGACGGAAGGGTCGAGCGGGAGATTGTCGAAATCGATGTGATATTTGAAGAAACGATCTCTGCGAAGTTCGATCCGAGCCGGGGTTGCAATAATTGAACGTTGTTCAATTGCGAGCCCCTCGTACCCGATGTATTCGGGAGTAAGGGGTAAGAGGATGCGCAGGAGGGATCCATCGTCAGCCTGTCCGCCGAGAAGATTGAAGAGATAGAAGAAGGCGGATTGGCCACCATTGGTGATGGCGATGTTATCCGGGGTGAGGTCCCATCCGCATTCGCGGCGAAAGAACCCCGCAACGGTCTCGATAAAGTGAGCGTTTCCCTGTTGGGTATCGTAGTTTCCGAGCATCCGGTCGAATCGGTCGCCGTCTTCATCAAGGAATTCCTGCATCAGCCGCCGCCAGAGCCGTCGGCCCTCTGGGATCGGGGCGGGATTGCCGCCGCCGAGCATCCGGAGGTCCCCGCCTTTGCGGAGAGCCTGCCCGAGATCGTCCATTAGGGTGATGATTCCTCCGCCGCGAAGAAGGCGATTCCCAAGGGCGGAAAAGTGAATGTCAGAATGCGCGTTGATCCCTTGGTTTTCTACTTGACGGGGAGGCGGTGGCAATCCACTTTCTTTCGTTTTCCGTCAAATTTTGCCATGAATCCGATCATCGAGGAGCTTTCCCAAGAACAAGTCCAGCCTGAGCGTACCAACTTCAAGGTTGGTGACGGTGTGCGGGTCCACACCCGTGTCCGCGAGGGCGACAAGGAGCGAATCCAGATTTTCGCCGGGATCGTGATTGCGCGGAAGGGGCGTGGAATCCACGAGACCTTTACGGTGCGGCGGATTGCCTCCGGTGTTGGGGTCGAGCGGGTATTTCCAGTCAACAGCCCGAATATCGAAAAGATTGAGGTTGACCGTGAGTCAATTACGATGCGTGCACGGATGTATTACATGCGGGAGCGGATTGGCAAGCGGGCGACGCTGGTGAAGGAAAAGCGCAACTTCGAACACCGTCGCTAATCCGGTCTTTCGGAAACACCCTAATCCGCGACAGCATTCCAAAAGGATACAAGCGGTGAAAATTCCGCAGCCGCTACCCTTTTTCCTGTTTTCCGTTTGGGCGGGGGTTGGTTTCATAGTGGTTCCCCTCGGGATCGCGGTGCCTTTTGGGGGTGTTTCGGATCTTTTGTTTCTGATCTTCGCGACGGCGG
>CAZFLQ010000125.1:0-5361 GCA_964519935.1 uncultured Puniceicoccaceae bacterium | reverse complement strand
CGCAATTTCAGTTGGCGGGTCCGTGCCTCGGGATGGATCTGGGGACTCGCCGAAGACCCGGATTTTGCCGCATCCTACGATCTCGTCATCGCAACCAGCCTGTCCGATGTTGTTGCGTTAAAGGCTCTCTGCCCGGCCCTCAACCGCGTTCCGCTCTGGGTCTATTTTCACGAAAACCAGTTTGCCCACCCTCTCAGCGACCGCCAGTGGACCTCCCACCAACAGGGGTGGCAATTCCAAAGCATTCAAAACGCCCTTTGCGCTGATTGGGTCAGCTTTAACAGTACGTTTAATCGCCGCACGTTTTTCGAGGGTGCCCATCAGCTCCTGCGTCGTTTTCCCGAACGTCTCCCAGGTCAACCGCTCCGGCACATCGAGGAAAGTAGCGATGTTCTTCCAGTTCCGCTCAATGACCGCTTTCGGAACTATCGGACCGAGAACAAGAACCCCCAACTGATTGTCTGGAATCATCGATGGGAATGGGATAAACAACCGGAACGGTTTCTTCGCAGCCTGATGGGACTGATCGACCGGGGGATTGAGTTCGAGTTAGCGATGGCGGGCATTGGGGGCAGCCGCGCCGAAAAATCGTTCTCCGATTACCGCGAACGTCTCGGCAGGCGGGTCATCCACTGGGGCGAAGCCGACGACCCAACTTACGAACGGCTGGTATCACGTGCCGGGATCGGCGTCTCAACTGCCCTGCATGATTTTCAGGGCCTCGCGATGCTCGAACTGGCCCAGGCAGGGGCGACCCTTGTTGTTCCGACTCGCCTTTCCTACCCTGAATGTCTTCCCGGTGCCTTTTTTTACGGCGGGTCGGAGAAGGAAGAAAATACGGATGTCGAAGCATTGACGGACGCCCTTGCCTCCGTCCTGAATGCACCCAGTCGAACGTCCGTTGACCTTTCCCGACTACCCTCTTGGTCGACGCTCGTCGACCGCTATCGAAATCTTCTGGAAACGCTTCCCGTCACCAGCCGACGATGACCCTGATTTCGCCGCCGAGACCAACCACCGTGGTGGTTGAGATCAGCCCTCCCAGCGAATCAGCGTCGCCCCCCAGGTCAGCCCCGCCCCAAACGCCACCAGCAGGACCAGCGAACCTGCCTTGATCTGGCCCGAACGGACCGCCTCGTCCATCGCCAGCGGGACCGAGGCAGCCGAGGTGTTCCCGTAGTTCTGCAGGTTGTTCGGGAGCTTCGATGGATTGATCCCCATGTGCGCAACCATATTTTCGATGATCCGCATATTTGCCTGGTGGGGGATGAAACAGTCGACGTCATCCACGGTGTAGCCGTTGTCCTCCAGTATCGTCCGGGCACAACGTTCCATCACCCGAACGGCCAGCTTGAAGACCTCGCGGCCGTTCATCTTCAAAAAGTGCTCGCGGTTTTCGATCGTTTCCGCCGAGGGCGGCCGGGTCGAGCCCCCTCCCGGCATGTGGATCAAATCCCAGCGCTCCCCGTCCGAACCAATCAGGCAGTCGAGAATCCCGACGTTCGGGGTATCCGACTTTCCGATCACAAATGCACCTGCCCCGTCTCCGAAGAGCACACAAGTCGCCCGATCCTGCCAGTCGAGAAAACTTGAGATCCGCTCCGCCCCGATCACGAGCGCCTTTTGATACCGCCGATTCGTCATCAAGAGGGATCGCGCCGTCTCCGCCGCAAAAACGAATCCACTGCAGGCCGCACTGACATCAAAACAGGGAATCTCTGTCAGACCAAGCTGGCGCTGCACCATGCAGGCCGTCGAGGGAAAAACCATGTCCGGCGACAGCGTTGCCAGCACGATCAAATCGATCTCACTGGCCTCACATCCGGCATGCTCCAGGGCCCGCCTCGCCGCCTTCGTCGCGAGATCGCTGGCGGTCTCCTCCGCTGCTGCCACCCGCCGCTCCCGGATTCCCGTGCGGGAGGAAATCCACTCATCCGAGGTGTCCACGATTTTCGACAGATCCTCATTCGTGAGGACCCTTTCAGGGACATAAGAACCCGTCCCGAGGACGGTTATCGAAGTGCTCGTTTGGAACATGTGAATGACCTGATGCTTAACCAGAATCAATTTTCTGGCTAGAGTTTTTTTGGGTAAAGCGCACCCATGCTTTCTCTCAACCAACTACCTGAGTCGTGGGCGAATCCTCCGGGACGAGACGCTCGTTGATAATACCGATATCCTCCTGAATGTGCTCGGTCATATCCAGACGCACCGTATCGAGAACAACCCGGATCGCCCCGGCGATCGACTCCCGGTTCGAGGACCCGTGTGCCTTCAGAACCGGTGCCCGCAATCCCAACAAAGGTGCCGCTCCGAATTGGGAGGGATTCAGAGTGTCCTTGATCTCGTTGTAGGCACCCATCGAGAGAAGCGCGCCTGCCTTTCGCAACCAGTTCTTCGACAACTCGTCCTTCAGATAACCCTTCAGCATTTTGAAGAGAGATTCACAGACCTTCAAAACGATATTCCCGACAAACCCATCACAAACCACGACATCGACCCGGTCCTCGAAAACCTGAAAGCCCTCAATCAATCCGCGATAGTCGATCCGATCCTCAATCTTCTTCAAAAGCTCGTGTGTTTCCCGCACCCGGATCGACCCCTTCCCCTCCTCGGTTCCGATCGTCAAGAGGCCCACCTTGGGTCGCTCTTTCCCCAGGACGACCCGGGCATAATTGCTACCAAGAACCGCGTTTTGGCAAAGATGCAGGGCGGTCGCATCGGGATTGGCACCGGCGTCCAAGAGGATAAAGCGTGTGAAACGCGTCGGAATAATCGTCGCCAGGGCCGGTCGGTCAACCCCCGACATCGGGCGAATGCGGAGGGTTCCCCCCGCCATTAAGGCCCCCGTGTTTCCACACGAGAGAATCGCGTCAGCTTCACCATCCCGGACCTTTTCGATCGCCCGAACCATTGAGGCATCGTGTTTCTTTTTCAGCCCGATCAAGGGTTTTTCATCCATCCCGATCACCTCGGTCGTCGGGTGGATAACGATCCGATCATCACGCTCCAATCCGTGCGCTCGCAGGGATGATCGTAAAAGATCCTCGTCTCCGCAGAGGATCAATCGAATATTCGATTGCTCCGGCGAAAGACGACGCAGGGCGATCCCAATCCCCGCAATGATTTCATCGGGACCAAAATCGTTGCCCATCGCATCAATCGCGACGGTCCGGTCTCTCGACGCTTTATCCATCGTCTTTTCGCGCCGGAGGGAACTGGAACGAGCCCCAGGGCCCGCGATTAGTCTTCAACCTCGATCACCTGCCGCCCGCGGTACATGCCGTTAACCGGGTTGACGTGGTGTGGACGAAAGCGCGATCCATCCGTCGGATCAATCGCGAGATGCGGAGCCGTGAAACGGTTGGCCCCACGGCGGAGGCGACTGCGTTGCTTGGATTGTTTGCGTTTCGGTTGTGCCATGACAAGATGTTGTAGAAAGATGGAAAACCGAGAATCAAACGGGTTGAATGGTGATTCGTCAAGGGTTTTCTGGATTGCGTTGCGCTAGTTTTAAGATAAATATCCTGAAATCTTCGACCAATGGAAAGCATGAAAGCTTCATACCGTCTCTTCCTTCTCCTCGGATTACTATCCGCCGGGCTTCTCTCCGGCTGCGCCACCAAGACCGAGGACGAAACCACCATTCCCTGGTCCCGCCCCGCCACCTGGGAAGGTACCGCACCCGGATTTGGTGGTAGTGGATTCTGATTCTAACCTCAATCCCGCCAAAGGCACCCCAACGGGTCGGGGTGATATGGAACCCCAACTGCAGCCGGGCCTCTACATCGTCTCGACCCCCATCGGCAATCTCGGCGACATCACCCACCGTGCCGTCGCTATCCTCCGCAACAGTGACCGGATCGCCTGTGAGGATACCCGCATCACCGGACGCTTGCTGGCCCACCTCGACATTCCCCAAAAACAATTGGTTTCCTACCGGGACGAGAACGAGACCCGTCTCGCCCCATCCCTCTGCGATAGGATTGCACGGGGCGAAAGGATCGCCCTCGTATCAGATGCCGGAACACCGCTGGTTTCTGATCCGGGTTATCGTCTCGTCCGGGCGTGCCGCGATCAGGGATTACCCGTTTTTCCCATTCCGGGGCCATCCGCCGTCATTACGGCCCTATCGGCCTCAGGACTACCCTCCCATGCCTTCAGTTTTCTGGGGTTTCTTCCCCCCAAAAAAGGCAAACGCGAGAACCTTCTGCGCGCGCATCTCGAACTCGACCAAACCGTCATTTTCTATGAATCAACCCACCGCATCGAGAGAATGCTCGCCGACCTTGTCACCTGGCTCGATCCCGATCGCCACATTGCGGTCGCCCGCGAACTGACGAAACGTTTCGAAACCTTTGTCGAGGGGACCGCCCGCGAGGTTCAGGCCCATTTTCAGAACGCCTCCACCAAAGGCGAATTTGTTGTCCTGATTGGCCCGGCAAATTTTCGTCCCACCAAATGAATGGGCTCAAGTCGGAAAGGGCCCTCCTGAAATGAAGTTTTCCGGATGTTTCCTCGCCCTTCACGGGTTCTTCGGCAGCGGTCAGGATTGGCGCGACGCCGTCGAATACGCCAACACCGGTTTACGGCTGGATGCCTGCCCTGACCTTCCCGGACATGGATGTCTCGCCGACTTGCCGGATGACCATCGGCTCTACCGGCTCGAACCGCTCCTCCACTGGCTTCGTGCCCGGATTGCCGCCCTCCCGGAGCGCCCGAGGACCCTGATCGGTTATTCGCTCGGCGGTCGCATTGCGATCCACCTTGCCCACCGTTTTCCGGAATCGATTGACCGCCTCGTCCTGATCGGCGCCAGCTTCGGAATAGCTGACCCCATCGAACGCGAGGCCAGACTTCAGCTTGACATGGACCGGGCCGCACGTCTTCGCCAGATCGGTCCAGCCGCTTTCCACCGCGAATGGATCGCCAACCCCCTTCTCGCCTCCCGCCAAAATACCCCGGCGGACCTTCTCGCAGGACTCGAGAGCCGACGCCACCATGCAAAACCCGAGGGCCTCGCCACTGCCCTGTCTGCCTTCAGCCCCGGTCGAATTCCCGCCATTAGCCCTACAAATCTGCGATACTGTGGTCCCATCCTGCTCCTCTCCGGAGACCTCGATCAAACCTACACCGCATCAAACGCCCTCGCCGCACAGACACTGACCGACGCGATCACGAAAACCATTCCCGCCTCAGGGCACTCCCCGCATTTTGAAAACCCGCACGACTCCATGTCGGTAATGGAGGCATGGGCAAGAGAAGAACCTCAAAGTCCGCCGAGGGCAGCCCAAACTACTCCACGAACCGGAAAATAACCTCGCCCTCTTTCGCAAAACCGAGACGTTCGCGAACAACCGT
>CAZFLQ010000124.1:0-5361 GCA_964519935.1 uncultured Puniceicoccaceae bacterium | reverse complement strand
TAGGTCCCGATCCTCTCCCCGCAAACGGCCCGCATCAGAGAACCGGGCTCGTTCATACGGAAAACCAGGATCGGCATTCGGTTGTCCATACAGAGCGAAAAAGCAGTCGAATCCATCACGTTCAGTCTCTGCCGCAATGCATCCAAATAATCAATACGCTCGTACTTCACCGCATCGGGATACTTGTTCGGATCCTTGTCGTAAACGCCGTCCACGTTCGTCGCCTTGAAGATCACGTCGGCGCGGATCTCACTCGCCCGCAAGGCGGCGGTTGTATCCGTCGAAAAATAAGGATTTCCGGTTCCCGCCACAAAGATCACCAGACGACCCCGCTCGAGGTGGCGCTGGGCTCTGCGCAGAATAAAGGGCTCGGCAATCTTTTCCATCGGGATGGCTGACTGGACCCGAACCACAACCCCTATTTTCTCCAGCGAGTCCATCAAGGCCAAACCATTAATGACCGTCGCGAGCATCCCCATATAGTCCCCTGTCGTCCGATCAACCCCCTTTTTCTCACCCTTCAATCCCCGAAAAATGTTGCCCCCCCCAACCACAATCGAAACTTCCACCCCGAGATCGAGGATTGCTTTTAATTCCGTCCCTACCTCGTCGAGGATGCGCTGATCGATCGGCTCACCATTGTCACGATTCATCAGCGCTTCACCGCTGAGCTTGATGACAATCCGTTTGTATTTGGGTTTAGGTGACATCGATACGTTCATGAATTCTCGATGATGCCGCCCGCTGCCCGCAGGTCAATCCCCGGTCAAAGCCATTTACACCCTGACCCGGGTCGGCACCCCGGCTCACATTCATCACGGCTTTCCGTCACGAAGGTCGGCAGACCGAGGCTCAAGGCGGGCTAATTCAGCCTTTCGCCGCTATCGCGGTCTCTTCAAAATGAATCCCGTCAATGATGACGTCGACCCGCGCAACCCGCTTGCTCGTCATCCGGGTCACATGATCGTGAATCGTCTGCTGGATCTCCGATCCTGCCGCCGCCAACTCCACCCCGAAATCAAGAATCACCCGGACCTCAATCTGGTAGGACTCGGTCTCGTCCTCCGCCACCCGCACCCCGCGCTCGTTTTCCTTCCGTGTCAAAACATCCGCGAGGCGATCCTTTCCCACCGCGTGCACCCCGGGGACACCAAGAGTTGCTATCCGGACAATCTGCGCCACCACACTGTTGTTTACCTGGATCACCCCAAGATCCCGTTGGCTGTCCGCCATCATCGGGATGTTGCTCTCATTGGCATTTTCGGATGTCGCAGTGGTTTCCATAGTTTAGTCAGTCAGATGTCCGTTCGGTTGGTCAAAAAGAGCCTTTGGGGTACGGTCGAGGAAATCCTGAACGTAACGAGTCGTCGCACCTCCGTGCTGGAAAGTCGGATCACGCAGGATCGCAAGTGCAAATGGCGTGTTTGTAAAAATACCCCTCACCATCAATTCGTTCAGGGCCCGCTCCATCCGACAGATAGCCTCGGCGCGATCCTTCCCGTGTGCAATCACCTTTCCGATCATGCTATCGTAGTGCGGCGGGATATTGTATCCCGAATAGACATGCGAATCGACCCGGATTCCGATCCCGCCAGGTTGATAGAAAAAGGTAATTTCACCCGGCGATGGCGCAAAATTCCGCTGAGGATTCTCCGCACAGATCCGCACCTCAATTGCGTGACCATTGATCTGCACCCCCCGCTGATCGATCGACAGGGGCAGTCCGCTCGCGATCCGCAACTGCTCCCGGATCAGGTCGACCCCCGTAACCTCCTCGGTTACCGGGTGCTCAACCTGAATTCGCGTGTTCATTTCGATAAAGTAAAAGGAACCATCCTTATCGACCAGAAACTCGATCGTTCCGGCGTTTTGGTAGTTGGCCGCCTCTGCCGCCTTAATCGCCGTCCGGCCCATCCGCTTCCGGAGATCCTCGGTGATAAAAGGCGAAGGGGCCTCCTCGATCACCTTCTGGTGACGCCGCTGGACCGAACAATCCCGCTCCCCGAGGTGGATAACTTTGCCGTGCTCGTCGGCCAGAATCTGAAACTCAATGTGCCGGGGCTCCTCAATGTATTTCTCGATGTAAACGCGGGCATCCCCGAAGGCCTTCTCCGCCTCGTTTCGCGCCGTATCGAATTCCCGCTGAAAAGCGACCGCATTGTGGGCGACCCGCATTCCACGACCGCCACCCCCCGCAACTGCCTTGATGATCACCGGAAAACCAATGTCCTTCGCCACCGCCAACGCCTCGGCCTCCTTCGCGACTGGCCCGGGACTCCCCGGAATAATCGGTACCTTTGCCTTTGCAACCGTCTCACGCGCCAAAGCCTTGTCTCCCATCATCCGGATGGTCTCCGACTTCGGCCCGATAAACTTGATGTTGCAGGATTCACACTGCTCCGCGAAATCCGCGTTCTCAGCCAAAAATCCGTATCCCGGATGAATCGCATCCACGTTCGCAATCTCTGCTGCACTCAGAATCCGGTCCGCCTTCAAATAACTTTCCCCACTCGGACCGGGACCAATGCAAATCGCCTCGTCCGCCAACTGACAGTGCAGGGATTGCTCGTCGGCCTCGGAATACACCGCCAGGGTCTTGATGCCCAGCTCGCGGCAGGCGCGGATGATGCGAACGGCGATCTCGCCGCGGTTGGCGATCAGAACTTTTTTAAACATCAGATCGTGCCGTTTTCAGGACTGGCGTACCTTCATCAAAAGCTGGCCGTATTCAACCGGCGATCCGTTCTCGACGAGGATCTCGACGATCGTCCCGGACGTCTCGGACTGAATCTCGTTCATGACCTTCATCGCCTCGATGATACAAACCACCGTCTCTGCCTTCACCGAGGCACCCGCCTCGACGTATGGCTCGCTTTCGGGCGAGGGTGACCGATAAAACGTTCCCACCATCGGCGATTTTACATAAGTGACACCCGGATCGTCAGCCGCCGCTGCCGACGAGGAGGAGGGGGAGGAGGAGGAACCCATTCCATGAACCGCACCGATTGATGCCGGTGCTCCCGCCGGTGCCGGTGCGGGCGCATAAACCGGTGCAACCGGTGCCGCCACCGGATGTTCTTTCTCAAGCCGGAGCATGAAATCATCCTGCTCGAGCGAAATGGATGTGAGTTCGCCGTCTTTCAAGGCATCCTTCAGGACAGCCACGAGGCGTTCGATACGATCTACGTCTGGAGTTTCCAAGGTTCGATGAATAAGGGTTTTGACGGTTGGCAGGGGTACAGTAAGTCTGCCGGTTTGCGATTCTGCAATGATTTTCAATAAACACCGTTCTGCATGACCGAAACCTCCAGCTCACAGCCATACAAACTCTTCCGTCCCGCCGAGAAAATGACCTCGCGGTTCGGTCGCGGTTTCTTCCGGGTCTTCGGTCGCCCAATCGATCAGGCGCTCGGGCTGCATCGGCTCAACCGCGAATACGATCACTACCGCCGTCACCCCGAGGAGGTCGGGGAATCCTTTTTTGCAGATGCCCTCCGCGTCCTCCGCATCCGCTACCGCGTCAACGAGGAGGAACTCGCCCGAGTCCCGACCGAGGGTCCCGTCTTCGTTGTCGCCAACCATCCCTTCGGCGGGGTCGACGGTCTCATCCTCTGCGAACTCCTCACCAAGATCCGTCCCGATTTCAAACTCCTCGCCAATTACATTCTCGACGAGATCGAGGAATTCCGCCCTTTCCTGATTTCGGTTGACCCCTTCGCCGGCAAGGATGCTGCCCGCCGCAACGTCAACCCCCTGCGCGAATCCCTCTCCTGGCTCAAGGACGGTCACTGCCTCACGACCTTTCCCTCCGGAGAGGTTTCCCACTACACCCTTCGCTCCCGCAAGATCGAGGATCCTGTTTGGAGTGACATCCCGGCCCGCATCATCCGCAAGACCGGTGCCACCGCCGTTCCAATCCATTTTTCCGGGGGCAACTCCCACCTCTTCAATCTCGCCGGAATCATTCACCCCCGGTTGCGCACCCTCCTCCTCGTCCGTGAACTCCGCAAAAAGGAAAAATCCGAAATCACTATCCGCATTGGCAGGGCCATTCCGGCCCGCCGTTGTGCCGAATTCGAATCCGAAACCGAACTGACCCGATTCCTCCGCCTCCGCACCTACCTTCTGGCTCGCGCCGAGGAAGAACCGCCCCGTGAGAAACGCATCCGCTGGTTTCCGGTTCCCCGCAGGATCCGAAATAAACCCGCTGGCATCCCGCCCGAAAATCTCGAACCGATCGCCCCGGCTACGCCCAAGGAAGAGATTCTCGCCGCCATTCGCGCCCTCCCCGACTCCAGCCTCGTCTACGAAAAGAACGAATTCCAGATCTTCCACGCGATCGGCCGGGAGATCCCCGTCCTCATGCGCGAGATCGCCCGCCTTCGCGAAATCACCTTCCGCGATGTTCATGAGGGCACCGGCAAACCTCTCGACACAGACGAGTTCGATGAAAGCTACATCCAGCTTTTCATGTGGAATCGCGAAGACGAGGAGATCGTCGGTGCCTACCGCATGGGACAGACCGACATGATCCTTCCCCGCCGCCGTCGCCACGGCTTTTACACGAACACTCTTTTTAAATACCGTTCCGCCTTCCTCGAGGACCTCGACCCTGCCCTCGAAATGGGCCGCTCCTTCATTCGCCCCGAATACCAGCGCAAAGGTGCCACCCTCGCCCTCCTCTGGATGGGGATCGGCGGATTCCTCGCCCGCAACCCACGCTATCGCCTCCTCTTCGGACCCGTCAGCATTAACTGCGACTACACCGCCATCTCCCGCGACCTCATTATCCGCTTCCTCAGCGACCCGGCTTACACTTCCGAGCACGCCTCCCGCGTCAAACCAAAGACACCTCCCGGCAAACGACTCGGACTCAACGCGATCGAGCGCAGCACCTTCGATGCCGCCGCCCACGACGCCAACGACATCTCCGCCATGATCTCAATGATCGAACGCGACGGCAAAGGCATGCCCACCCTCCTGCGGCACTACCTCAAACTGAACGCACGCTTCATCTGCTTCAACATCGACCCTGATTTCGGCGATGTCCTCGACGGTCTCATCCTTGTCGACATGATCAAAGGCGACCCCAAGGTGATGCAAAAATACTTCGGTCGCGAAGCCATCCAAAACCTCTACGAATACCACGGCGCCGACACCTCCGTCCTCTAGCCAGAGAGTTCACCGCCACCGTCTCTTTATGGAAAAGGGATTCCCAATCCCTTTCTCCCGAGCCCCCCCCGCCGACCCGCAAGATGCGCGTCGCTGCAGTGCCCACACGCTTCCAGCGTGTGGTTTCCGCCCCTCTATGGAGAAGGGATTTGCAATCCCTTTTCCCCCGAGCCCCCCCCGCCCCGCGCA
>CAZFLQ010000123.1:0-5536 GCA_964519935.1 uncultured Puniceicoccaceae bacterium | reverse complement strand
AGCCTTTGACATTGCCTATAAAGGGATCGCCGATATCAGGAATTTTGTCGTCGCCCTGGAAATGGCCCGTAGGCTCAGACATCCTGACCCATCCTCGAAAATATAGCGATTTCGACGGAGTGCGGTGGAAGTGAAATGAACCTGATTCCGGGATTGGAGAAGACTACCGCAAATTCGTTGGCATGCACGTTTGTCGTACCCAGTGTGTGTAGGGGCGCCGCTTGCGGCGACCGCCGGGGGGGAGGGGATTTGGGGCAGGCAAGCTGACCAGTCGCTGGGCAGACCGATTTTAGGTTTGCTTCCATTCTCAAAAAGGTTTCACTTAAAACGTTATGAGTCACGGAAAGACACTCTACGAAAAGGTGTGGGAGGCGCACCGCGTCCGCGAACTTCCGGATGGCCGGACGCAATTATTGATCGGGACGCATCTTATCCACGAGGTGACCAGTCCGCAGGCCTTTGGAATGCTCCGTGATCTCAATCTCCCGGTCCGCTTTCCCAACCGGACCTTCGCAACGGTCGACCACATTGTGCCGACGCACGAACGGATGGAACCCTTTAGTGATCACCTCGCCGACGCGATGATCAAGGAACTGCGGCGGAACTGCGAGGAACACGGCATCACCTTTTTTGATATTCACTCGGGCAAACAGGGGATCGTCCACATCATCGGACCGGAGCAGGGGATCACCCAGCCGGGAACGACGATTGCCTGTGGGGATTCCCATACGTCAACCCATGGTGCCTTTGGAGCGATCGCTTTTGGGATCGGGACGAGCCAGGTCCGGGACATTCTCGCGACCCAGACCCTCGCGATGAGCAAGCTGAAGGTTCGCCGGATCAATGTGGATGGAAAGCTCGCACCGGGAGTGTATGCCAAAGACGTGATCCTCCACATCATCCGGGTGCTCGGGGTCAACGGCGGGATCGGCTATGCTTACGAGTACGGCGGCGAGGTTTTCGACACGTTTACAGTCGAGGAGCGCATGACGGTTTGCAACATGTCGATCGAAGGGGGGGCGCGTTGTGGATACGTGAATCCGGACGAGACGACCTTCGAGTATCTCAAGGGCCGCAACTATGCGCCGAAGGGCGTGGACTGGGACGCTGCCGTCGAACGGTGGAAGGCGACTGCCTCGGATCCCGATGCGGTCTACGATGACATTGTCAATATCCGTGCGGAGGACATCGGACCGACGGTGACCTGGGGGATTAACCCCGGGCAGGCAATCTTTATCGACGAGGATATTCCGGACCCGGCCACGCAAACGGGGGCAGAGCGTGAATCGACGGTTGAGGCCCTCGAACACATGAATCTGACCCCGGGGGCACGGATCGAGGGAACAAAGATAGACGTGGCGTTTCTCGGCAGCTGCACGAACGGTCGTCTCTCGGATTTGCGGGAGGTCGCCGGCTATCTGAAGGGTAAGCGGGTCAAGGAAGGGATCAAGGCGATCGTCGTGCCGGGTTCGCAGGTCGTCAGCGAGATGGCCGAACAGCTTGGGATTGGGGACATTTTCCGGGAGGCGGGATTCGAGTGGCGCGGCGCCGGCTGTTCGATGTGTCTGGCGATGAATCCGGACAAGCTGATCGGCGACCAGCTCTGCGCCAGCTCAAGCAATCGGAACTTCAAAGGGCGGCAGGGCAGTCCGACTGGACGGACCGTCTTGATGAGTCCATTGATGGTGGCGGCGGCAGCGATCACAGGGGAAATCTCCGATGCCCGCAAGGTATTTGGAATTGGCACCCCGGTCCCGGCCTGACGTTGGTCGCGGTCGATTCCAACCCTCCAGAATTCAAATCAGACTATGGCACTTGAACCCATTACCCTCGTTTCCGGACGCGCGGTTCCCCTGAACGGCGATGACATCGACACGGACCGGATTATTCCGGCACGGTTTATGAAATGCGTGACCTTTGACGGTCTCGGTGAATTTGCGTTTTACGACGTACGCTTTGCCGAAGACGGGAGCAAAAAGCGGCACCCTCTGAATGAAAGCCGTTATCAGGATGCGACGATTCTGATCTCGGGATCAAACTTTGGCTGTGGAAGTTCGCGCGAACATGCCCCGCAGTCGCTTTATCGCTACGGATTCCGAGCGGTGATTGCGGAGAGTTTTGCGGAAATTTTCTTTGGAAATTCGATCACTCTGGGGATGCCATGTGTGATTCTCGCCTCGGAGGATCGCAAGTCCCTCGCGGCTCTCGTCGATGCGGACGCGAGTCTCAAGGTTGCCGTCGACCTCGAAAAAATGGAGGTCAGGGCGGGAAAGGCCCGCTTTTCGGCGGTGATGGCGGATAGTGCGCGGGATGCTCTCTTGAGCGGACGGTTCGATCCCATCGCGGGCCTGTTGGAAGGACGTGAGGCGGTCGATGAAGTCGTCGAGCGGCTGCCCTACATCAACACCTGATGGAAGATTTACTCCGCGACAGTGGCCTGTTTGTTTACCCACTGGGGCTGCTCTCGCTGGTGGGGGTGGCGGTGGTTTTTGAGCGCCTCTGGGCACTGAGACCCTCGCGGATTGCACCGGACAGGCTATTTCGGCGAATTCTGGATGGTGAACTGCCGGAACCATCGGGTGAAGACCGCTCGATGCTGGCCGAAATCCTCCGTTTTCGGCGGGATCAGGGGCCGAGCTCGGAGACTCTGCGGGCCTACGGGCGGTTCCAGACCAGCCGATTGGAACGTGGCCTTTTCCTGATCGACGTGGTTGTAGCGGGAGCGCCGCTGCTTGGTCTGCTCGGGACCGTAACCGGACTGGTCCGGGTTTTCTCGGGGTTTTCACCGGCGGACGGGTTACCGGATGCGACCATCTTTGTCGAGGGCATCGGGATGGCCTTGACGACGACCATCCTCGGCCTCGGTGCGGCGATTCCGGCGCTTGTCTGCGGCGCCTATCTCAACCGCAGGGTCGATATGCTCGGCAGCCGAATCGAGGTGGCGGTGGAAAAGCTGGCTGAGGAAACGCTACGGGCCGACGGGGCGGAGGGAAATCTTTCGAAGACGTGAGAAGGACGGGTTCACGGCGGAGGCGGATGGAGGTGAACATCGTACCGCTGGTCGATGTTTTGATGGTTTTGATCTTCTTTTTCATGATGACAATGCAGTTCCGGGAGGAACGGGTATTGAATATTAACCTGCCGAAGATTGAAACGGCGGGTGAGAACCGGGCGAGCGAGGTTTTAGCCATCGCGGTGAGCGAGGACGGAGAGTATTTTCTAAACAACCAGAGAGTGTCCGAGGACGAACTCGAGAGGGCATTAACCCTGCAAGCCGATCTTCAGAGGGAAAGACCGGTCTTAATTGTCGCCGACGAGAATGCCGCCCTGAAACAAATCACCCGGATTATCGATCTCTGCCGGAAGGCCAACCTCGACAATTTCCGGCTGCAATCGCGGTAGGGGTGATTTGTTGGGTATCACTGGATGGAAATTTGCCGTTTCTGTTCACCCAAAGTTTCTCGACAGGTTTGTTGCCCGGCTGATCGGGGGCCGAACCGCCGTCGCGGTCAGCGATGGCGGTCAGGAGCATCCTGACTACGGGGTGGCGATAGGCGATTATTCTCGAAAAAGCTTGCCTGCATTCTGTTGCGCTTATCCTCTATTCGAAATTCGCTAATGAATTCCTTAATACCCTCAGCTTCGCCACGCCGGTTTTGGCGGTCGCTTTTCATTCGAAAGTGGGGTGGGGCGGCGTCTTCGGAGGTGGAGCGGGAGAAGCGGTCTTTCCGGGTGGAGAACCTTGAGCAGCGGATTCTCCTTTCGGCCGTGATGGGTGATGGGATCGGATTTGACGAGGTCGAGGATTCGGCGATTCCGGCGATTGAGATCGCGGAGAATTCGGAGACGGCGGCGGCGGAATCGGAGCTCGATGCAGACGATATCTACGCCGAGGCTGAGGCCCTCGTGATCGAGGATGAAGGCGAGGACAGGGAGAGAATTGGGGATGGCGTTGACGCCGAAGCCTCGACCGAATCCGGCGAGGCGATCGATGGAGATCGGGTTCTTCCGGAGATCGACGGGTTGGTTTTGGTCGATCCGAACGCGTCAGTCGGTCGACAGGTTTTCGAGGTGGTTTTCGACGGAAAAGATGATGTCTTATTCCAGGTTGGAGACGATCCATTTCTGCTCAACATTCCGGAGTTTGAAGCACCGGTAGGACTGGACCCGGGGGATTTGCAAACTGCTTTGATCGAGCGCTTGAACGAAGTGTTCGATCAGACGGGGGTTTCATTCCGGGATGCCGGGTCGTCCGAAAGCCGCTTAGACGGGGAAAGCGGGGTCAATAATGATTTCGGGGTTTCCCGTCTTTATGTTGGAGGTAGTGACGAAGCCTTTCGGGAGTATGGCGCGTTCCTTGGGTTGGCCGAAAACGTCGATGTTGGAAACCTGAACCGCTCTGACATAGGGTTGGTTTTCTCCGATAAGCTGCTTCGAGAGGGAATGGATTTTGATGCTGCTGTCGAGGCACTCGCATTAGTTGCAATCGAAGAGGCAGCGCACCTTTTGGGATACGCGGAGGCGGAGGCGGTGGATTCCAATTCGCCGTTGTTTGCGTCAGCGCAGGCGGAGACTGCGATTCTGGAAGTGGATGCGACCCAGCCCGACACCTCCCCCCTGGGTCGGGAATGGGTGCCGACGGTCTCATTCGGGATCGCTGAAACTGGCGATTATTTGTTTGCGATCTCGACCGACAAACTCGACTGGAGTCTCGGGAGTGTGGACCCCGAAATCCTTTTCAGCTTTGAGGATGAGGACGGAAACCTCGAAACGGCAAATTTGGTCACCTTGACGCGGGACATTCTCGACACCGACGGATTGACGGTACTCGGAACCGAGGAAGTGTATTTTGGTTCGGTTTACATTTCGGAAATCGGAACCTATACGGCGACCTTTGATTATCTGCTCGCTCCAGCATCCCCGGATCTCGATACCCTGTTTTTCGAAATCTATGATAGCACCGGTGACATCAACGACGGGACAACAGCGGTTGCATCGCAGGCAGTCCAGGTCCGGACATTGGACCGCAGTGATGAGGATGCCTGGTTGTCGGACCGGGCAGAAGACGTCTATGAATTTTTTGATTCAGTGATTAATAGTGGGTTGGCGAAATCAGTATTCGGGTATGGTTTAGAGGCGGCCGAACTCGTTGACACCGGGAATCCGGCGATCAACGATGGGATCGATCAATTCGTCGAATTGACTCAAAATATCGCGTCCGATCCGACCGCTCAGGCGATCGCGGATGTCGTTCTCGACATCGCAAACTTTTTTGACCCGACAGTTGAACTTGAATTTGGACTTTTCCTCGAAGGCGATGTCACCGCCGGGTTGGCCGCGCCGGGTGGTGAGGCAAGCGCCCGACTGGCTGAGTTGAGCGGGGCACTCAAGGTTGTCTGGACGCCGGAGTTGAGTCCGTTGGATCTTCTGACAGGAGACTTGTCGACCGGGACGATCAAGTTTGCGCGGGTGGCCTCGGTCTCAATTGGCTTCAGCACTTACGAAATCGAGCAGTATGTGGAGTTTGGATCGACAG
>CAZFLQ010000122.1:0-5565 GCA_964519935.1 uncultured Puniceicoccaceae bacterium | reverse complement strand
CATAGAGGGGCACTGTAGCGACGCGCATCCTGCGTGTCGGCGGTGGGGGGATGGGCTCGGCAAAGGGATTGCAAATCCCTTCTCCATAGAGGGGCACTGTAGCGACGCGCATCCTGCGTGTCGGCGGTGGGGGGATGGGCTCGGCAAAGGGATTGCAAATCCCTTATCCATAGGGGTGGCGGGGAAAGGGTAGATGTTTTTGGGAATAGGATCGGGGGTTGAAGAACGGCATGGGTAGTGTTCAGTTTAAGGTATGTTGGAGACAAGCAGTTTGAAGGAGCGGAAGGAAGCGTTGGTGAGCGATTTGCAGGTGATCGAAGATCCCTACGAGCGCCTCGCCTACGTGATCGACATGGGGAAAAATTTGTCGCCCCTTGATGATGCCTACCGGATTGAGACGTTTCGGGTCGAAGGGTGTACCTCGAATCTCTGGCTGTATCCGGAATCGAAGGTGGGACGGTGTTATTTTAATGTCGATTCGGATTCGGCGGTGACGAAAGGGGTGGCGGCGTTGCTGACGGAGCTTTACAGCGGGTCGACCCCGCAGGAGATCGTCGAAATGGACGATGGATTTTTACAGGAGATCGGGGTGCCGCAGTTGTTGTCACCGAACCGCCGCAACGGGGTCGCCAATTTGAACGGGAAGATTCGCGACTACGCCCGGCATTTGGTCGAGGGGTGAGGATCGGGACGGAACGATCAGGGTCCAGATGTTCCAGGACTTTCGGGGGAGTCGGAGGGCGTTCCAGTACCACTGGGAGATGTCGGCGTAGGCTTGTTCGCCATCGGTGCTGACAACCAACTGGTAAACGGTCAGGGTTTGGGAAGCGCGGGTTACCTCAAATCGACGCCAGGTTCTTTCGAACGGATCCCGCCAAAGGGGGAGGGGGCGGACCTGAAAGCCGGCACCCCGGAAGCAGTCGTCGGCGGGGTGAATCGCGCGGCTGGGATGGCCGGTTTGGCGGAGGAGAACGAGCCCGTGGGGAAGGGAAAATACCTGTGGGCGTATCCGGTGGGATTCGAAGAAGGATCGAATTGGGGAGGAGGCGGAGTCGGCATGGGGTACGAGAGGATAGCCGAGAAGATGCGTCGGGACGCGAGGGTGTGCATCGGAGGCGGTGGTCGGTAGGGTGTGGGGCGATGGTCCCGGGCGGAAATCGAGAGGGCGGGCCGAGGCGATCAGGCAGACGAGGAGAGCAAGGGGCGCGGTGCGAAAAAAGGAGCTGATCGGGGTGGGGTGGGATTGAGTTTGAAGGGAACGTTTCTGGAGGGGGGCACCGAGGCGGGTTCCGATTCCGATCAGCGGGATCAGGGTGAGGCCGAAGACCGCGAGGCCGACGAATTCGTGGACGGTGTCACCGACAAAGCCAGCGCGTTCAAGCGCGAAGAGTACGGTAATACGGAGGACGTTGGCACTGAAGAGGATTGTGGTTGTGGCAACTGCAAAGAGACGGAAATCGCGACCCCGGAGCTGCCGGATCATCCCGATGACGGCAGCGGTGAACCATCCGCACCAGAGGTAGCGGAGACCGGTGCAGGGGCGGTCGATGATGACTTCGAATCCGTCTCCGACCAAGCTGATCCCGGATATCGCAACGGGATCGCCGAGGATGCCGAGAACCCCGGCAGCGACCCACCCGGCGGCGAGGCGGAGGGGGTAGCCGAGGTAGAAGTCGAGGGTCGCGAGGACGGGGAGACTGAGCAGTCCGAGGACGATCCCGGCCGGGGGCATTCCGCGGTGGGTTGCGGCGGTCAGGAAAAGCCCGACGGCGAATCCGGCATAGATCAGGTCGGGGAGGAGGGGGCGGGCGAGGATGACGGCGATGGCGGCGAACCCGAGGATGGTTTCGAAGACGGGCGAACGGGCTGGTTTAAGTCGTATCCAAAGAAGCAATACAATCAAAGTCACCAGAGCGATCCAGCCGAGGGGTTCATCGGATCGGTCGGTCATCCGTCGAAGATACCAGGGAATCGTGCTGAGAACGAGCCCGAGAAGGGCCGCAGGGGGGAGGGCGCGACTCATCTCCGGCGGGCGAGGAGGCGGTGGGTGGCGAGACCGAGGAAGGCGAGGATGAGGAGGAGAGATGTGCCCGGTTCGGGGGTACCGGGAATGCCTCCACCACCGACCGCGAGAGGGCTGACACCCTTGGGGAGGGGGGAGGGCTGGTGGGTGGTCTGACCGGTTCCGGTCGGGTTGACGATGGTTTCCTCGACCGCGACGAAGGAGGTGTAGCGCGTGAGGAGACGGTATTTGAGGGCAATCTCGAGGATCTTTTCGCGGGCGTTGCCTTCGCCGAAGAAGGCGGACTGGTCCTCGAGGCCCTGAATCATCCGGCGGGCCCAGAGGAGGGTCAGTCCGGGGCGGTCCCCGGGTGCAGCGGGAATCTCGAGGGTGGTTTCGAAGGTTGACTGACCCTGGGACCCGCGGACGGTGACGGTTCCGCGCGGGTTGTCGCGAAAGCGTCCAAGGACCTCAATCGGACGGTGGAGGAATATATCGGGTTGGCGGATGGGGAGGACGGAATCGGGTGACCAACCGTTAAAGGTAATCTCGATATCGGTGAGGATGGGGTTTCGGATTTGTTCGATGAAGGTTTCGGTGGACTCGGCGGCGAGGGCCGGATCGGTAATGATAACCGGTTCGCCTCCGCCGGCGCGGGCGAGACCCTCGATGAGGTGACGGTTGACGGACGAACCGATTCCGAAGGCAAAGCAATTGGCGTCTCCCCGTCGCGAGGCGATCTGCTGGAAGGCGGCGGATTCGACGGTGACGTAGCCGTCGGTCAGAAGAATCATGCTACGGGCAAAGCCCTCGGATTTCGGGAGGGAGAGGGCGGCGTCGAGCGCGGGGATGAGTCGGGTCCCGCCGGACCCGTGGTGACCGTCGATCCACTGGGTCAATTCACGGACGGAGTTTTTGGTGACCTCGACCGAACCGTGAGGGGTGAAGACGGAATGTCCGCCCGCAAAGGCGATCGCATTAAACCGATCGCCGGGCTGGAGGTCGGCAACCAGTTCGCCCATAACCTGTCGGGAGATCTCGAGCGGAAACCCGTGCATGGACCCGGATACGTCGAGAATGAAGATGTATTCGCGGGGGATCCGGAGGGTGTTGGGAGCACGGGCGGGAGGTTCGATCGTGAGGAGAAAGGTGCCGGTTTGGTCGGGGCTGTCGGTCGGGGTGGTGACGAGGAGCCCGGCCTGGGCGTTATCACCGGCGATGGAGAATTCAAGAATCAGGTCGCGGTTGTCGGGGCGTTCGGTCGCGGGGCGGAGTTGGATTGTGGCGGTGTTTTCGGATTCGTAGTCTACCTCGAGACCGTGGGATGGGGAGCCAACGCGGCCGAGGGGAAGGGGTTGTTCGAGGGTGGCGGCGAAGGTGAATCCGGGGGCTTGTTGATGGAGGGGTGAATCGGGTTTGAGGAAGGGGGAGGAGACCCAGCGATTGGCACCGTCGGGCCGGACGGGATCTTCGGAGAAGCGTGGACCGACGACGGTGGGGAGGACAAACCGCTGGATCGAATCGATCCGTTCGAGGGTCTCGGTATAGGTTAGTTCGACTGCAACGGTGGCACCGGGCATAATGTTGGCGACCCGCATCTGAAAGACATTGGGGCGGTGTTGTTCGAGGAGGGCGGCGCGTTTACCCTCGGCCTGGGCGGTTTCGAAGGTTTGACGGGCCTCGGCACGTTCGCGCAGATCGGCGCGGATTCGGCGGTCCCCGAGGTCGAAGATGAGGTCATGAACGGCGGCCCGAGTGGAACCGGGGAAAACGTAGGATGCATGGATTGGGGTGTCTGAGGTATTCTGATACGTTTGGCGGAGAATGACGGTGGCGATGGGACCGTCGATTGAGACGGTGGCGTCGGTGGAGCGGAGGGGGAGGGTATTGGATTGCGGATCGGCGCCCTCGACAAAGAAGGTGGGGGTCTCGGTTTTGTCGGTGGTTTCGGGTTGGGCGGGGAAGGCGTCGGCGAAGGTCCGGTTGGCACCGGAGATGAGAAGAAGGCTGGTCAGGAGGAAGGGAATCGTTTTCATGGAGACGATTCTGGCAGACGCGGATGGAGATCGGATGAAATCAAAGAGGAAAATCGATGGAAAGGGGATGGATTCCGGATGGAGGGAGATGGGGCCGTGGGTGGAGGGTGACTTTTTTCGGCGGGACCATCTGACGGTGGCGCGGGAGCTGATTGGGTGTTTTCTGGTCTGTGGAGATGCGGTCGGGCGGATCGTTGAGACCGAGAGTTATGGGCTGGAGGCGGATCCGGCCTGTCACACCGCTTTCCGGCGGAGTGCGAGAGAGTTCGTGGCGGAGAAGGAGGCGGGTGCACTCTATATTTACCTGAACTACGGCATCCACTACCTCGTGAATCTCTACGTCCGGGGTGGGGGGAACGACGGGATTGTTCTGGTTCGGGCACTGAAGCCGGTTGCGGGGATTGACGGAATGCGGAAGAGACGTCGGAAGGAGGCGTTGCGGGATCTCTGTTCGGGCCCGGGAAAGCTGGTTCAGGCGATCGGTTTGGATCCGTCTTTACACGGCGAGACGGTGCTGGATCCAGAGCGGACGGGGGTGGGGATACGCCGGGGTGCGGGGCCGAAGAGCATTCTTGCGGATCGGCGGATCGGGATATCGAAGGCGGTCGACTATCCCTGGCGGTTTCTGGAGGATCCGCCGGTTTGGGCATCGGTGGGGCCCAGTGGTCGGTGAGTCCGCACTACGCTCTACGAGCTTCGAGGGGCAGGCGGTGGGGAGGTTCTTTACGAACATTCACGCGTCCAGATGTTTGACTATAGCTCGCGCGAAATAGCGAAAATCATCCAACCGTTCGTGAACGATTTTGAAGACCCGTGCCCAATCTACTTGGTCGTAAGCATGAACCGAAAGGTTGCGAAAGCCAACCGCCCTGCGTAGAGCTGAGCCGGTTTCGGCTGAAATAAGCCTTTCGGCCACCAGAATATCGAACACTTCGCCCATTGTCTGCGGGGGCGGAACCTCAAAATCCGCGAGCAGATGAGCCCCCACATCCACACAAAGTTGCACAGCACGCTCAAGATTGATGCTTAAGATATCTTGTAGGTCGATCTCATCGATCAAATCCTCTAAGGTCGCGGGCCGCTTTTGCTCGAGCCTCCTGACACATCGGGCGAGTGAATCGAGCTTTCTGATAATGATGTCATGATCCATGAACTGACTCGGTAAATTGGCGCAACCGTGCCCGGTATAGTTCCGTGAGTTGGGGCTCGAAATCCTCTTGCCAATCTAGCAGCCGTTGTGTCAGGAAACCTAGAAGGCTGGGGTTCTTGCAAAAAATCATCCGACCCGACCGCATGATTTGCCGAAGAAGGGCGCCTCCCGCAGTTGAGAGATCAATCATATCGACCGGTCGGCCTGTGACTGAGGCGATTTTTTCGACGAGTTGTTCCTGCTTCTGAGGATTCATTGGGTGGGAATCATAGACGGCAATGTCAATGTCGCTGGCAAAACGACATTTGCCAAGAGCCGCCGAACCGAAAACTATGGCGAGTTGCAAAGTCGAATCTTCTGCGAGGAAATTTAACTGC
>CAZFLQ010000121.1:0-5583 GCA_964519935.1 uncultured Puniceicoccaceae bacterium | reverse complement strand
TTCTTGTCATCAACTGCGGAAGTTCGTCGGTAAAGTTTGCCCTGGTTGACGTTCGTTTGGGTCAAACTGTCCTGACGGCGTTGGCGGAGCGTATCGGGGAGGCCGGGGCGAGGCTGGTCGTGAAGATCGGGGGCGTTCGGGAAGAGCGGGCAATTCCAGGGGCGGATCATCGCGAGGCAGTCGGGGCGTTTATGGACGTTCTCGGGTCGGCGGGATTGCCGGGACCGGTGGCGGTGGGGCATCGGGTGGTACACGGGGGAGAGCGCTTTTCGGGGGCGGTGGTTTTGGACGATGGCGTGATTGCGGAGATCGAGGCGTGCAGTGGGTTGGCACCATTGCACAATCCGGCAAATCTGACGGGAATTGCGGCGACGCGGGAGGCTTTTCCGGACCTGCGGCAGGTAGCGGTCTTTGATACGGCTTTCCACCAGACGATGCCGGAGCAGGCCTATCTCTATGCGGTTCCCTACGCCTGGTACACGGAGCACGGGGTGAGGCGATACGGGTTTCACGGAACCAGTCATCAGTATGTTGCGGGAGAGGCGGCGCGGTATCTCGGGTTGGAACCGGATGGCTGTGGGCTGGTGACCTTGCATTTGGGAAATGGATGCAGTTCCTGTGCGGTTTGGAATGGTCGGAGCGTAGATACCTCGATGGGACTTTCCCCGTTGGAGGGGATGGCGATGGGAACGCGGGCGGGAGATGTTGATCCGGACCTGCCCCGTTTTATCGGGGAGAAATGCGGGTTGACGCCGGAAGAGGTTTCGCGGGTCCTGAACCGGGAGTCGGGGTTGTTGGGGATCTCGGGTCAGTCGGGGGATATGCGGACCTTGCAGACGGCGGCAGACGAGGGGGACGGGCGGGCAGGATTGGCGATTTCGGTTTTTGTCCATCGGGCGGCGAAGAGTGTTTTCGCGATGGCGGCGAGTCTGCGGCACCTCGATGCGGTCGTTTTTACGGGGGGAATCGGGGAAAATGCGGCGGCGGTCCGGGGGGCGATTGTGGAGCGGCTGGGAGTTCTTGGGATAGAGCTCGACGCGGCGGCGAATGCGGCGGTTTTCGGGGGGCAGGCGGGACGGATTTCGGCGGGCTCGGGGTTCCCGGCGGCGGTGGTGATCCCGACGAATGAAGAGGGGATGATCGCGCGGCAGACGGCGGAGCTGTTGGGCTGAGAAGAAAAAAATTTAACGGGAAAACGTCATGATTCATAAATTCTATCTATGTGCGGCGGGACCGCAGGCGGGGTTGACCTCGGTATCGTTGGGGGTGGCGCGGGCTCTGGACCGGCAGGGTGTGCGGGTTGCATTTTGCAAGCCGATCAGTCAACGGGTGGAGGCAGAGGGAACGGTGGACGCCTCGATCGGGTTCGCGGAAAAGCTTCTCGGGGTGACCCCGCCGGCGCCGATATCGATCGGGGAGGCGGAACGTTATCTGCGGGATGGAAAGCTGGATGATTTGCTGGAGCGAATCGTGGAGATGGTTGAGGGCCTCGCGGAAGTGGCCGATGTTGTGATTGTGGAGGGTCTCTTGCCAGAGGAGGGACAGTCTTTCAAAAACCGTCTGAATCGCGAAGTGGTGAAGGGATTGGGGGCTGAGCTGATTCTGGTTGGGCGGCACCGGAAAGGTGATTTCGGTGGATTTATCGAAAAGATCGGGGTGACCGCAACGACCTTCGGGGGGATTGAGCATGCGTCGGTTGTGGGGTGTATTGCGAACCGGGTGGATCTCTCGGGTGGGGAAGGGAATCTGAATGCGAGCGGTAATCTCCCGGTTGTGCATGACAGCCGGGAGGAGGAGAGTGCGGCGGTGGCGGGGATTTATGGCTTGGCCAAGGCTGAGAGGGATGCGATCCGGGCGGGTATTCCGGCTTTGGATGGCAGCAACTTTTCGTTGATCGGCTGCATCCCGGACAATCCGGCCCTGCGGGCGGTGCGGATGATTGATGTGGCGGGAGAGCTGGAGGCGGAGACTTTATTTGAGGGTGATTTAAAAGGTCGGCGGGTGCAGTCGATCGCCCTTTGTGCCCGAAATGTGCCGAACATGCTACACGTGTTGCGGCCGGGGGCGCTGATTATCGCGCCGGGGGACCGGAATGACGTCATCATGGCCGTGGCTCTGGCGAGCCTGAACCAGGTTCCCCTCGCGGGACTGGTTTTAACCGGGACAATGGAGATTGATCTGCGGATTCTTGATTTGTGCCAAAATGGATTGGGGACGACCGGATTGCCGGTTCTGCGGACCCGCCTGGACAGCTTTCAGACGGCTTCGCACCTCGCACAGATATCAGGGGAAGTTCCGGCCGATGATTTTGGTCGGATTGAGCAGGTGGTTGATTTCATTGCCCGCAACCTCGATGCGGACTGGTTTAAGGCGCGGGTGGCGACGGAGCTGGAGCCGAGAGTTTCGCCGGCGGCGTTCCGGCACATGCTTTCGCGGAAGGCGCGGGCGGTGAACCGCCGGATCGTTTTGCCGGAGGGGACGGAGCCCCGAACGATCATTGCGGCGGCAGCTTGCGCGGAGCGTTTGATTGCGCGTTGTGTGCTACTGGGGGACCCGGCGGAAGTCCATCGAGTGGCGGCGGCAAATGACGTGGTGTTTCCGGAGGGGATCGAGATCATTGATCCGGCAGCGGTTCGGGATCGGTATTTTGAGCCATTGATGGAACGCCGTCGGCACAAGGGGTTGAGTGAGGAGCGGGGGCGCGAGGCACTCGAGGACACGGTTGTTCTCGGTACGATGATGCTGGCGCTGGGGGAGGTTGACGGACTCGTTTCGGGGGCGGTGCACTCGTCAGCGAGCACGGTGCGTCCGGCCCTGCAACTGATTAAGACGAAGGAAGGGGCGCGGGTGGTGAGTTCGGTTTTCTTCATGTGTCTACCGGACGAGGTTTTGGTTTATGGGGACTGTGCGGTGAATCCGGACCCGGATGCGGAGGCCTTGGCAGACATTGCGATTCAGAGTGCGGAGACGGCGCTACAGTTTGGAATTGAACCACGAATCGCCCTGATCAGCTACAGCACGGGGGAATCGGGATCAGGAGCGGATGTTGACAAGGTCCGCGAGGCAACCCGTCTGGCGAGGGTGATGAGGCCCGACCTTTTGATTGATGGGCCTTTGCAGTATGATGCGGCCTCGACCCCGGATGTGGCGGCGAAGAAGGCCCCGGATAGTCCGGTTGCGGGGCGGGCAACGGTTTTTGTGTTTCCGGACTTGAACACCGGGAACACGACCTACAAGGCGGTTCAGCGGAGCGCGAACCTGATCTCGATCGGGCCGGTTTTGCAGGGTTTGCGCAAACCGGTGAACGATCTCAGCCGGGGTGCGCTGGTCGATGATATCATTTATACGATTGCGGTGACGGCGATACAGTCAGTGGAGAATTGAGGCTGAGATGGCGGTTGGGGAGGGGAGAATGCCGGGAACCGGCCGAATGGGGGGCTGGGAAGGCAAGTAGGGGGATGAGAGCGGTGGGATGGGGGATGGGAGCGGTGGGAGATAGGAGATAGGGAGCGGTGGGGCTCGGTGGGCGGAGTCCGCCCTTCGACACGCTCAGGGGACATTGGTTCGAGCGGACCCCCTACAGCGGAGGGGATTTGTAGGGGCGCCGCTTGCGGCGACCGGGTGGAGGAGGGATAAAAAAACTCCGGACGGAGGGTTCCGGTCGGAGTTTTGAAAGTGTGCGAAAGGGCAATCCGGGCGGACGCGCTTATTTGTACATCGCCTTCTTTTTGTGGCGGTGCTCGCGAAGCCGCTTCCGCCGCTTGTGTTTGTTCATCTTGAGACGACGCTTCTTTTTGAGATTACCCATGAATGCTGTGTTAATTGGAAAAACGGTTAGAAAGCCGTTTTTAGGGGAGGGGCGCAAGTCTAAAAATGGAAAAATATTCCGGGATCGGCGTGTGGGATTCAGGCCTTGAGGAAGTAGCCTTGCTGTTTCGCGCTGATGGGCATTTCGAGCTTTTGCATCACAGCGAGGAGGTCTTCCCAGATTTCCCGTTTCCGCTGGAGGGTGCCGTTGTGGAGGATGAAGGAGGGGTGGTAGGTGAAGATCAGGGGCGTATCTCCGAAGGCGTTCCAGGTTCCGCGGAGCGATCCGATCTTAACCTTCTCATCCCTGCCGAGGAGGGCGGTGGCGGCGGTTGCACCGAGGGCGACGATGACCCTGGGCCGGACAATTTCGATCTGGGCGCGGAGATAGGGCATACAGAAGGCCATCTCTTCCGGGGTCGGGGGCCGATTCCCGACGGTTCGGCCCGTCTGGGGGCGCCAATTCAGGATGTTGCTGATGTAGACGGTGTCGCGGGTCAAGCCCATCGCACCGATCATTCTGTTCAGGAGATCGCCCGCCGGTCCGACAAAGGGTTCGCCCGCTTTTTCCTCCTCGGCGCCAGGGGCCTCGCCGCAAAAAAAGATATCGGCATCGATGGGGCCAATTCCAAAGACGACCTTTCCAGTTGGGTTGAGATTCTGGTTGCAGACGGGGCAGTCGACGACCCTTTGGCGGAGCCATTCGAGACGGGCTGGACGGGGGAGATCGGCGGGAATCTCGAAGTCGGCGGGGGTGCCGGGGAGTTTCGCGGGGGGTGGGTCTGACGGTCTGGATTTGGCGGCGGGTTTCGGTTTCGAGTCGGGGGCCGGGGGGGTGGAAGGAGTGGTTGAAATGGAGGGGGCCGTTTCGGGGCTGGTCGATGGTGACGGGTGAAACGGGTCGAGCCGACCCGGTTGGAGGACAATGGAGTCGAGCCCCTCGCGGCGGAGACGGCGAACTTCGGTTTCGATTGCCTCGATGGCAGCTTCGAGATCGATCATAGCGGGGGCTCTGGGGTGGTCGGGGTGGTGTCAAGGTCGGCGGCGCGGAGGGCGTATTTCCCGAGGAGATCGAACTCGAGGTTGACCGGATCGCCGGCCTTTCGCTGGTGGAGGTTTGTTACCTCGACCGTATGGGGAATCAGCCAAACGGTAAGGGTTGAGGCGTTGTCGTCAATTTCCGCGACAGTCAGGGAGATTCCGTCGATGGCGATGCTGCCCTTGGGGACGAGGTATTTGCGGAGGGCAGGGGGGATATTGATCGTGATGACATGATCGGCGCCGACGGGTTCGAAGCGTTGAACGGTGCCAACCGTATCAACATGGCCAGTGACAAAATGCCCACCCATTCGGTCGGCGGGTCGGAGGCTGAGTTCGAGGTTGACCTTGGTTCCGGGGGCGGCGGTGCGGAAGGATGTCCGGTCGAGGGTTTCGCGGAGGAGGTTGAAGGCGAGGCAGTCGGCATCCTTTGAAACGACCGTCAGGCAGCAGCCGTTGACGGCAACGCTGTCGCCGATGGTGGCCTCGGCGACGACGGGTGCGCTAAGGGTTAGGGTGTAGAGGTCACCGTCCGAGGCGAGGGATTCGACGGTGCCGGTACCTAAGATTAATCCAGTGAACATGGTGGTACTGGTAGTCCAATTGTCGGGGCGGAACCAGTCAAAAGGGGAAATTGGTCAGGGTGGTGGGGACGTTGATGCGGATTGCGGGGGGGTGCGGGAGGGAAAGGGATTGCAAATCCCTTCTCGTGCGCCATCGAGCTGCACACGCCTGACA
>CAZFLQ010000120.1:0-5723 GCA_964519935.1 uncultured Puniceicoccaceae bacterium | reverse complement strand
TCCAAATTATTCGTTACCAAACAATTATCTATTGAATGTTTGCATCGCCGCGAGGTTGCCTCATCATGACTTCATCAACATGCTAATCCAGGAACATTTGCCGGTCTGTCCCCCCGGTGTGGTCGAACAGGAAATCCTCCGTTCGATTCGCCAGATCGTCCGCGGAATGCGGTCCGAGGCTCGTTCCGTCCAGAACACCTCCGGCCTCTCCCCATCCGCCCTCCTTTGTCTCAATGCGATCCGATCAGCCGAACCGATCTCCCAGCGCGAAATCGCGACCACCCTCTGTCTTCAACCCCCGACCGTCGTTAGCATCCTCGACCGCCTCTCCGATGCCGGTCTCGTCACTCGCCAACGTTCCATCACCGATCGTCGTCGGATGGAGGTTCGTTTGACCCCGACTGGAACTGCCGCCGTCGATGCCGCCCCCGTCCCCCTTCAATTCCAATTTCTGCGGGCGCTCGCGTCCCGCCCTCTCGCGGAACGCGAATCAATCGCCCGCAGTCTCGAAACCGTCGCCAATCTGATGGCCCCGATGATGCCCACTACAAACGGGCCGACCGCGCCCATCCTCAGTCCCGAGGTCGATCTCGACTCGGGTGGACCCGTGGCAACGGATACCTGAGAACACACAACCAAACAACCAACATGAAACAGACCAGACGAATCGGTGGCCTTCTCGCCATCGCAATGGCCACGGCCTCTCTCCCCGCCCAATCCGCCGGGAACCGTTCAACCGATCTCGAGGAACGCATTCGCGTCCTCGAATCCGAACTCGCCGCCACCCGCGCCGAACTTGCTGCCGCCGAGGCCTCCTCTGCGGAAGCACCCGCGCCCGAGCTCACCGAAAGCGCCCCACCGGACAAGATCGAAATCGGGCCGTTCTCAATCGGCGGTGCCATCCGCGCTAACTACGTCCTCGGCGACTACCCTGAAACCGGCGCCCCCTCCCGTGGTGGCGATGGCGGAAACTTCGAACTCGATACCTTCCGCATCAACGTCGGTCTCGCCTACGAGCAGATCGTCGGTGCCCTCGAATACCGCTGGTATAACGGATACAACTTCCTCCACACCGGCTGGATCGGATATGACTTTGCCGATGCCGGGACCGTACAGGTCGGGGTCAACCGGGTTCCCTTCGGTCCGGGTGCCTACGGAATTTCCCAAAGCTGGTTCTTCGACCAGCACTACTACGTCGGACTCTCCGATGACATGGATCTCGGGATCAAATACACGGATACCTTCGGCGAATTGACTGTCGATGCTGCTTATTACATCTCCGGCGAAGGCAGCTATCTCGGCGCCTCCGAAGAAAGTGCCCGCTACAGCTACGATGTCGTCAACGAGTATGGAGGCGGCTTCAACGAACTCCACCAGTTCAACCTCCGCGCCATCCGGACCTTCGAAACCGGTGAGGTCTCCCACGATATCGGCCTGTCCGGTCAAATCGGCATCCTCGACAGCGACGGGTCCCAGGACGACGGGATCGGCTACGCCGGGTCGATTCACTCCGTCAGCAGCTTCGCCAACTTCAAGCTCGCCCTCCAGCTGACGCGCTACGTCTACGATATCGATCCCAGCGATGATCTCGGAACCGACGACCTCATCACGATGGGTGCCTACGATTTCGCCTGGCCGGTCGCCGCCGAGGGCACCATCCCCGCAGTTTCGTTATCCTACTATCTCGAAACCTCCCAAATCCCCTGGCTCGACTACCTCCTGCCCTACGTCGAATACAGCGTCATCATCAAGGACGGTGACACCGGTGCGAGCGGCTCGGGAACCAGTGCGATCGCCACCCCCGGTGCCTTCAACGACAGCGAATTATTCGTCATCGGTTCCGCCTGGGCCCGCGGCGGATGGTTCATCTATACCGACCTGGCCTTTTCGAACGGTAACTATTTCGTCGGTGGAGACGATTTCACCACCTTCGGCGATAATCCTGATAACGAGTGGCAGACGCGGTTCAACATCAACTTCGGCTACTACTTCTGATCGCTGCGATTGGAGATGATTTACGGACCGGTCGGGCCAACCCCGACCGGTCCTCCCTTTTTTGCCATCGCCTACTGTATCCATTTACTTCTTGCATCTAATCATGAGCGATAAGCCTATCGTCGAGGTCCGTAACCTCTACAAAATTTTTGGCCACAATCCGCGCGAACGGGCCATGCCACTTGTTGAAAAAGGTCTCTCAAAGGCTGAAATCCTCGAGAAAACCGGCTGCACGCTCGGCATCAACAACGCCTCTTTTTCTGTCCGCCGGCGCGAGATCTTTGTCATCATGGGTCTCTCTGGCAGCGGCAAGAGCACCGTCATTCGCTGCGTTAATCAGCTCATCAAACCCACCTCTGGGGAGGTTCTCGTCGACGGCGAGGACATCGCCGACGCCGACCCCGCTCGTCTCCGCGAGATCCGCCGCAAAAGGATGAGCATGGTTTTCCAACGTTTCGGCCTCCTCCCCCATCGCACTGTCATCGACAATGTTGCCTTCGGACTCGAGATTCAGAATATCCCTGAGAGCGAACGCTACGAAAAGGCCCGCACCGCGATCGAGACGGTCGGACTCTCCGGCTACGAGGACAGCATGACCCAGGCCCTCAGCGGCGGGATGCAGCAGCGGGTCGGACTCGCCCGTGCCCTCGCCAACGATCCCGAGATCCTTCTCATGGACGAGGCCTTTTCCGCCCTCGACCCCCTCATTCGAGTTCAATTACAGGACGAATTGCTCGAACTCCAATCCCGCCAGCACCGGACCATCCTTTTCATCACCCACGATCTCGACGAGGCCCTTAAACTCGGCGACCGAATCGCCATCATGAAGGACGGCGCGGTTGTTCAAATCGGCACGCCCGAAGATATTCTCCGAAGTCCCGCCAACGACTATGTCCGCGATTTCGTCGAAAACGTCGACCGCTCCAAGGTCATCACCGCCGGATCCATCGTTCGCAAAACCGAGATTTGCTATCAGGGCGACGGTCCGCATCAGGTCCTCCGCCGGCTTCGCGATTTCGGGAGCAGTTCCCTCTTTGTTCTCGATTCGGACCGCAATCTGGTCGGATTGGTCGAACTCGAAAAGGTAGCCGAGCTCGCAAAGAACACCCCTGCCTCCAACGATGCCCGTGCCGATATCAAATCGATCATCGAGACCGACATCTTTACCGCTGCTCCCGACGAGCCGATCGCATCGCTTATCGAAACCAGCGCTCGCAGTGCCCTTCCCATTCCCGTCGTCGACGATTCCCGCCACTTCCTCGGGATCGTCACCCGTCCCGCCATCCTTTTTGCCATCGCCGGATAACCATTATGTTTAGACTACCGATTGGAGATACCTTCGACACGTTTGTTCGCGGTCTTAAAGAAAACCTCAGCGGATTCTTCGATACCGTCAGCAACATCCTCGGATTTGCCATCACCGTCCTCGAGCGCATCCTCTCGCTCGACCCGAACGGAATCTATCCCTCCCTCATCTTTGGGATCGTCCTCGCCTTCGCAGGGTATCGCCTCGCCTCAAGACGCCTTCCCCGACCGCAAGCCACCGCCATCGGTGCCGCTATCGCAATTCTGTTTGCCGGGGCCGAAGTCTGGCGCATCAACAGCCTCCGGTCAGCAATTGACGCCGAGGAGGCCAGCGCAAAGGCAGAGAGGTCCCTCGCCCTCCGCGACGCTCTCATCGCTGAAGCGCCCGCGTCCATCGACCCGGTCAACGATCTTCTTACCGCCGTTGTCGCTGTCATCCCCGATGCCGATGACCGCGAGAATCCCGCCTTCGACGCCACCCGCACCGTCCAACGCGCCCAACGGAGTCTTCGCCGCGCGACACCAGATGACTTTGGCACCCTTTCCCGCGCAGTTAACCAAATCGAATCGGCGATCGCTGAAATACAATCAGAGATTCCCCGTGACCTTCGCGAACAGATCGACGCCATGCGTCAGCAATATGCCGCCTTCACCCTGATGGACGAATTGGAAGAACTCGCCGAGGACTACGCCGAAATCACCGCCCCCGAACTCTACATCGATTTCCTCAACCAACGGACCTATCAACGGCTCAGCGATCTCCTCGCCGACACCCGCGAGGCTTTCGGTGACTCCGTCGACCCTGTTCTCGCCTCGGTTGAGGCTGACTTTCGTCGGCTCGACCCAGCTCGGCTCTCCGCCTACGGCCCCCTCCTCACAACCATTCTTCTCGTCATGATCGCCGCTCTCATTGCAGGCAACGGCATCGCCGCGTTTTCCGCTATCGGCTTCGTTCTAATCCTCTCGATGAACCTCTGGGGTCCGATGATCCAGACCCTTGCCCTCGTCCTTTCCGCGACGCTCTTTGCTCTCCTCATCGGAATACCTCTCGGCATCCTCGCCGCGCGATCAAAGGTCGCCGACCAGATTATTCGACCGATCCTCGATTTCATGCAAACCATGCCGGCCTTCGTGTATCTCATTCCAGCCGTCATCTTCTTCGGGCTCGGTCCCGTTCCCGGGGCCATGGCAACCCTCATTTTCGCGATGCCACCCGCAGTTCGCCTGACCAGTCTCGGCATCCGCCAGGTCCCCTCCGAGGTTGTCGAGGCCGCCCAATCCTTTGGCGCCACCGACTCCCAGCTCCTCCTCAAGGCGCAGATCCCGATTGCCCTCCCGACCATCCTCGCCGGGGTCAACCAGACCATCATGCTCGCCTTGTCCATGGTTGTCATCGGTGGCATGATCGGCGCGGGCGGACTCGGTGAGGTCGTCCTCTCCGGCATCACCAAAATGGACCTCGGCCTCGGCTTCGAAGGCGGCCTCGCGGTCGTTGTCCTCGCCATCTTTCTCGACCGGGTCACCCAAAAACTGGGGGCCTCGTCCTAAAACCCAAACCGAAAACAAAACACACACCATGAAACAGATGAATCAGCTCCTGACCGGCGCGCTTCTCGCTAGTCTGACCACCGCAGCGACGGCGGAAACCGTCCGCATCGCCTACCCGAATTGGGCCGAAGGCATTGCCATGACCAACCTCGTCGCCGTCATCCTCGAGGATGAACTCGGTTTCGATGTCGAACTCACCCAGGCCGACCCCGGCCTGATCTACGCCGACGTCGCCAATGGCGGACAGGATGTCTTCATCGACGCCTGGCTTCCGGTCACCCACGCCGATTACTGGAAAGAATATGGTTCCAAGCTCGAAAACCTCGGGACCACCTTTCCGCTCGGCATCACCGGACTCGTCGTCCCTGCCTACATGGAAATCGAATCGATTGAAGATCTCAACTCGATCGCCGACCAGCTCGACGGCAAGATCACCGGAATCGGAACCGGCGCTGGCATTACTGCCAAAACGAACGAGGCCATCGACGTCTACGATCTCGACCTCGATCAGATCAACTCTTCCGGACCCGCCATGATGGCCGCTCTCGCCAATGCCATCGCCGGGGAAAACCCGATTGTCGTCACCGGCTGGATGCCGCACACCAAATTCCTCAAGTACGACCTCAAGATCCTCAAGGATCCCAAGGGTGTCTACCCGATCGACAATATCCGTAAGGTCGCCCGCCCCGGGTTCACGGCTGACATGCCCGAGGTTGCTGACTTCCTCTTGAACTTCAGTCTGACCCAGGACCAGCTCCTCTCGCTCATGATGGCGATCGACGAATCCAGCAGCGACCCCTACGACGTCGCCGCCGACTGGGCCCGCGAAAACGCCACCCTCGTCGACAGCTGGCTCCCCCGCCTCTAACCCCCCC
>CAZFLQ010000119.1:0-5805 GCA_964519935.1 uncultured Puniceicoccaceae bacterium | reverse complement strand
TCCGCGTCCACGAAGCCCGCGTCACCTGGAAAATGGGTTATTCCGAAAAAGCCCTCACCATCCTCGACGGGATCACCCTCCAATCCCTCGAGGAAACCACCACCGAACTCCGCACCCAAATCACGACAACCCCCACAACCCACACCCCCTAGGCGGTTTGCTTCAGCCCCCGCCCACCGTGCCCCTCCGCCACCCGGTCGCCGCAAGCAACGCCCCTACAAATCCAACCGCTGTAGGGGGTCCGCTCGAACCACAGTGCCCTGAGCGTGTCGAAGGGCGGACTCCGCCACCGTGCCCCTACGACGCACCCGTCGCCGCCCCGCGAATACCGGCTTCCCCCCAAAGACCTCCTTGATACCGGCGCAGGGCAACCGCCACCTCCCGCGGGAAGAGAGGACCGCGATAAACCCATCCCGTGTAAACCTGGACCAGGTGGGCACCGGCATCGCACTTTTCGCCCGCCGTGGCCGCATCCACGACGCCTCCAACCCCGATCAGGGGCAGTCGCCCGCCCGTCGCCTGTGAAATATAGCGGATCTTCGCCGTCGATAGCTGACCGACCGGGCGACCGCTCAGCCCCCCGCTCTCCCCGATACCGGGAAACGCCGCAGGGCGCGCAATCGTCGTGTTCGTCGCCACGATTCCGTTGAATCCACTCGCCTCGATCGCCCCGAGAACGGCATCCACCCCGCGAAAATCAAGATCCGGGGCAATCTTCACAAACAGGGGCAACCAACGTCCGTCCCGGTCTCCCGCCGTCCGATCGCGTGCCTCGCGAATCGTTCGCAGCAAGGCAGTCAACCGGTCCTCCCGCTGCAGATCGCGCAGGCCCGCCGTGTTCGGACTGCTCACATTGACCGTGATGTAATCTGCAACCCGGTGAAGCTCCTCCAGACACCGAACATAATCGAGGTGCGCATCCTCGAGGGCCGTATTCTTCGCCTTTCCAATATTCACCCCAACAATTCCCCGCCGATTCCCCGGCGCCGGTAGCGCCGACAAATGCTCCGCCATTGCCCTCGCTCCGTGATTATTGAAGCCCATCCGGTTGACGAGGGCCTCATGCTCCGGATAGCGAAACAACCGCGGGTGGGGATTCCCCGGCTGCCCCTCAGGCGTCACCGTTCCCACCTCGACATGGCCGAAACCGAGGCCAAAGCAGGCCGGTACGAATTCCCCGTCCTTATCCATTCCCGCCGCCATTCCGACGAGATTCGGAAAAAGCAATCCCGCCACCTCAACCGGCTTCGCCCCCGTCCGCTGATTCACCCGCGCCGCGAGGTTGCAGGCGAACCCGACCCGCGAGGCCGTCATCAGGAGGTTGCGTGCCATTTCATGCGCCCTTTCCGGCTCCATCCGGAACAGATAGGGACGGAGGATCGATTCGTAGACAAAACCCATACCAAACAGCATCACCCAAATAAACTTTTCCGTCTATTTAAATTTCGACTTGCTCCGCTTTTCTGTCTGGGTGTGCCTAGAAGGATTCAGCTATGGCAACAACCAAACATTATCTCGACTGGTGTGTCGTTCGTCTCGGCGAGGACATGAATTGGTGGGTTCAGGAAATCAGTGACGAGGTTCACTGGGATATCGACGGTCTCGGAATCATTGACCCGCGGCAGGTCGCCCACCTCCTCGACCTCCTCGAACCCTTGCGCGAGTTCGGCCTTCAGACCGACCTCATCGATGACGGCTTTTTCACCTTCGCGATCGAAAAGGAACTCAAGGACGGCAAGGTCCGCCTCAAACGGGTTCGCACCAGCCTCGTCGAGGCCGATCAGCCCCTCTTTGCCCTTCCCGATGTCATGGACGAGGAAAAAGGCCCCTACGCCGATCTCCTCGATCACATCACCACCCTTCGCGTCCAGCTCCTCAACGATCTGATCGATTTCAAACAACAGTTCACGATCGAAGAGCTTGAAGAGGAGATTCGCGAAAGCCAGAACGCCGATTTCATCGAGGGTCGCGCCGTCCACTTCTTTAACGAAATCTCCCAGATTCTCGAATACGTCCCCGCCGGATTCGCCCTCGAGGAAGACGAGGAAGCTACCCCCCGCGACAATGACGATCCCGACCTCGAGGATGTTCCCGACCTCGATGAGGATACCAGCGAACTTGAGAAAGACGACTCCCTCCAATGGGACGAAGATGACGAGGAGGAAGAGGAAGACGACGATTGATCCCGCACCCATTTCCGCATAGGGTTGAAGCTTAAGAAGATTCTCCCATGAAAAACGAAGTTACCGAGGTCACCATCAAAGGGGTCATGCCCACGTCGAACGGCTGCGCGGTCTTCCTCGGATGTTCCGAAAAAACCTTCGTCATCTACGTCGATCAGGGGATCGGGACTGCCATCAGCATGGCAATCAACGGGGTTAAAAAAGAACGGCCCCTGACCCATGATCTGATTTTCAACGTCTTCAAAGGACTCCAGATCGGCGTCGAAAGAATCGTCATCAATGATGTCGATGACGGAACCTTCTACGCCCGGTTGATTCTTAAAATGGACAACGAACTCGGTACAAAATTCGCCGAGATTGATGCCCGCCCCTCCGATTCAATCGTCATTGCAGTCCAAAATCAGGCTCCCATTTATGTCGCCCGGCGGGTCCTCGATACCGTCGAAGACATGACCGAGATCCTCGAAAAGATTCTCTCCCAGGAATCCCAAAACGAAGACGACTAACCCCCCACAGTACCAGCGCCCCTCCCCGCACCCAAAGGTGCCCACACGCTTCCAGCGTGTGAAAAAAAGTAGCGGGAGCTTCCAGCTCGCGCACCCGAGCCCTCCCCGCGCCCCAAAGGTGCCCACACGCTTCCAGCGTGTGGTTCGAGCCCCGGAGCGTCCCCCAAAAACCGCCCGCGTCCTCCATTGCCCGATGTGCGCACGGGGCAGCTCCCGGAGCGCTGGCGCTGGGGCAAGCCCACCTCCCCCGGCCCCCGCCAATCAAACCCGCTCCCGACACCACCAGGTCCGCGAATGCGGCGGTCCCGGTGCGCGAAAATCGACCGGCAGGGGCAACCGCTCGACCTCTCGAAACCTCTCTCTCAGAACACTCTCATAGACCCGACCGTCCGCCCCGCGGTGGTTGTTCGCAAAAACCGCTTCCCCCTCCCGGCTCAAAATCCCCGCGACCCCCGCAACCAACCCCGGCCATTCCGCCTCGACCGAAAAGGCCCGTCCACGTTTGTTTCCCGCCGCAAACACCGGGGGATCACAGATCGCGAGGTCAAAACGGGCCGGGTCTCCATCCCGCTCAATCCTCCGCTGTTGACGTTCCAACCATTTCCGGACGTCCTCACGAATAAAACTCGCCGGGATCTCCTTTCGCAGCCGATTCAGCGCCAAATTGCGCTTCCCGGTCTCGAGACATCCCGCCGCCAGATCAACCGAGACCACCTCCCTCGCCCCACCCGCCACCGCCGCCACACTGAACGAACAGGTATAGGCAAAGAGATTCGCCACCCTCAGCCCCGCCGCTGCCGCTCGAACCCGCTGCCGCGTTTCCCTCTGGTCCAGAAAAAGGCCCGGATGCCGTTCAGGTGCCAGTTCGATCTCAAACCTCAACCCACCCTCCTCAACCGTCACCCCCGCCTCCGGTCGTGTCCCGACCCAATAATGATCCCGTACCAGCCGTCGCTGATGCGGATTGCGATTCGCAAAGCGGACCAGGCAACCCTCGCAGCCCGTCGCCTGCATCAAACCGTCGACCCATCCACGGTAACGATCCCGCAATAGCTCGATCCGCTCATCCTCTTCGTAGGCTTGCAGACTCAGCCAATCTCCGAACCGCTCGACTGCACAATCCCGTTCCGGGCACTCTCCTCGGTGCAGAACCCGCCAGGCATCAGTCGAGGCCAGTTTCCCGCGACGGGCTACCGCCTCCGCGATCCATTCATCAACCCCCATCAAGTCGCCCTCTCCGGGACCAAACTCACTTCCCCGGCCACCTCTTTCACCGCCCCCCCGTCCTCCATCGGCGGCACGTCCTCCGCCCGTCCGAGGGCCAGAATCGTTGCCCCCGCTTTCGGAACAAAACTCGACCGCGAGGAAAATACCCTGAACTGCTCGTTCGGCTGTCGACAAAACAGCGGGATCACGGTCTCCGGAATTCCAACCTCCGGATCGTACCGAAAACGCTGCACCACCTGCCCACCATAAAACCGCTTCTCCAGCACCTCATAGGTCGCGCTCTCCCCGAAAAGAACCGATCCGGGACTCTCCATCGATGCCCCCGGCTCCCGCTCGCGGGTCGTCCCGACGGTCAGATGATACACGTTCGAACGCCCCAGAAAACTACTCAGGGCAATCTCCGCAAAAGCATTCACCTCTGCATTCGCCGTCAACGCGAGGGCCCGGCCCATTTCTGAAAAATCAATCGATTCAAGAAATTCCTTCGAGTGAATGTTTCCCAGATAAGCCTGAAACCCCTGCGCGCGGGCCGCTGCCACATTCGACTCGTTCGAATCGATCAACACGACCGGAATCCCCTCATCTCTGACCGAAACCGCCAGCATCCGCGCCCAGGGATGCGCTCCGACAAGCGCGAGGCCGTTCGGATTGGCCGACGAGATCTGGAATCGACGGGCATAAAACGACGCCGTCAGACCATAGAAAATCACCGTCCCGAAGATAACGAAGAGAATTTCCGCGAAAAACGTTTCCGCCTCCGCAACCCGTCCGTCCTCGATCATCCGCAGAGTGAAAAGCGACGCAATCGCCGTCACCACGATCCCCCTCGGGGCCATCAACATCAGGAAAAACCGTTCCCGCCAATTCAAGGTACTGCCCCAGGTCGAAACCAGCACCGTCGCCGGTCGCACCACCACGATCATCGCAATCAGAAAAAGAACGCTCGCCGGTCCAATCTGAAAGAGGGTCTCGACCTCAACCCGCGCCCCCAAAACGATAAAAAGCCCGGAGATGAGCATAACCTGGAGGTTCTCCTTGAACTCGAGGATATGCTTGACCGGAAACGAACGCTGATTTGCCAAGAGAATCCCCAGGAACGTCACCGAGAGGAGCCCCGACTCCTTCTGCACTGCCTCCGAAAGGGTAAACGAGGCGATCACCACCGCCAGCGTGATCGGAACATGCAGATAATCCGGCAACCATCGGTAGCGCATCGCCATCACCAGCAGAAACGCCCCCGCCACCGAGGTCAGGACCGAGGCCGCCATCGTCAGCAAAACTCCCTCCAGAATCGTCATCTGGGCCGCACCCATCCCCACCGTCCGGAATGCCTCATAGACCAGCACCGCCGCGAGCGCCCCTACCGGATCGTTTAGAATCCCCTCCCATTTTACAACGTAACTGACCTTTCCCCGCGGCCGGATCTGCCGCAGCATCGGCCCGATCACGGTCGGACCGGTTATGACCAAAATCGCCCCGAGCAACGCACTCAATTCCACTGAAAACCCGAGAATCCAATGGGCGAACAAGCCCGTCAGAACCGCGCAAACCAGTGCTCCGACCGAAATCAAACGCAGAATGGTCCCCCCGCTTTCCCGGAATTCCTTCAACTTGAGCGTCAATCCACCCTCAAACAAAATCAATGCCACCCCCAACGAAACCATTGGAAAGAGCAACTTTCCGAAATCCGCATCCGGATCGAGAACACCTGTCCCCGGTCCCAGAAGCAGCCCTCCCCCCAGCAGCAAAAGAATCGAGGGCAGGTTCAATTTCCACGCCAACCATTGCGCAAAGGACCCCGCCACCAAAATGACGGTTAAAAGTACAAGCATTTCGTTATTCATAACCCACCCTCACCCAAGCAAATACCCCACCAAACGCAAATCATC
>CAZFLQ010000118.1:0-5980 GCA_964519935.1 uncultured Puniceicoccaceae bacterium | reverse complement strand
CATGTCCGACTCAGTACTTAAAAAAATGTCCCTTCTCGACCGTTTCCTGACGGTCTGGATTTTTGCCGCGATGGCGATCGGGGTCGCAATCGGCTATTTTCTGATTGAGGATCCCGAGGCCCTTTTTGCTCCCGTCACTGTAGGCACCACCAACCTGCTCATCGCGGTCGGGCTCATCCTGATGATGTATCCGCCTCTTGCAAAGGTGAAGTACGAGCAAATGCCCAAGGTTTTCGCCGACCTCCGCATCCTCTCGATTTCACTGATACAAAACTGGATTGTCGGCCCGGTTCTGATGTTCGTCCTCGCCGTCCTTTTCCTCCATAACCACCCGGAATATATGGTCGGCCTGATCATGGTGGGCATTGCCCGCTGCATTGCGATGGTCCTGGTTTGGAATCATCTCGCGAAGGGGAACTCCGAGTACTGCGCCGGGTTGGTCGCCCTCAACAGCGTCTTTCAAATCATCTTTTTTGGCCTCTACGCCTGGGTCTTTGTCACCTGGCTACCCGGCCTTCTTGGGATCGACCTTTCGAGCGTGCAGGGCATCGGGGGGAAAACCCTCGCCGACGTCACAATCGGGGAGATTTTCTCCAGCGTTGCGATTTACCTCGGAATCCCCTTCGCCGCCGGGGTTCTCACCCGCGCGATCCTCCTGCCCCTCAAAGGTGCGGATTGGTACGACAACACGTTCATCCCGAAAATCTCGCCGATCACCCTGATTGCCTTGCTCTTCACCATCGTCGTGATGTTCCTCTTCAAGGGCGACACCATCGTCAAACTGCCCTTTGATGTCCTCCGCATCGCCATCCCCCTCTCGATCTATTTTGTCCTGATGTTCGCTGTCAGTTTCTTCATGGGGCGCTGGGCGGGGGCAGACTACAGTCGCAGTTCGACCCTCGCATTCACAGCCTCGGGGAACAATTTCGAACTCGCGATCGCCGTCGCCATCGCCGTCTTTGGAATCTCCTCCGGAGTCGCTTTTGCGACTGTCGTGGGACCACTGATCGAGGTCCCGGTCCTGATCGGTCTGGTGCACGTTTCCCTTTGGTTACGCCGCAAATATTTTCCCTCCGCGATCGTCGAAGAGGCTGCCGAAAACGGCCTCGCGCAACTCGCCCCGAAGGACCGCGCTTTCTATGACAGCGAGGCGTGCAGGACCCTCCGCGAGGTTCAGAGAAACGTCACCTCGACCTAACCGATTGCCTCGGGGGAGAAGGAGGTATCGACGGCTGGACCTCGTCGCTCCGAAAAAGCGACCGGAAGTCCAGACGCGAATGTCTATTCTTCGACCACGGGACGCTCGATCCCCCAACCGTCAGGAACCTCGGCGAGACCAGATTCAATCAGGTAGCGGCCAAAGGGTTCCGTAAACCCGTGGATCGGGATCACACGGCGGGCACCAGTCGCCGCGATCGTCCGAAGCAGACCCGGCCAGTCGGCGTGATCGGAGAGGGGAAACCCCCGATCGACCGCCTGTCGGCGACGATTTCCGCGGACAACGGTCCACCCGGAGGCGGTCGCGGTCGAAATATCTCCGAATCCGCGGATCCAGTGCGTTCCGGCGGCGGAGGCGGGAGTGATGATTAAGCCGCAGGCGGCAAATTCCTTTTTATTGGCAGCGGTGATCTTTGTGGCAGGGGCGAGGTTTCGTCCGGCGGCGGCGTAGTGTTCGAGAAACGGGGCGACAGCACCATGAACCCCGATTGGGCCAATCGACGGGTCGATTGAGGCGAGGATCCGCTGGGCTTTCCCGAGGGCGTAGGCGAAGAGAACGGACGTTCTTCCGGAGGCCTGATTCTCGCGCCACCATTGGTGAATCGATTCGAAAACTCCTTCCGGATCGGGCCAACGGTAAACGGGTAGCCCGAAAGTGCATTCAGTCATAAAGGTATCGCAAGGGATGACTTCGAAGGTCTCGCAGGACGGATCTTTTTCCCGCTTGTAGTCGCCGGAGTAGACCCAGACCTCGCCCTGCCACTCGATGCGGACCTGGGCGGACCCGAGCAGGTGTCCGGCGGGATGAAGGCTAACCTCGACCCCGTTGAATGTCCGCACCTCTCCCCATCCGAGCGGGTGGATGGGGGCGTCCGATCCGAGCCGTTGGCGACTGACGGCGACACCGGTCGCACTGACGGTATAGTGGCCGGACCCTGGACGGCAGTGGTCGCTATGGGCGTGGGAGACGACCGCGCGGGGAACCGAACGGAGAGGATCGATGTAAAAATCCCCCGGCGGGCAGTAGTAGCCCCGGTTGGTCGGAACGATCAGGGATGTCATTCATGCGAGGATGGTTCAATGCGATCCACCGGTCAATTTTCGGTTCGTCATTTCCCTGAGGCCTACGTTTCTTCGAAGCAATGAACACCGCGAATGCGCTAACCCTTTCCCGTATCCCGATCCTCTTGATTTTGGTCGGGATTCTCCTGCTCGATCCTCCCTTTGCGGCAACGGTGGCTTTTGCTCTCTATGTTCTGGGCGGTCTGACGGATTGGGCGGATGGGTGGGTCGCGCGAAGGTTTGATCAGGTCACCGATTTCGGGAAATTGATGGATGCGTTGACCGATAAGATTTTTACCCTCGGCCTCTTTATGGTGTGCTTACATTTTGGATACATGCCGGAGTGGACCCTCTTGCTTCTTCTCCTGATCCTGACCCGCGAATTCCTGATCACGGGGATGCGTCTGGTCGCGGCGAGTCGGAATGTGGTTCTCGCGGCGGAAAACTCGGGCAAAATCAAGACGGTCTTTCAAATGCTTTCGATCGGGTTTTTCCTCCTTGCCCCGGCGGTAGGGAACGACTGGGGGGCGGCCCCGTCGACAGTCCGGTGGATCGGTGGGGCGGGGGCGGTTTGCTTTCTGGCGGCGGCGGGACTGACGATTGTTTCCGGTTCGATTTACCTGCGGAAATACGGATACCTTTTTCAGACGGAGAAGGGTGTTTGAGGAATTGTTATGAGGATTGGACTAACCGGCGGAATGGGTTGCGGGAAATCGACCGTCGGGACGATTCTGGAGAAATTTGGATGGAGGAGGGTGGATGCTGATGTCGTCGTGCGGGAACTCCTGTCGAATGACAGCGAGACCTATGCGGCGGTTGTGGAGACCTTTGGGAATTCTGTGGTCAAGGATGGGAAACTATCCCGAAAACGTCTCGGGGCACTCGTTTTTGAAGACGTCGAGGCCCTGCAAAAGCTTGAATCGATTCTCCACCCGAAGGTGCGTCGGATCTGGGAGGGAAAGGTGGCATCAGCGACTGAGGATGGGGTGCCGATCCTGGTGGAGCTGCCGCTGTTGTTTGAAAAGGGACTCGGCGACCACTTTGACGCCACCGTCTGCGTGGCGGCACCGCGACCGATTCAATTGAAACGTTTGGAGGAGAGGGGGGTGGATCGGGAAGAAGCGGAAAAGCGAATTGCCCGTCAGCTTCCTCTTGACGAAAAGATGCGAATGTCTGATTTTGTAGTGACGAACTCTGGACCGCTGGCCTTTCTCGTCCGCCAAGTCCATCTCTTGAACAACGACCTTCGCCGCTGAGCGGCTTACCAACCCCGACCCGAGTTTTTGACGGTCGACCGTATCCCAGTATGAGCAACGAACCCACGGATACTTCTGTTTCCGAAAATGAATCGACGGCAGAGCCCGAAATGGCTCCAGCCAAAAAACCAGCCCGCAAGACGGCCCGGAAGACGACCCGCAAGCACCCGGTGAAAAAAGTGAAGGAGAACCAGCCGGTTCTTTTCAGCACGGATGGCGATGCGGTTTCGGATTTGCCGACGGGGGTTGATACCTCGCGTGACGATGCCCCTGATCCGGTATCAAGAGAAAGATCGGTCAAGGATCCCGAGGGGAGTGCGGAAACGCCCCGGGGGGTAGAATTCGAGGGACAGGAACGGGAATTGGCTCCGGGTGAGGCGACCGACCGGTCGGGGACATCAGCTCCGGGCGGAAACACCGGATCGGAGATGGTCGATGGTGGTACCGCGAAGGAAGACCGGCCCCGGAGTGAGGGGTCACGTCCGGCGAGGACCGGGGAGGGGGAGGGCACCAAGGAGCGGGGAGAGCATTCGCGCCCCGGCCGTAGTGGTGCCGGCGGGCAGTCTGGGAACAACCCTCCGCAACAGCGTCACGGCGGTGGCGGGAACGGAGGCGGCAAGCCACGATTTGATCCAAGCCGGAACGAGAGAGGCGACCGGAATGAACGCAACGACCGGAATGCCAATCGGAAAAAAAAGAAGAAGGGGCGGACGCGCCCCGGCGGAGGCGGCGGTGGCAGTCCCTTGCCGAGTGGACCGCGTTTGCGGGCGGACGGTCTCGTGGTGGAAACCGATGTTCTATTTGATCCTGGAATGTTGCCGGACGAGGAGGCCCTTGATGAGATCGAAACCCTTGCGGGATGGGCGGCCGAACAAATTGACCCGGCGGCGGAACCGCTCGACTTTGACCGGCTTTACGCGGCGGGATTTGAAGACCTTTTGGCGGAATACGAGGCAGGTGGGCACAAACTGGAGATGAAGCCCTCGCGCCCCCGTTTGCTAGCGGAGATTCTGAAACGTGCCCGGGAGGCACGGCAACCGCTTCGGGTGAGTGGTACGGTCGATGTTCTCGACGATGGTTGGGGTTTGCTTTTGTATTTGCAGGACAATTACAAGGTGAAGGCCTTGAGCGTTTTTATTCCCGAGGTGATCCTCGAGATGCACGGGATCCGCCGGGGTCATGACGTCGTTCTGAGGGCGGTCCCGCCGCGGGAGAACGAGAGCTGTCCGGTGGCCTTTGCGATCGAATCGGTAATGGGGAAATCCTACGAAGAGGTTGAGCGGCAGACACCCTTTACAGAGTTGATCCCGTATTACCCTCTGGAGCGGATCCTCCTCGAACGGCCGGATGCGGAAAAGGGCTGGGACAACCTTTCGATGCGGATCGTCGACCTGATTACCCCGGTCGGATTCGGGCAACGGGGGTTGATTGTGGCGCCGCCCCGAACCGGAAAAACCGTTTTGCTGCAGAACATAGCCAACTCGATACGGAAGAATTCGCCCGAGACCCATCTGATGATTCTGTTGGTCGACGAGCGTCCGGAGGAGGTCACCGACTTCAAGCGGCAGGTGGATGCGGAGGTGATCAGCTCGACTTTTGACGAGAGCGCCGAGAGTCACGTTCACGCTGCCGAGATGGTGAGTGAGCGTGCGCGGTGCATGGTTGAGGACGGACGGCATGTGGTGATCCTGCTCGATTCGATCACGAGGTTGGCGCGGGCCTACAACACGATGATGCCGAATTCGGGAAAGATTCTTTCCGGCGGGGTGGAAGCGAATGCCCTTCAGAAACCGAAACGCTTTTTTGGATCGGCGCGAAATATCGAAGGTGGTGGCAGCCTGACGATTCTTGGAACCGCCCTCGTGGAAACCGGGAGCAAGATGGACGAGGTCATTTTTGAGGAGTTCAAGGGAACGGGTAACATGGAGTTGCACCTTGATCGCGAGCTGGCGAACAAGCGGATTTATCCCGCTTTGAGCATGGACCGGAGTGGGACCCGGAAGGAGGAGTTGCTCTACCACCCGGATGAGATGAACAAGGTCTTTTACCTGCGGCGGGCGATGCGGGGAATACCCCCGGTCGATGCGATGGAGCAGTTGATCCAGCGGGTGAAAAAAGCTTCGACGAACGCAGAGTTTCTGATGGCGCTGGGGCGCTGACTGGGGGGCCTAGTGTCCTGTCTCACAAACCCGCTGGTGAATGGTAAGTTCAATAATATCCGGTTTGTCCCGCTGGCCTGTAATCTGAAACGGGATGTGCGAACCGTTCGGTCGGCGGGAACTGCGTTGAACGATGCGTCCGGTTAATCCGATTTCTTTTTTTGGGAAGGTCTATTTTTACGAGACGATCCCTTTTGATTTCTTTTGTTCTTTTTTGGGTAATAAAGCTCAAAACCGACGAATTATCTTCTGGATTCGGATTCGTTTTTGCCGTTTTCTGATCGT
>CAZFLQ010000117.1:0-6142 GCA_964519935.1 uncultured Puniceicoccaceae bacterium | reverse complement strand
CAATTTGGATTGACCCAATCAGGATCCTTCACACACCCGTTAAGCGATCTTACTACCATGGAAGAACAACCCGCATCCGAAACCGTCGTTGAAACTGCCGCCGAGGCCACCGCCCCGGCAGCATCGGTCGAGCCCGAGGCCACCGGGAATGCCATCGAGGCGTCGACCCAGCAGTTGACCGATCTCGTTCATCAAGCCCAGACGATTGACTGGGGTGCCCTCGCCGACAAGGCGATCGCCCTCCTTATCCAGATTGCCCTCGCCGCAGTCATCTTCTACGTCGGGAAGTTCATCGCCAAACGGGTAGAAAAAGTCGTCCGGGCCGGTATGAAAAAACGGTCGATCGATCCCCTCTTGGTCAACTTTGTATCCAGTATTCTCTTCTACGCCTTGATGGTCCTCGTGGTCATCACCGCCCTCGGCCAATTGGGAGTCAAGACAACGTCCTTCGTCGCAATTGTCGGTGCCGCCGGTCTCGCCGTCGGTCTCGCCCTCCAGGGTTCTCTCTCCAATTTCGCCAGCGGGGTCCTCATCATTCTTTTCCGTCCCTTCTCAGTCGGTGATTTCGTCACTGCCGGCGGTGAGTCCGGGGTCGTTGAATCCGTTACCATTCTAACCACCGAGCTCAAAAGTCTCGACGGTAAGAAGATCATCGTCCCCAACTCCGCTGTCATGTCCGGCTCGATCACCAATGTCACCGCCCACCCCGTCCGACGCGTCGATATGACCTTCGGAATCGGCTACAATGACGACATCGACCGGGCCAAGGAACTGATCTGGGAAATCCTCAAGGCCGACGAACGCATTCTCGAAGATCCCGGTGCCACCGTCGCCCTTGCCGAACTGGGCGAAAGCAGCGTCAACATCGTCGTACGTCCCTGGGTCGAGAAAGCAAACTGGTGGCCGGTCTTCACCGAGACCCAGGAAAAGGTCAAGAAAGCCTTCGATGCCAATAGCATCTCGATCCCCTTTCCTCAACGCGACGTTCACCTCTACGAGGTCAAGAGCAGCGTCTGATTCGGCGAAACAGCCCAACCGGGCGGGCCCGGTCGCGTCGAATAAAAGATCGGTTCGCGATTCCACCTTACGGAGTTTTCGTCCATCCGAGGTCGTTCCGACTCCCGTCGTGGGCAACAAATAGCCGTGCTTGTCAACTGACCTACCCCACCACCCGCACCGGCAACAAAGCAGCGTCCTTCATTCCGTGAATGATCTTCTTGTCCGCCGGGCAGAGCGTCGCGAGAATCCCCGCCAACTCAATTCCGTAGCGATCTTCTCCGGCAACGCCTTCATCGGTCAGGAAAAAATAGGGACACAGCCTAACCCGCGCATCCAGTTCCCGAATGGTCCCGTCTTCCTCGAACAATGGGTGGTGGCAACGGATCGGCTTGTGGTAATCCTGCAAAATGAAAGGGGTCTCCGGCCAGGAACCGATTGCCTCCACGAGGGCCCGGCCCCATTCTTCCCTCGACACGTCGCTCCCGAGGGTGACGCTTCGCGCCCCCCACGCCCGCTCGCTGAAACCACTCATTTTCAGAATCAGGTTCCGTTCCTTTTGCGTCCCATTGGCGAGATCTGACCATGCCGCCGGTTGCCTCCCTCCAATCGAGGGCGCGTGCAGAAATCCATTTGGCCCCAGCGGACTGGGGTCAACGACCCATGATCGCGGGATCAGCCTTTCGAGCCTCCGATAATGCGTCTTCCCGAGTTGCTCCCGCCAATACGGTTCCAGCCGAGGGTGGTGAAACAGCGCGAGGGCGAGCTTCTCCTCCAGAATCGGGCGCATCGGCGGGGTCAGGTCAACGTGTCCTTCCTCGACCGAGTCCAGCAGAAATTTCGCCGGAGCCAGATGCGGGAGATCGAACAGTTCGAAGAACCGGTAAATAACGTCAACCCGTTGCGGCGACCCATCAATGTCCACACAAACACTTTCGCCGAGGGGCATTAGATCCTCCGGATCGAAGACAAACACCCTTCGTCCGATCCGCTGCAGTTCACTCGCCAGCCATTCCATCTCCGGGCGGTAGGTCTCGGCCTCGTCGCTTACAAGGATTGCCACAAACGGGTTGTGATGCTCAGGAGTCTCCGCCCCCATCGCTGCATCAAAAGCCCGCAGCATGCGGTCACCCGAACCCACCACCGGCCCATCAGTTTCGTAGAGGCGGTTCAAAAAACCCGTCAACCCGATCCCGCCCGGCACCGAATCCAGTTCGGTCAGGGAAAACCCACTCTCTGTGACCAGCAGGTCCGGACGCATCACCCGCGCTAAACGTCCTTCCTGGAAGGCTTCCCGTTGGTGCTCGATCAAACCCTCCGGCTTCCCCGCGTCGAGGTATTCCACAACCCATCCAGCATCGAGATCGCCATTTCGCAAAAGCCTGCGACCCCCAACCGCGCGTCGATAGAGACGTTCCAGCGCCAACTGAAAGGCCACACACGACTCTCCGATACCCAGAATCGTCGCGTACTGCGACTGGGTGATTCCAAATGCCGATGGCGAGAGCCTCCAGGTCTTATCCCGGAATAGTTCCTGATCCTCGAACGCCGCCTTTACCGTCTCAAAATTCACAACCCCGAAAGTCCGGTATTCAATCCGCAAAAGCAAAACATTCCCGATCCAAATGATTCGCACCGTTGGACGGGCATTTGATTCATTATCGCAAAGCCGAGGGTGGAAATGCGTTGCAAGTCGATCCCCCGACCGCAACCTAAACCGTTACGAAATCTCTAATTCCAAACCCAACCCAGAACTGATTTATGGCAGAAGAACTCATCGGAAATTGTCTCGTCGCCCAATCCGGCGGCCCGACCGCAGTCATCAACGCGAGCCTTGCGGGCGTGATCACCGAGGCACTCAATCACGAATGCATCGAGGAAATCTACGGTGCCGCCAACGGTGTCGTCGGCATTCTCCGGGAGGATCTCATCGATCTCGCCGAAGAATCCCAGCAAACCATCCGTGGTCTTCGTTACACCCCGGCCTCAGCCCTCGGAACCTGCCGCTACAAGCTGCGCAACGATGCCGACTTCAACCGGATCCTCGAGGTCTTCTCGGCCCACAATATTCGCTACTTTTTCTACATCGGGGGGAACGATTCGCAGGATAGTGCCAACCGAATCTCCAAGCTTGCCCAGGAACGCGGATACGATCTCCGCGTCATCGGTATCCCCAAAACGATCGACAACGATCTCGTCGCCACCGACCACTGCCCCGGCTACGGCAGCGTTATCAAATACATTTCCACCACGGTTCGCGAAATCGCCCTCGACTGCGCCGCGATGGGGAACCACGACTACGTAAAAATCATCGAGGTGATGGGACGCAACGCCGGATGGATCGCCGCCGGGGCGTCTCTCGCCAAGCGCAAGGACCATCCCCATGATCCGCCTCATCTCATTTATCTCCCCGAGGTTCCCTTCACCCCGGAAAAGTTCCTCGGCGATGTCCAGCGGGTTCTCCAAAAAGAAAAGTACTGTGTCATCGTCGTCGGCGAGGGGCTTGTCGATCCGGACGGAAACTACGTCACGACCGCCAGCCAAACGACTGATGACTTCGGACATGCCCAGCTCGGTGGTACTGGCGAATACCTTCGACAGCTCGTCGAAGACCACCTCCAGGTCCGCGCCCGGTCCGCCAAACTCGGCCTCGCCCAGCGTGCCGCCGCCCACTGTTCTTCGTTAACCGATAACGATGAGGCCTTTGCCGCCGGCCAGGCCGCCGTCAAGGCCGCCGTCGAAGACGGGATCACTGACAAGATGGTGACGCTTTTCCGCGCCGAGACCGAACAGTATTCCGTCGAGACCGGACTCGCTGACCTTCATGAGGTTGCCAACGGGGTCAAACACCTCCCTGCCAACTGGATCAACGAGGATGGCATCAGCCTCAGTCACCAGTTCCAGAAATACGCCCTCCCTCTCATCCAGGGCGAGGTCGAGGTTCCTTTCGAGAACGGACTCCCCGTCTTTACGACGATCTCACGACGGCGGGTCAAATCCCTCATCGAACCATACGAACTTCAGGGCTGATAACCGTTCCGATCGATTTCGGGGGGTGACGCGAAGGTGTCACCCCCTTTTTTCTCCCCGTGTAATCACTTCCTCCGACTCCACATCCTTCCCATGACGACTCCCGCCCCAAACAATCTCAACTGGCTCCAATCCCGCGGCGCCGGGGTCCTGCTTCACCCCGTCAGCTTTCCCGGCAATCAGGGGATCGGCACCCTCGGAGAAGAGGCCCGCACCTTTATCGATTTTCTTACCAATGCGGGTATGGGTTACTGGCAGGTTTGTCCGCTCGGCCCGACTGGCTACGGCGATTCCCCCTATCAGTGCTTCTCCGCCTTTGCCGGGAATCCCTACCTCATTGATCTCCGCGAATTGATTCAATACGGACTTCTGACCCCCGGGGAGATCCATCCAATGGCACAGCTCCAAAATAACCGGGTAGACTACTCGGGGGTTTATCATCTCAAACCCGCCATCCTCCGGACCGCTTTTCAGCGATTTCAGGATAATCCCGCAATCGAGCACCGCTACGGTTCCTTCGAGTCCTTTTGGCGCGAATCCGAATCCTGGCTCCCGGTCTACGCTCTCTTCCGCGCACTCAAAGATCACTTCGAGGGACTGCCATGGTATCAGTGGCCCCTAGAGTTCCGGGACTGCCGCTCCGCCCGTCGCAGCGAGCTCGCCACTGAACTCGAACCCGAGGTCCGCGCCCAGGCCTTCGCCCAATACTGTTTCTTCGCCCAGTGGAAACAGATTCGCCAATACGCCAACGAACGAAAGGTCCGCATCATCGGGGACATCCCGATTTTCGTTTCCCGCGACAGTGCCGATGTCTGGCAAAACCCCCGGTACTTCGAATTGGACGAGACCTTCCAACCCGTTCGAGTGGCCGGTGTTCCACCAGACTATTTTTCTGAATCCGGTCAGCTCTGGGGCAATCCCCTCTACCGCTGGGATGCCCTAAAAAAGGAGGGCTACGGGTGGTGGATGGACCGGATGGCCCTCAACTTCCAGCTTTTCGACGTCGTCCGGATCGACCATTTCCGCGGGTTTGCGGGCTACTTTGCAATCCCCGGCGACGCCACCGATGCCCGCAAAGGAACCTGGGAACCCGGTCCCGGGATCGACTTCTTCGCTGCCATCGCCCGTACATTTACCGAGGCTCCCATCATCCTTGAGGACCTCGGTGTGATTACCCCTGATGTGGTTGAATTGCGGGAGGCGACCGGACTTCCCGGGATGGCTGTTCTTCAGTTTGCTTTTGACGATCACGACAGCGCATTCCTGCCCCATCGCCTCGACCCGAATACCGTGCTTTACCCAGGCTCCCATGACAACGATACCACCCTCGGGTGGTACCAAACCGCCGCCGAAACCACCAAAGACTTTCTCCGGCGCTACCTCCGCGTCAGCGGCGAAGAGGTCGGCTGGGACTTCGTTCGCACCGGGTATCAGTCTGTCGCCCGCCTCTTTGTAGTGCCCCTCCAGGATCTGCTCAGCCTCGGATCCGAGGCCCGTTTCAATACCCCCGGTCAACCGGCCGGAAACTGGCAGTGGCGCTACGACCCGGATGCCTTCGAGAGAATGCGGACTGGCAGCACCGACTACCTCCGCTACCTCGGCGAGCTCTACGGACGCCTCCCGACCAATCAATGACACCATGGGCCTGATTGGCTGGCTCCGCTCGATCCGAAACCGATCGCCAAACCCGCCCCATCCGGGGACAGGCAACACCCGCGCAATCGGTTCCTACGGGGAGAGGCTTGCCGAATCCTTTCTCCGCGAAAAAAACTACCGCATTCTCGCCCGGAACTGGCGTCACCGGAAAGACGAACTCGATATCGTTGCCGCCGAGGGGGACCGGATCGTCTTTATCGAGGTCAAGACCCGCCCCCATCACGCCAAGATCAGTGGATACGACGCCCTCGACACCCGCAAACGCAAGGCCCTTCGCCGCGCCGCCAACGGATGGTTGAACCGAATGCGGCCCCGCCCAACAACCTGGCGGCTGGACCTCGTCGAGGTCCGCCACGGTCCCGGAACCGAACCCCGGATCCTCCACTACACCAACATCCCCTTCTGATGAATGAATCTGCTACCCCCCGCGACCCCTACGGCCCCGAGCCCCCCGTCCTCG
>CAZFLQ010000116.1:0-6168 GCA_964519935.1 uncultured Puniceicoccaceae bacterium | reverse complement strand
CCACACTTGAATCGAAGTACGTCGCTCCACCCCCGACAACGGAGGCGGATCCGCGAACACGGGAACCGACTCCCGCACCAAAACGGTCGAATCGGAGTGCGCGGATTGAGAACCACCCCGCTCAACCGAGCCGGGTGAATTCACGGTCGAGAAAAAATCAAGTGGCGCTGCCGACTCCGAGACCGGAGTACAACAAACCGTCACCTCACAATCGCAACTCTCACAACAGCAATCTCCACCCCCATCGGTACCCGACGAAACGGGCGCTTGCGCAACTACCGAAACGCAGGTAGCCCACCCGACGGCAATCAGCACAACCCATTTGAAGATAGAAGACACAAAATTCAACTAACATCTATTTCAGATCTGTCAAACCCCCAATCGCAACCCTTCCTCACGAAACGCCATTGCGAATCGTATCAGGCCTCTCCCCAATCGCCCCCAAAACCATGATACCTCGCCGACAAAATCTCCCAAAATGGCATGTTCCCAAAGCTTGAGATTAGACCCACTCTTACGGAAGAACTGCCACGAGGGCAGTCCATGACCTCTCGTCTCAGGAATCCATTACCAGATCCTCAAAAATTCCTGCAAACACATCAATCGCCCGGCACATCAGCCCGAGGTCAAAACTCTCGTCGGGGGCGTGCAGGTTGTCCTCCGCCGTAAATAGCCCAATCATCAATGTATCCAAATTACAAATACGTTTGAGGTCGGCAATGATCGGGACGCTCCCTCCCTCACGAAGATAGACCGGCGGCTTCGGAAAGGCCTCCGCGATTCGGGCTTCCGCCGACCGGAAGGCCTTCGCAAGGGTCGGATTCAGCCCTGCCGGGGTGTTCGGCCGATCAGGTGGAACGACCAGATATGGCCAGCCTTCCCCGTGACGGTGGATTGTCATCTCGAGCTGGGGCGGACAGGCGTCACGGAGTGCTTTCTCGAGTGCCGCCGCTATCCGATTCGGCTCCTGGTTTGCCACCAGACGGCAGGTGATTTTCGCAAAGGCCTTTGATGGGATGACCGTTTTAGTCCCTTCGCCCTGAAAGCCTCCACCGATCCCATTAAACTCCAGGGTCGGAGCAAACCGAACGCCCTCGAGGGCACTGCACCCAGGGGCCGGACGAAAGGCCCGTACGTCAAGAAACCGCCGGTAATCCTCCTCTGATCGGCCCATTTTTGCCAATTCCTCCCGCTCCCAGTCCGTCGGCGCAACGACATCATCGTAAAACCCCGGAATCGTCACGCGCCCATCCGCATCGATTAGCCCTGCACAGATTCGCGCCAATCCCTCAATCGGATTGAGAAGCGCCCCGCCGTGGATTCCCGAGTGCAGGTCCGTCCGAGGTCCCCTGACTTCCACATGGCACCCAACCAACCCCCGCAGGGCCGTCGTAATCGCCAGTTGCTCTGTCGATGGACTGCCCGTATCGCTCAAAACCAGAAGGTCACCCGACAAACGGTCCTTCCAGCTTTCCAAAAAAGCCGCAAAACTGGGGCTTCCGATTTCTTCCTCCCCCTCTACCAGATACGTGATCCGCAGGGGAATGGCTCCACCGTGCCGGTCCCGCAGGCGACGCAAGGCACTCAGGTGAACGACCAAAGGCCCCTTGTTGTCCGCCGCCCCCCTTCCGTAGATCCGTCCGTTGCGGATTTCCGGCTCAAACGGGGGCGATGTCCAAAGTTCATCCGGGGTCGAGGGCTGCACGTCGTAGTGCCCGTAAATAATCAGGTGCGGCCAGTCCGTCCGCTCCGGGTTCAAGGTACCGATCAGAATCGGATGGAGGGGTGTCTCCACCCGTTGAACAGCAAAACCCAGACCGATGAGGGCGCCCTCAACATATTGCCGCGCCGCCTCCATCGCCGCCCCCGCCGACGGATCCGTCGAAACGCTCGCACAACGAAGATAGCCTTTCAGGTCTTCGAGAATCTTTGGGTCGGGCAGGTTTTCCATCAGTTTCCTCTAAAGTCTTCATAGGCAGCTTGATCCTCTGCCAGACGTTCCCCCGTCGCCCGCTCATACGCCTGTAGGGCCTGAGGTAGCCAGGACCGTAGATTGGCTTCCCGATTTTCGTGCGATGGGTGGGTTGACAACCATTGCGGTGCACCGGATGGACTCTCCGCCGCCATTTTCCGCCAAACCCCCGGTGCCGCCCGTGGGTCATACCCCGCCCGCGCCATATACAGGAGGCCAATGTAGTCTGCCTCGCTCTCGTTGCTGCGATTGAAAGGTAACGCTACCCCCACCGTTGAACCGATCCCGTAAAGACCCAGCAAAATCGCCCGGTCCCCCGAATCCCAATCCCGGGTGGCCACGTCCAGCCCGATCGCCACCCCCGCAATCAGCAACCCTTGAGTGATGCGCTGGTTTGAGTGCCTCGCCGCGACGTGCGCCACCTCGTGCCCCATGACAAAGGCCAACTCGTCCTCCGTTTGGGTAACCCGGAAAAGGCCCGTATTCACCCCGATCTTCCCTCCCGGCATCGCCCATGCGTTCACCGAATCATCATCGATCAAAATAATCTCCCACTGCGCGTAGGGAATGTCGTTCCCGACCACGTCGGCGATTCGGTTCCCCACCCGCTGAACCATCTCGTAACGCGATCCCGAGGTGATCAGGGTCGAGCTCCGCTTGACGTCCTCAAATCCCGAGGCACCTAGATTCGCCATCTGCGCCTCCGGAATCAGGGTCAACGCCCGCCGCCCTGTCTCCGGTACCGTGTAGCAACCGATGATAACGAAAACCAGCGAAAGGAGGGAGTAGCGGAGAATACGCATGAGATGGAAAGATTAGAGAATTGGACCCCGTTCGACAAGCCGGGTTCACATCAAAATCGTCTCCCTTAGTGTTTGTCCCAGGGAAATCGATGCACCACCCGCGGCGCATCCCAGGTCTCGACCGGATCAAATATCTTCCCGGGGTTCAAAATCCCTTTCGGGTCCAGCGCCGCCTTGATCGCCCGCATCGCACCGATCTCCGCCTCGCTCAACTGTTGACGCAGAAAAGGCGTTTTCTGAACCCCGACGCCGTGCTCCCCGCTGATCGCCCCGCCCAAACCGACAACCACGTTCATGACCTCCCCGAGAGCGCTGCGGGCCTGTCCACGATGGTTCGGATCATCCCCGTTGAACATGATGTTAACGTGGAGGTTTCCGTCCCCGGCATGGCCAAAAACCGCGATCGGCACCCCCGTGCGTTCCCGAATCGCCGCCACCTCCCGCAGCAGCGCACGCATCTCCGCAAGGGGAACCACAATGTCGTTGTTCAGCTTGGTGTCGCCAAGGGCGAACATTGCGCTCGAACAGGCCCTCCGGATCTCCCAGAAGGACTCCGCTTCAAGGGGATCGGCCGCCTCCCGCCATGCCTTCGCCCTTCCCTTCAAAACCCGCAGGAGATCCTCCCGCTGTCGCCGCACGCCATCGAAATCACCGTCAATCTGCAAAATCAGCAAGGCCCGTCCCGGCATCCCTTCAAAGATTGCCCGGTCATGAATCCGTTCCGCTCCCGCGACACTCAGAACGTCAAGAAATTCCAGAATCGACGGAGTTTGCCCGTCTTCGAGGATCGCCCGACAAGCATCGAGAGCCGCCTCCTCGCTCTCAAACGCCGCCAGCACAAGATGTTCCGATCGCGGCTTTGGAATCAGACGCAAGGTCGCCCCCGTAATCACACCGAGCGTTCCCTCGCTCCCAATTAAAAGATCCCGGATGTTGTATCCGGTCGCGTATTTTTTCACATCGCGCCCGAAATGAAAGGGCTCGCCCGAGGCGAAAAAGCCCGAGAGGGCAACCACATAGTCCCGCGTGACCCCGTATTTCACGCACCGCATCCCGCCCGCGTTGCAGGCAATATTGCCCCCGATCGTCGAATACTTCTTCGACGAAGGATCCGGGGGGTAAAACAACCCCACCGCCTCCGCCGCCGTCTGCAAATCCCCCACCTTGACCCCACATCCGACCCTTGCAATCCGCTCCCCCGGATGAATCGTGCAGGCGTTCAAAGCCATCAGATCCAGCACCCAACCGCCGTGCATTGGCGCCGCCGATCCCGTCAACGATGAACCCGTCGCCCGGGCCGTCACCGGAATCCCCTCTCGATTCGCCAGTCGTAACACGACTCCGACATCTTCCCCCCGCCCGACCCGAACGACCGCATCACAGCGTCCGCGGATCTTCATCCCGTCAAATGAATACGCCCCACACGTTTCCGCATCCGTAAAGACCGATCCCGGCAACAAAGAACTCAGCTCCGCCAAAACGTCCATCGTCCAAGCATCACACCGAACCCCCTGACGATCAAGTTGATCTTCGGTGTTCCCCAAAAGCCCTCTCACAACCTCGCCCGATCCGGGATTCGCCCCTCTTGAGAACCTGTCTTCAAAATAAATACCCTCAATGCCGGAAATGCCGCACCCCGGTGAAGACCATCGCCATCCCCCGCTCGTTCGCCGCCGCGATCACCTCTTCGTCCCGAACCGAACCGCCCGGCTGAATTGCCGCCGTGCATCCTGCGTCCGCTGCCGATACCAAGCCGTCCGCAAACGGGAAAAAGGCATCCGAGGCGATCACCGCTCCCTCAAGCGAAAGACCTTCCTGCCCTGCTTTCCAGACCGCGATCCGCGAGCTGTCCACCCGCGACATCTGACCCGCCCCGATTCCGAGAGTCCGCTCCGGACCCGCGTAGACAATTGCATTCGACTTCACGTGCTTCACGACCTTCCACCCAAAGGTCAGTGCGCGCCACTCCTTCGCCGTTGGCTGACGGTCCGTCACCACCCGGAAATCATTTGGACGCATCCGCTTCTGATCCCGATCCTGTATCAAAATTCCTCCTACAACTGATCGAATGTCCCTCATCGCCTCGACCCGCAGCGGGCCGGTCGCCTTCATCAGACGAAGATTCTTCTTTTTCCCGAAAATCGCCAACGCTTCCGCCGTGAACTCAGGTGCAATTATCACTTCGCAGAAAATCGAGGCAATCCGCTCGGCCATCTCCCCGTCGAGAGTGTTGTTCACCACGATGATTCCCCCAAACGGCGCCTGCCGATCGGTTGCGTAGGCCAAATCCCAAGCCGCCGCGAGATCATCCGCCGATGCCACCCCACAGGGATTCGTGTGCTTCAGGATTCCCACCGTTGGCCGCTCAAACTCCCCGATCAGATAGGTCGCGGCGGTGATATCGATGATGTTGTTGAAGCTTAGTTCCTTCCCCTGGAGTTGCTCAAACGCATCAAAAAAGGTCCCGTAAAGCGCCGCCTGCTGATGCGGATTCTCACCATACCGCAAGGTCGCCGCCCGGTCCATCGTGATCGTCAAACGCTCCGCGAATCCAGAAATCGCCGCCGGATCGGGCTCCGCCCCGACCCGTTCCAGATACCGTGCGATCGCCGCATCGTAGGCCGCTGTCCTCGCGAAGACCTTTCGCGCCAAACGGGTCCGCAGGTCGGTGAGCCGTTCGGGGTCAGTCATCCCAGCGAGAACTTCGTCGTAGTCCCCCGGGTCACAAACGACCGTCACAGCGGCGTGGTTCTTCGCCGCACTCCGTAGCATCGAGGGACCCCCGATATCGATGTTCTCGATCGCCTCCTCCAAACCCACCCCCGGACGCGCAACCGTTTCCTCAAAAGGGTAAAGATTCACCACCACCAGATCGATTAGATCGATTCCGTGCGCAGCCGCTGCCGTCAGGTGATCAGGCTTGTCCCGCCGCGCCAGAAGTCCCCCGTGGATCTTCGGATGCAGGGTCTTCACCCGCCCCTCCATCATCTCCGGAAATCCCGTATGGTCACTGACCTCCGTCACCGGTAACCCCGCCTCGGACAGCGCCCGCGCTGTCCCGCCGGTTGAGAGCAAGCGATATTCGAACCGCTCCACCAGCTCTTTTGCAAAGGGAATCAAACCCGTCTTGTCGCTGACGGAGAGCAATGCCGTTTTGGTCATCCCTCAACCGTGAAACGCCACCTATCTCGTTGGCAAGCTTTTCGCAGTCTGCCACCGTGATCGCGCCCTTCTCCCGCTTGGTGTTCTCTCAGTTCAGATACTAGTGTCCTGTCTCGCAAATAGTCTCAGACATCCTGACCCACTCTCGAAAATACCGCGATTGCCACGGCGGGCCTTGGAAGTGAGATGAACCTGATTCCGGGATTGGAGAAGATTACCGCAGAGTCGTTG
>CAZFLQ010000115.1:0-6353 GCA_964519935.1 uncultured Puniceicoccaceae bacterium | reverse complement strand
CCGCTTACCGGCGCAGAAACCCCAACGGCATTAGCTGCTTTCCCCCGGGCACCTTACCCCTTCGAACCCGAAGAGGTCTCCGAACCTGCGATCTCCGGCTGGTCAAAGGTCAGGTGATCGCCATCGCGATCCACCAAAATGGGCTCCATCGGACGAACTGTTCCCGCCAAAACTGACTCCGCCAGCGGATCTTCGACAAACTTCTCAATCGCACGACGCAGGGGACGGGCTCCAAACTTCTCGTCGTACCCTTCCTCAATCAGGAATTCCTTTGCCGATGCCGACAGCTCCAGTACCAGTTCGCGGTCTTTCAGGCGCTTGAGAACCTTGCGCAATTCCACGTCGACGATCAAACCCATGTCCCGCTTTGCCAGCGGCCGGAAAATGATGATGTCGTTCAAACGGTTCAGGAACTCCGGTTTGAAGACCTTCTTTGTTTCGTCGAGGATCCGATCCTTCGCCCGTTCGAAATCACTTAACCCGGTTTCCTCCATCGTGAATCCCATCCCAGCGTTCCGCTGGAGGATTTCCGCCCCGACGTTCGAGGTCATGATCAGAATCGTGTTCCGGAAATCGACTTTCCGGCCAAGGCTATCCGTCAAACGTCCTTCTTCAAGGACCTGCAGAAGCAGTTGCACTACATCCGGGTGCGCCTTCTCGATCTCGTCGAGAAGAATGACCGAATACGCCTTGCGCCGTACTTGCTCCGTCAACTGCCCACCTTCTTCGTGACCGACGTACCCTGGGGGTGATCCAATCAAGCGCGAGACCGTAAACTTCTCCATGTATTCCGACATGTCGATCTGGATGATCGCGTCCTGTTCGCCGAACATCCGTTCAGCCAACATCTTCGCGAGGTGTGTCTTCCCAACCCCGGTCGGTCCCAGAAAGAGGAACGATCCAATTGGGCGGCGGGGGTCCTTCAGGTTCGCCCGGGATCGGCGCAACGCCTTCGCAATCGCCGTGACCGCCTCGGTTTGCCCGACAACGTCTGTCTGCAAATCCGTCTCCAGATTAAGCAGCTTTTGGCTGTCCGCCCGCTCCATTCGCGTCAGCGGAATTCCTGTCCAGTCGGACACAACCGACAAAACCTCATCCAGCCCAACCGTCACAAAACTCTCCTCGCGGTTCGTTTTCCAGGTCTCGAGCATATCATCCCGCTCTTTCCGCAACCGCTTTTCCTCGTCGCGGAACCGCGCTGCATCCTCAAAATTCTGGTCGCTGATTGCCGTTTCCTTTTGCTCACAAACCTTCTCGATCCGTGACGAGAGGGCCTCGATCTCCGGAGGACGCCGCAGGCTGTCAATCCTCACCCGCGCCCCGGCCTCATCGATCACGTCGATCGCCTTGTCCGGCAAAAACCGTCCCGTAATGTAGCGCTCCGAATACTTCGCTGCCGATTCAATCGCCTCCACCGTGTATTCGCATTTGTGGTGCTCCTCGTATTTGGACTTGATCCCGTTCAGGATCTGAATCGTATCCGGAATATTCGGAGCCTCCACTTTGACCGACTGGAATCGACGGTCGAGGGCGTTGTCCTTCTCGATATACTTTCGGTATTCTCCCAGGGTGGTTGCTCCAATGCACTGCATTTCCCCACGGCTCAGGGCCGGCTTGAAGATGTTCGAGGCATCCATCGCCCCTTCGGCTGCTCCCGCCCCCACGATCGTGTGAAGCTCGTCAATGAAAAGGATCACGTTCTTGCACTTCCGGATCTCGTCCATCACGGCCTTGATCCGTTCCTCGAACTGGCCCCGGTACTTCGTTCCCGCCACCATCAGGGCGAGATCCAAAGTGATCACCCGTTTGTCGAGAATGATCTCCGGAACCACCCCGGAGGCAATCTCCTGTGCCAACCCCTCGACAATTGCCGTTTTTCCAACCCCTGCCTCGCCAATCAGAACGGGATTGTTCTTCGTCCGGCGACAGAGGATTTGGATCACTCGCCGAATCTCTTTCGCCCGCCCAATCACCGGATCTAGCTCACCCTTCCGGGCCAACTCGGTTAAATCCCGACCAAATGACTTCAAAGCCGGAGTTTTAATGTCCTTCCGTTCATCGGGGCTGCCTCCGACGCCAACACCTTCCGGTTCCTGCGCGGATTCAGAATAGTTCGGATCCAGCTCGACCAGAATCTCCTGACGACACCGCTCAATGTCCACCTCCAGCGATTTTAAAACCCGCGCCGCCACTCCATCGCCCTCCCGCAGCAATCCCAGCAGAATGTGTTCTGTGCCGACGTAACTGTGGTTCAAGGCCTTCGCCTCTTTCCCCGCCAGCGCCAGGACCTGCTTAACCCTCGGCGTGTACGGAATGTTTCCCGATGGCTTGCTTTCCGGACCCGACCCAACCTGCTTCTCGACCGCCTCCCGCACTGTTTCCAGGCTCAGTCCCAGTTTCTGCAATACGTTGACCGCAACTCCCTGACCAAGATTGATCAGGCCGAGTAGCAAATGCTCCGTTCCCACATAGGTATGGTGAAACCGGTCGGCTTCCTTCCGGGCGAGAGCAAGAACTTGTTGGGCACGTGGGGTAAAGTTATTCATGGGTTCCATATCAGTGATTCGTTATTAATGAGAGTATGTGTGAATTCCTCTAAAGGCAATCACGCGGAGTCATCATCCGATGTTTTATCGGTCGTTGCGCGGGAAAAATCAGGTTCCGGAAAGGTTTGAAACTCCCGCCGTAGGTAGTCCGCCCTCGCTCCGTCCCGCGCCTCAGCCACCAAATCCCTTCCGCTCCGGTATTGGATGTGGCCGGGCTGGCTTTCGATCATCAGGCGATCAACAACATTGCGCCATTCGACCGGAGAAAAACCGAGATCGACCGAAAGCCGCATCAACGAGAGGAACGCCATGCTTTCACCGGAGCTTAAAAGATGCCCGTTCCGCAAAACTCCCAAGGCCCGTCCGATCTTGTCAAAAAGCTTCACTGGCTGGTCTTCCAGCAGGCGGTAGCGGGCATTCGTTTCCTGATCGACAATTGCCCGGATCACCCCCTGCAAACGGCGAATGATCGTGTCCTCGCTTTCACCGAGCGTCTGCTGATTCGAAATCTGAAAAATAGAACCAGAGGCATCCGATCCCTCACCAAACAAGCCCCGCACGACCATCCCGATCTGATTCACCCCCCGCACAACCTTATCCATCAGACCGTTCAGCACCAAACCGGGCAGGTGCAACATGACCGAGGCCCGCATCGCCGTTCCGAGGTTCGTCGGGCAGGTTGTCAAATACCCGTAGTGGGACGAAAAGGCGTAGTCCACCCGTCGCTCGATTTCATCATCCAACCGGTTGATCAGGTTCCAGACCTTCTTCAGGTGCAATCCCGCCAGAAGCACCTGCATTCGCAAATGGTCTTCCTCGTTAATCATCACCGAGACCGTCTGCGCCCGGTTGATCACAGCCCCCGCACCAGGTGCCCCCTCACACAGCTCCCGACTGATCAAATGTCTCTCGACCAACAGGTTCCGATCCAGCTCAGACAGTGCCGGGATGTCAAAAAAAGTACCGTCTTTCAACGATTCGGACCGTTCGAGGGCCTCCCTCGCGAGAATATTGACTTCCTCCCGCTGCCCCGAACTGGCCACGCCCGGAAACGAAAAACCGGCAATATTGCGCGCCAACCGGATCCGCGTCATCAGGACAACGGGGGACGAATCGGTCGGACAACGGGTCAATTCACACGAATCGGTCTGGATCAGGGCCGTTACCGTTGGGTCCACCATCACACTCATTTCGCCCCCATTTCCCGAATCTCATCCCGAATCTTCGCCGCGTCCTCGTAGCGCTCCTCGACAATCGCCAACTGCATCGCGTCCCCCAAACGTCTCAGGGACTCCTGCGCTTCCGCCCGCGAAACCCCCTCGACCGGAACCTTCCCGACGTGCGCAACGGCGTACTGCACCTGATGCAACGACTGCTCCAGGACCGGACGGAAATGCTCGTAACAATGGGGACAACCAAAACGGCGATTTTCTTGCAGATCCGCCGGAGTGCACCCACAGGAAGGGCAAGGCTCCCCTTCGTCAGCACAACCCCCGGATTCCGGGAACGGCAATTCGACATCCTCGGAAACCTTCTTCGGATTTGCCGACAGCAATTCGGCCAACGAGAAACCAACTGGATCAACGACCTGTTCTTTGAAAACACAGTCCTCGCAGATATCCAGCTTCACGATCTTCCCGTTCACAATCTGTGTCAGGTGGATTGTCGTTGGTTTCGTGCAATTCGCACATTTTTCCGGTCTCGCCATAATTCAATCTCGATCATCCCTTCCGCGAGGTCAACACGTACCCTCGGACAGGAAAGGTTTACCTGCCAAATTCGTGCCGATTTCCGAGAATTCGACCACGCCGCCGCCCAAACCGGGCCGCGTCGCCCTCAGGAAAAACTCAGATTCGCCGTCCGTCCAACGCCACCCGATCCCGGAAAGCCTCCAGAAACCGACGCGTGATCGCACCCGGTGTGCCCGGCCCGATCGGACGCGCGTCGATCTCCACCACCGGAATGATTTCCGCCGCCGTTCCAGTTAGGAAACACTCTTCCGCCACCCAAAAGTCGTAGCGCGTCATCTCCTCCTCAACCACCGGGATCCCCAACTCAACCGCAATCGATAACACCACGTCTCGCGTAATCCCCTTCAGGGCACCTGAATAGGTCGGCGGCGTGAACAACTTCCGATCGCGAATTGCAAAGATATTATCCCCCGTGCACTCCGCCACATAGCCTTGGTCATTCAGCATCAACGCTTCGAGGAATCCACTGTTCATCGCCTCGATCTTCGCGAGAATGTTGTTCAGATAGTTCAACGATTTCACCATTGGGGGCAACGCCGCCGGGTTGATCCGGCGCGTCGGCACCGTGATAATCTTCAACCCATCCGTGTAATAGGAATCTGGATACAATTTGATCGTATCCGCGATAATCACGAGATTCGGGGAATGAAGTCCCGTCGGCGAAAGCCCGAGATGCCCTTCGCCCCGCGTCACGACCAAACGAATGTAGCCATCTGTGAGACCGTTGGCGCGACAGGTGAGACACACCTGCTCGCCAATTGTCTCAAGATCAGTCGGTAACTTCAACCCGATCGCCTTCGCCGAATCCTCCAATCGCCGCAAATGCTCGTTCAGCATGAAGACGTTACCAGAGTACAAACGAATCCCCTCGAAAACACCGTCACCATAGAGGAAGCCGTGGTCAAAAACCGAGATCTTTGCGTCCGCTTTATCGACGAGCGCACCATTGATGAATACCTTTGAACTCATGCAAACAAACTCCTCAGCAAATTCATCCGTGCGCCATTCGCAAGCTCGCAATCGAAAGCCGAGATACACCCTCGTGGCATTTTACCTCGCAACCCCCACCGCAATTCGGTAAGCAAAGTGCAAAGATTTGTTCAAATAATGAAAAACCCAACCCAATCCCTCATCGCTGCTCTCGCCATCGCTCTGGCGGCTTCTACCGCTTTCGCGATCGAACCCCAGGAAATCGCCGACCGGGCCTCTGCCACGTCTTACTATCAGGGCGAATCCGGTCGCGCCGAGGTTCTCATGACGATTACCGATCCCCGCGGACGCGAACGCCGCCGGGAGATGACCATCCTTCGCAAGGATACCGCCGACGATAATGGCTCCCAACGGTTTTTCGTTTATTTCAGGGCCCCCGCCGATGTCAGCGAGACCGCCTTCCTCGTTTGGAAAAACCCCGAGGCCAATGACGAGCGTTGGCTCTACCTTCCCGCTCTCGATCTCGTGCGCAGGATCGCCGCGAGCGACGAGCGCACCAGCTTCGTCGGTTCCCATTTCTACTACGAGGACGTCTCCGGCCGCTCCCCCAACGAGGACACCCACACCCTTCAGAGCGAGGACGAGACCTACTACGTCCTCCGATCCGAACCGAAAGATCCTTCCTCGGTCGAGTTCGATTACTTCGTCAGCTACATCCACAAGCCTACCTTTCTCCCCGTCAAAACCGATTACTTTAAAAGCGGCGACCGCCTTTACAGAACCTACGAAGCGCTCGCGGTCGAACAGATCAACGGTTTCAACACGGTTACCCAGTCCCGGATGACCGACCTCGAATCGAAAGGATCCACCGTTTTGACCTACGAAAACGTCCGCTACGATCTCGATGTCGGGGCCGATCTCTTTACCGAACAGTATCTCCGTAACCCTCCCTCCGAGGTCCTCCGCTGATTCCCCAGATGAGATTCCGGACCATCGCCATCGTTGTCACTGCGACCGCAGCGCTCTCCCTCGTCCGTGCCGCCCCCCCCCCTCTGCCCGCCGGACTCGGACCTACCGCCAACCCCCCCGCCACAACGGTCTCCTCCCCCGACACCCCGGCCCTCCC
>CAZFLQ010000114.1:4258-6563 GCA_964519935.1 uncultured Puniceicoccaceae bacterium | reverse complement strand
GATCCTCGAAAACCTCCAGCGGTCTCAACCTTCCTCCCCCGGAATTTCCGCTCCCACCTCCCGGCGCGACACTCGCATTCGTCGATTCCATAGAAAACTAAAACCGATCATCAAAGCGCTCACGGTCAGAGAGGGCAAGGCAGCAAGCAGTCCGAAACGGAGATCGCCCATCGGCTCGATCACAAAACGCAACCATCCATCGCGATGCTCGAAAAAAACGTCCCCACTCTCCCGGTTGACCCGCACCCCATTTGTCTCGACCGCCTCCTCCAATCGTTGACCCCCGGCCCGAAAACGTCCCGGCTCCACCCAGGCCAAACGGTCCACCCGCACAGTCCCTACCCGGTCGAGACCGTCCCAGCGAATTGACCGCACCCCACCCCGCCGAAACCGGAAAACCTCCGAAACCTCGCCTCCCCGCACCGGTCGCGTGTATACCTCAAACTCCGAAAATCCTCCCCCACGGTCGACATACAGGGCCATCTTTCCCGAGGCCGAAGCGAATCCCTCTACCCGCACAACCCAGTCTCCCCGGATCTGCATCACCGCCAACCAACCCCAAACGAAAACGATCAGTCCGAGAATCCAGACCGACAGCCGATCACCCCGATCCCCCGCCGCCGTCATTCCAGCACCTCCAAATGTCTTGGAATCCGTGCCCAGGTGAAAGGAACCTCACGAAAAGGCGGCTCGATCCCCTCAACCGCCGTAAACCCTTGCCCACGTTCCCAGAACCAGCGTTTTACCGCGATCGACCGCCCCAAGGCCACTGGCACGGCACCCGGTGCCCGCTCCGCGATGTCCGCAAAAAAGGCCTCGACGACCCCGGTCGCTTCTCTCTGGGCATCATGATGTATCACCGCGACCAGCACTCCGTTCAGAACCAGCACCGCCGCCGCGACCGTCCCGACGACAACCCGCAACAGACTGCCCCCTCGCCAGGTGATCGACCCCCGCAACACCGGATCCGTCTCCGTCTCCCGGCTCAACACCATCCCGAGAATCGCAAGCCAGGGAAGCGTCCAGACAAAGGGTACCCAGCGGCCAAACGAAGAGGGTAAAATCAAACACAATCCGATCAGGACGATGACCAGTCCCGCACGTCCACCGCGCCCCACCTTCGCCTCCCGTCCCGTTCCCCAACCGCACAGGGCCATCGCCGCCAACAGCAACCCTCCTGAGAATAGAGGCCCAAAACCACCCGAGGTGTATCCCGGATACATCACGACCCGAAACATCCGCCACTCCTCCCGGCTCCAGGTCAAGGGTACCTTCATCTCCGCTCCCCGCTCAACGTGGGTCGATTCAAGGAGACTGCGCCCAAACAACTCCGGTCTTCCCAGATTCTCGAGGTGCTCCGGCACCTTCATACCCCGCTCGCGGTCAAACGCGGCCGGTTTGAACACCATATCAAACACCAACTCCCGGTCATACCCCCGCAACGCCCCCGATCCAATCGCGATCCCGCCCAACGCCACCACCCCCGTCAACGCCGCCACCCCGAGACCCAGCCTGACTCGCCCCTCAAAGCGCCAGGCCAGGATTCCCGCTGCCAGTACGAGCAACGGCCCGCCCACGACCACCCCGCTTCGCTTCACCAAAACCAGCAACAACACTGCCAATCCAAACCGTACCAATCCGCCCGCCGTCACTCCCCGCGTCAGCGCCCAGATCCCGAGAATCGCCAAAGTCGAAAACACCGCCACCCCGAGGTCTTGATAGAGGGTCCACATCTGGTATCCAATCACCGGATTCAGGGTTAGACCGATTCCCACCAGATAACGCCACCCCCGGGAAATCCCGCCGAGGCGCAAAAGGCTCAACACATTCAGAAACAGGGTCAACGCCCAGACCAACTGAACGCCCTTTCCTCCTTCAAACCCGAACGGCAGACTCCCGAAGAGCGCCGCCGCAACGTAGAGGAGATTGAAATGCAACCATGCCTGCGTCAGCTCCGGATCACTCCGAACCAACCCATCCGCTGGCAATTCCTCCAGCCATTCGCGATCCTCCGGATTCAGCGGATTCCATCCCGATTGAACCCCGACCACCCCGACTTGATGGGTCTGCACACTGTCCCAACCGACATCAACGATCCCCGATCCCAGCCAGGACGCCACCAGAACTACCCCCCCGTGCAGACCCAACACTCCCAGACCACCCTTCAAACCCCGCCACCACCCCGAACCCACGAACGCCCCCAATGCATAAACCGCCCCCCAGACCCACGCATCAAAACCGATTCCCGTCCAGAAGGAACCCAGAGCATACAACCCCAGAAACGCAAAACCCATCAAAAGCGATA
>CAZFLQ010000114.1:0-4158 GCA_964519935.1 uncultured Puniceicoccaceae bacterium | reverse complement strand
CCAGATCATCCACCCGGACTGTCGGATTAAACGGCTCGTGAACGTAACCAACTCCCTCCGCCGACGCCAACACCGCCCCCATCCAGGTAGTCCCCGACCGATGTGATCCCGTCACCAGGATCGGCCGCTCCTTTCTCCTTCTCATCGACGATACTCCCGACCCGCCGCTGCCACCGTCGACCGCGGCGCACTCGTTGGGCGCAAGTCTTTCGCCTCCAGCGAGAGATTCGGATTAAAACAGGGATCCCGGTCGAACCAACGCCCATAACGTGTCCGAACTACCTCCGGAAACGATTCCCCTTCCGCTCCCCAGCCATTCTCGATTCCGACTCTAACCTCCGGAACGTACAGGCTACGCCACCCGCTTTCCCCCAACGCCAAACTCAAAACAAGCGGCTGCCAAACCACCGGAACTCCGTCCAGAAGCGACTCGACCTCCAGCCCCCGCAACGCCTCCGCCCGTACCGCCAGTATCGGTACGTGCAATCCACTCTGGGTCTGCGTCAGACGCGCCCTCCAACCCATTCCCGTCACATCCGGCAATTCTCCCCGAAACGGCTGAAAAACACCCCCGCGCGGATCGAGGTATGTCCCCGCGTGCAAGAGCCTCCCATCCAGATCCGTGACCATCGGACCAACCGCCCCGATCCCGTCCGCGTCCAGCATCCACTTGAAAACCTCCAGCGCCTCCGCACCGACCGATTCCAGAACCGTCTCCGAAATCCCAATCAAACAGAGACCCCCATCCAAAGCCCCCCAGGCAACCCCTGCTCCCCGGGATTCGAGGTCCACCCAGTTCCAACCCCCCGTATCCCGCTCTCCATCCGGAACCATCGACCAATACATCCCCCCCACCTGACGCGGTGTCGCCGCCATTCCCAGTGCCTCGAGATGGTCTTTGATTGCCCGTTCTGCCGCCCGGACGGAGTACCCCTTTTCACCAACTGTATTCGCGGAACTCCCCGGTGCCATTCTCCAGTGGTAGAGGATCTTCGGAATGTGAATCACCTCCTCCGGGCAAACCTCCCGGCTCAGCCGCAGAAAACAATCCCAGTCCTGACTCCCCTCCAGACCAATCCGCATTCCCCCGATCCGGTCAAACAACCGCTTTTCAATCACCGAAAAATGGCAAATGTAGTTCTGCCGAATCAACAACTCGGGATCGTAGTCCGGCTTGAAATAAGGACTGCTCAGATTCCCCTTCGGATCGATCTTGTCCTCGTCACTGTACACCCATTTCGCCCCCGGATACTCCGCCAGCGCAACCGCCACCTCCGCCAATGCATTCGGCGTCAGCTCATCGTCGTGATCGAGGAGTCCAACGTAATCTCCCGACGCAAAAGAAAAAGCCGTGTTCGTCGACTCCGAAATATGACCGTTGTATGAGCGAAAGCGCACCCGGATCCGCTCATCGAGACCCGATAACATCCGCACCGCTTCCCGCGTCGATTCCTCGCTCGATGCATCATCCACCATACACAACTCCCAATTCGGATAGACCTGCGCAATCACCGACCTGACCGCCGTTTCCAGTAAAACAGGCGGCGAATTGAAAACCGGCAAAAGAATCGAGATCACTGGTTTTGTATCCAAATTTTGGATACATTTACGCATCTCCTCAAGATCATCATCACGACAACCTCCATGCCGCTCGAACCAGCCTGAAAACTCCCCGCTCCCCCTTCGCGAACGCCTCAGCGATACCCGCCAGAGACGCTCCGCGATCCGGACCCCATTCTGGTCCGCGACCCGTAGTTCAATCCGTTTAAGACCAAAACCGGTCTCAAACCGAAAACTGAACCCACACCGGCGGGGAACCTCGAAACGATCCGAAAAGGCCTCCGCCACATCCACCCGATCCTCCCATTCCGGATCGATTCGCCGCGACCCGATTTGCAAATAAACCTCCGGCCGCCTCGCCCCTCGACCAAAAGCCCAACCGCGAATTCCGAAACGTGAACGCGAAACCCCAAACCCTCTCACTTTTTCATTCAACCCATAGTAACAGATCCCACACTGCCGCGCCCCCTCGACGAGGGTATAAATCTCCCTTGCTTCCCGGTTCAGTTTCTGAAACTGCAACCCATTCCACAGCAAAGAGGACAAAATCGAAAGACCAACCACTCCCGCCAGAACGGACCACTCCACCGGACCGGGACTGGAGAACTCCAGATACCCGAACGGCGCGACCCCCGTTCGAACCCCCACCGCCAGAACGGCCATCCCCGCCGCCAGGCCGAAGAAAACGGCACTAAACCCATGTACGACTTTCACCGAGGCACCTCCCGTCTCGATTCATCCTCTTCTGGCAAACTGAAAATCCGGAGATCCGTCCACGGTATCTCCGCCGCCGCCACTCCCGGATTGCGGGCCAGCTCAAAACGGATCTGTGCCCTTTGCATCCACTCATAGGCCGCCACCGATTCACCAAACCCGACCCGGACAATCCCCGCCCGCCAAACCGGACGGTTCAGGAAACTGCGAATTTCCAACTGCGCCCGATTTTCCGCCGCCGTCCCGATCACCCCAACGACCAATCCATGCAATATCCACAATCCCAAAACCGCCCCCGCCATCCAGCGGGCCGTCCCACCACCTCGACCCAGATTGATGAAAACAGGTGCCCCCAAACGGTAGAACCCCGGTGCCAATTCATCCGCCGAAACATCCCGCAGACTGTCGAACAGGAGCACCGTGACGACCCCCAACCAAAAAACCGCCCTCCCCTCCACATCATCAATCAGAATCAACCCTGCCACCATTCCGATCAACGCCCGCCATGTTCCCCACCTCGGCCATAGCCCCACGACGAACCGCCGTATCACCAGAAACAACCCGATCCCCAGTCCCACCACAAAGAGCGGCCCGTTGCTCCCGTTTTCCGGCAACCCCTCCGATGGATCCGTAAAGGCTGCCCATGCCCCCTCTTCACCCAAAACCAGCCCATCCGCCGACGGCTCCGCCAACACCTCAGAACCCTCACTCGGACTGACCACCTCAAAGGCCCCCATCCATCCCGCCAAACCGAGAACCCCGACCACCCATGCCCCCCATACCCACGAAGCGACCCGGCGTCGCCGATCCCCATCAATCGGAAGACCCCCCGCCAGGATTAACAACCCGACCAGCCCGACCAACAGAATCGGACCACCACCCCCCGCAAACAATCCCAACAACAGGGCCGCCACCACACAATCCAGCCATTCCACCGCGCCCTCTTCGCGGATTCCATAGAGACCGATTAAAAGGACCGGACATAACAAGACCCAGTCCGCCCCCGGACTGAAATTCGCCCAGGTCGCCACAAAAGGCCCCCCTAATCCGAACGCCAACCCCGCTAAAACCGAAAAAAGAATCCCCGCTCCAAAACGCAACAGCGACGCACCAACAAACACCCCCCCCGCCGCTACGAAAACCCACTGATACCCTTTCCCTGAATCGGTCCCCCCGGCAAAATCCGCCAATACCGCCCCCAGAATCGATGCTCCCCGCAGTTCATGCCCGTCACTCCGGAAAACCGCCGTTTCCGAAAAGGGACCGCGAACGCCCCGTACCGGCAGACCCACCTCTCCGTCCCGGATCGGATTCCATCCCTCCCTCAGGAGATGGATCGCTTCGTAATGCTCAGACCGACCCTCTTCCGAGAGATCATAGGTCCGCGAGGAAATTACCGTTCCCACCGAAAGAATCAGGACATGCAAACCCGCCGCCGCTACAAGGTGAACCGGTTCAAAGTCTTCCCCACGTATCCAGCGCCAGGAGTAAAACAGCGAGAAAACCATTCCCACCACATACAACAGTCCATGCCATCCTGTGACCGATAGCCCGACCCCGAAACCCATCACCGTCCCGATCACCGTAAACCCCGCCGCCCATAGCACCGAACGCACAAAAGCTATCGCGATACCCACCCCGGTCATCGCTTCCTCCTGCTCCGCTTCGTATCGCGCCGCCTCCAACATTCCTACCGACTTCCTTTCATCACCACACCAAACGTGCGAAGGATGATCTGCAGGTCGAGCATGGCTGAGGCGTGCCGCATATAGAAAAAGTCGTAACTAAGCTTCTCCATGATGTCACGGTCGTTCTCCGCGTAGCGATAGTTGATTTGCGCCCAACCAGTCAATCCGGGCTTGACCAGAGTCCGAAAACGGTAGG
>CAZFLQ010000113.1:3928-6630 GCA_964519935.1 uncultured Puniceicoccaceae bacterium | reverse complement strand
GAGCCATTCTTCACCACCAAGCCACCCGGTTCCGGTATCGGGCTGGGGCTCTTTATTGTGAGATCGCTGGTGGAAACCCTCGAGGGTGAATTTGTCGTTGATTCGATGGAGGGCCGGGGGTGCGCGGTTTCCCTCCACATTCCCCAAGCGACATGAAGTGGAGCATCCAACGCATTCTGGTGGTCGATGACGACGAGACCTTCCGTGAGCGCCTCGCGGTGGCCTTCCGGCGGCGGGAATATACCGTCGCCACGGCGTCCAACGGAGAGGAGGCACTCCGATCCTGCGAGGCGGTGGAGTTTGATGCCGCCATCGTCGATCTACGGATGCCGGGAATCGATGGCCTGACCCTGCTGGCGGGAATCCTGCGCTGGCGACCGGAGATTCGGGTATTGATCCTCACCGGCTACGGAAGCATCGCCACTGCGGTGGAGGCGATCCGCCGAGGGGCCCACGACTATCTGACCAAGCCGGCCGATGCGGACCGGATTGAAGAGGCACTACTTTCCGAACGCAACCGTTCCAACGAACCGGACCCACCTCAGGCCGAAACCCCTCCGGCCGCCCCTAGCTTGGGGCGGGTTGAGTGGGAGCACATCCAGCGCGTGCTCAAAGACTGCGGGGGAAATATCAGCGAGGCGGCTCGAACCCTCGGGATCGAACGCCGCACCCTCCAGCGGAAACTCCGAAAAAATCCTCCGTTGGAATGAGAAGAGACCCTTCGACACCTTGGCCTCATTTGTAAACCAAATCAATGGAACATACTAACAACGGTCCCATTGCCCCAGCCTTATCCCAAACAACCGCAATCGGATCAGAATCAGAACCCTCGCTCCGGATCACCACCCAGCGGGACCGCCCGCCGCGACCCCGGATCAGCCTCATCAACCCGGAACAACTTATGCAACTGGTATCCTGCCCGCAAACGCCCATCCCTCAGAACTGCCGCATTGATCGCCTCAAGAACCTCCCGATCCGACCGCCGCGACCACTCCGGGTGCAACCAGATGGAATCCGTTCGCAGGGATTCCCCCAACCGCTCCATCCACATCTCAATCACCTCCGGCCGATCCACGATGATCTTCAACTCATCCGCTCGCTCGACCAGCTCGGGAAGAGGCTCCTTCCATTCCTTCGGACTGACCGTTACCCAATCCAGATCTCCCCGCAGGCCAAAGGCCCCGCTCGTCTCCAGATGTACCCGCAACCCCCGACCATGAAGCGCATCACAGAGCGGTCCAAGATCGTGAATCGCCGGCTCCCCGCCTGTGATCACCACCATCTCACCCGGCACCGCCGCCGCCCACTCTGCCAACACCTCCGCTTCTACCCGCTCAATCCGTTCCGGAATATAATCCCGATGCCAGGTCCCCGCCGAATCACACCAGGGGCATTGCACCGGACACCCGAACAGCCGGATAAAACTCGCCCGACGCCCCATGTGGACCCCCTCCCCCTGCCAGGTTCGAAAACGCTCATACAGCGGATAGCGCATCATCAAAATCAGGCACCCGACGCCGCCTGTCCATACCGCGCCGCATTTCGAGCATCCTCATGCACCTCAACCGCCACCACCGAAACCCGACCTTCGGTCTCCTCCCGCACCAACCGGTTGGCCTCCTCAAAGAGAAAAGCCGCTATCCCCTCCGCTGAACAGTTTTCGATCACCACCGGCTTGAAAAATCCCGGATTCGAACGGACCAACTCCAGCCCATCAACATCGTCCGCATTGAAACAGCAGGCATGGTCGAAGGTATCCTCAATCCACTCCTTCAAATACCCCAGCCCCCCGAAATCGACCACAAACCCACAGCTATCCAGATCATCCGCCGCAAAGGTAAAGGTGAAGGTCCAGTTGTGCCCGTGGATCAACGCGCAATGCCCATCATGACGATGCTGGCGATGGCCGAAGGGAATTTCAGGATAGCGTTTCGAACACGTAAACATCCGACCAATCAAATCTCCCAACCCGTCGAGAGCAACTCTCCAACACTCGGTGCCCCCGGCAGGTATTCCGTCGGATCCTCGACGTCCGCCAGAAAAAAGGCCTCCCGCCTTTCGATACAGGTTCCACACCGCCCACAATGCGCATCCCCTCCCTTGTAACACGACCAGGTCTTCGCGAAAGGTACCCCCAACACCGCCCCCAACCTCACGATGTCCGATTTCGAGAGCCTCACAAACGGACGGCTCAAGGTCACCTGCGACCAGTCCGCCAGCCGAATTGCACCATCCATTGCCTCCGCAAACTCCGGCCGACAGTCAGGATAGATTGCATGATCTCCGTGGTGCGCCGCATAGGCCACCTCTTCCGCCCCAACCGCAATCGCCCGCGCCGTCGCCAGTGCGATCAAGATCATATTCCGGTTCGGCACCACCGTCTGCTTCATCGTCTCTTTTGCATAGTGCCCATCCGGCACCGCTATATTCCGGTTCGTCAATGCACTCGCCCCCAGCAAGGGACCCGCTGCCGAAAGATCAATCAGATCCCACGCCACCCCGATATCACCGCAAATTTCCTTCGCCCGTTCCAACTCAACCCCGTGCCGCTGACCGTAGTTCACACTCAACGCACGCACATCCTTCCCTTCCGCCTTCAGGTGGTAAAGTAACACGGTCGAATCAAGACCCCCGGAAAAAACAACCAACGATTTCACAGCAAACGGAATAACCGCTAGTCCCATGCCAAACCGGATGCAACC
>CAZFLQ010000113.1:0-3828 GCA_964519935.1 uncultured Puniceicoccaceae bacterium | reverse complement strand
CCTCCTCCCAGCTCAAATCCGAAATCACCGCTGCCGCCCGTGATCTCGGCTTCGATCTCATCGGGTTCAGCGCGGTCCAGCCCGAGGAGCGTGCCGACTACTACCGCCGCTGGATCGCCGATCATAAACACGGTGACATGACCTGGATGGGCGAACGTCTCGAAACCCGCCTCAACGCCGGATCCGTCCTTCCCGAGGCCCGCACCCTCATCACCCTCGGGATGAACTACTATCAGGATCCTCCTCCCGACCGCGCTGTCATCGCCCGCTACGCCCTTGGCGATGACTACCATAACCTGATCTACAAGCGTCTCAAAAAACTCTGTCTCCCCCTCCGCACCGCCGGGGGTATCCAAAAGCCCTACGTCGACACCGGTCCCCTTCTCGAAAAACCCATCGCCGCCCGCTCCGGGATCGGCTGGCAGGGGAAACATACCGTCGTCATCAACCGCCGGGCGGGATGCTTTTTCTTTCTCGGGACCATCGTCACCACCCTCGAATTCGAGCCCGACCCACCCGATCCCGACCGCTGCGGCCACTGCCGCAAATGCATCGATGCCTGTCCTACCAACGCCATCACCGCCCCCTATCAACTCGATGCCCGCCGCTGCATCGCCTACCTCACGATCGAACACAAAGGCCCCATCCCTCCCGAGTTTCGCTCCGCCATCGGTAACCGGGTCTTCGGCTGCGACGAATGCCTCGAGGTCTGCCCCTGGAACCACTGGGCCCAGCAAACCCGCGAAAGCAAATTCCAACCCCGCCCGCTTCCCGACATTGCCGAAACACTCCGCTGGGACGAAACCACCTTCCGCGACCACTTCGAAGGCTCCCCGATCCGCCGCCTCGGGCTCACCCGCTGGCTCCGCAACGCCTCCGTCGTCCTCGGTAACATCGGCACCCCCGAAGACCTCCCCGCTCTCCAACGCCTTCTCAAATCGACGACCGACCCCCTCGTCGCCGAACACGCCCAATGGGCCGTTGACCAAATCGAGAATCGCCGGGCTTGCCCCCGTCCCGATTCGCCCTGATCGTTTTTCGACAAGATCGATTGATGGAAACCGATTCCCACGCCACTCCCATTATCCCCGAACCTCCCCTCCTTGAGGTCGATAACCTCTCCGCCGGCTTCATGACGGACTCCGGCTACCTCGAGGCGATCGACGCGGTTTCCTTTCAGATCAATGCCGGTCAAACCCTCGGTCTGGTCGGTGAATCCGGTTGCGGCAAAAGCGTTACCGCCAACGCCATCCTCCGCCTCCTCCCCCGGCCCGCCGGGCGGATCACCGCCGGGGCGGTTCGCTTTTCCGAAACCGATCTGACCGATCTCCCCCTGCCCAACCTCCGCGCGATCCGCGGCAACCGGATCGGGATGATCTTTCAGGAACCCCTCACCGCCCTCAACCCCGTCCTCTCCGTCGGCCGCCAGATCGCCGAGGCGTTTTGTATCCATAATCCTGAAACAAAACGCGGCGAAGCTCGCGACCGGGTGATCGAAGCCTTCCGCGATGTCGGTATCCCCGACCCCGCTCAGCGTTTCTTTGAATATCCCCACCAACTCTCCGGCGGGATGCGCCAAAGGGCGATGATCGCGATGGCCCTGATCTGTGCACCCGAACTCCTCATCGCCGACGAGCCCACCACCGCTCTCGACGTTACCACCCAGGCCCAGATCCTCGACCTCCTCCAGAACCTCCGGCGCGAACGCGGTCTCGGCATCCTCCTGATCACCCACGATCTCGGGGTCATCGCCGAAAACGCCGATACCGTCGCCGTCATGTATGCCGGACGAATCGTCGAAATGGGATCGGTCGCAACCGTCCTCACCCGCCCTGCCCACCGCTACACCGCTGCCCTCATTGACTGTATCCCCGGAATGAATACCGAACCGAAAACGCCCCTCCGGACCATCCCCGGACGGGTCCCCCAATTGTCCGAGCTACCCGCCGGTGCCCGCTTTGCCCCCCGCTCCGACCACCAGGAGGCCGCCGCCTACATTGCCTCTCCTCAATACCGCACCGAACGCCCCTCGTTGGTCGAGGTTGCTCCTGGTCACTGGTGTGAAGACCATCCCGTCGTTCGTATCGATGCCTAACGCATTCCCCCAGATCTCTTCTCCCGAAAACGGCCAACCCCTCCTCGAGGTCCGTCAGCTCTCCGTCAGCTTCCCGGTCCGCGAGGGTGTCCTCAAGCTCTCACGTCGCTTTTGCGAGGCCGTCCGCACCGTCAACCTCTCCCTCGCCCCCGGCCAAACCCTCGGCATCGTCGGCGAATCCGGCTGCGGCAAGACCACCCTCGGCAAGGCTATCTGTCGCCTCGTTCCCCTCGCCACGGGCGAACTCATTCTCGAAGGCACTCCCTTCCACGACCTCCCCCAGCGCGCTCTCAAACCGATCCGCCGCCGGGTTCAGATGGTCTTTCAGGACCCCGCCGAATCCCTCAACGCCCGCGAGACGGTCGGCAACCTAATCGAAGAACCCCTCATCATCCACCGCCTCGGCAACCGCCCCGAACGCCGTCGCCGGGTCCTCGAACTGCTCGACCTCGTCGGCCTTCCCGCCTCCGCCGCCGACCGCTTCCCCTTCGAATTCTCCGGCGGACAGCGTCAGCGGATCGGGATTGCCCGCGCCCTTTCCCTCCAACCCGATCTGATTGTTTGCGACGAACCGGTATCCGCCCTCGATGTCAGCGTCCAAAGCCAGATTCTCAACCTCCTCCTCGAACTCCAGAATCGTCTCGGTCTCGCCTACATTTTCATCTCCCACGACCTCTCCGTCGTCCGCCATGTCGCCGACCGCGTCGCCGTAATGTATCTCGGGGAAATCGTCGAGGAAGCCCCCTCCGCCCTCCTCTTCCGCAACCCCCTTCACGGCTACACCCGCGCCCTTATCTCGGCCATTCCCCGGACCAACCCGACCGAACGTCGTCAACGCATCCTCCTCCGGGGCGAGGTCCCCTCCCCGATCGATCCACCCCCCGGCTGCGCCTTCGCCGCCCGCAGTCACCTCTCCTTCGACCCCGACACCGCCCACGTCCCCCCGCTGTACCGCGAGGTCGAACCCTCCCACTGGGTCCAAATCCACCCCGCCACCGTCGAAAACCCCACCGCCTACGGTTGGACCCACTGATTGCAAACCACTCCCTTCCTCCGGTGCCCTCTCCCTAACCCCGCCGCCAACCGGCCCGAAAATAGACCACCGTCAGACCAAGATAGGGTATTCCGATGAAGGCCGGAATCCACAGCCCACCAACCGCTGCTGCGAGGCCAAACAACCCCACCGTCGTTCCAAAGACCACCAGCGCACGGGCTCTCGGCCGGGTCCCTTTGCTCCGTCCCGGCGCAGTCGCCCAGGCCCCGGCCATAACCACCAACCCGGTCAGGAACCAACCCAGAAAGTTCTTCAACGGAATTCCGTAATAAGGCCCTCCATCCGTCCAGATCCAATACTGACGCAGCTGCACTGCCACTGGATCCAGCACCAGGTCCACCATTACCAACAACAGGGCGCCAACCGGAATCAAAACCCCCGGCCGCAGTGCCGCCAGAAATATTCTCTGGATCGGCACCGCCAAAACATACCAAGCCAGGGGAACCGCCAGCGGGAGAACCCCGAAGATCAACGGCCCCCAGTTCGCAGTGTAAACATAGCTCCCGAACAAAATCCCCGTCTTGACCCCAAACCACTCCGCCGCTCCCGCCAGAAAGCCGATCACCCCAAACCGAATCAGAGCCCGCCGCCGCCCGAGGAGCCGCATCTCGTCATTCAATAATACCGCCGTCGCGAAGATCAGAAACAAAAGATCCGAAACACCCCCAAAAGGCACCGC
>CAZFLQ010000112.1:5448-6736 GCA_964519935.1 uncultured Puniceicoccaceae bacterium | reverse complement strand
GGTGATCGCGATCAACCCGTCCCCATCGAGGTCTCCACCGCCCGCGAGGGACCGCTCGTCTCAATCCGGACCTTTTCCGGCTCGATTGAATCTCCCCTCGCTTACACCGTTTCGGCCGAAATTGATGGCCGCATCGAGGCAATGTATCCGGATATTGGTGACAAAATTACTCCTCAGGAAATCCTTGCCACGCTCGACGACGCCTCCTGGCGCCAGGCCGTCAGCGTCTCCGAAGCCCTTCTCGCCGTCGCCAAGGCCTCCCTCGTCGACGCCCGCAACGCCCTTGAGATCGCCGAACGCGACCTCAAACGCCTCACCACTCTGCGTGAACGCGGGGCGGTCTCCGATGCCCAGTTCGACTCCGTCGAGGCGACCCGTCTCGCTGCCGTCTCCCGCGTTGCCGTTGCCGAGGCGGAGGTCGAGCGCGCCCTTGCTTCCCTCGAATCATCCACCATCCGGCTGGGCTACACCCGGATCACCGCCGACACCACCACCGCGACGAATCCCCCCGCATCCACCGCCGACACCCTCTACGTTGCCACCCGTCACGCCGAACCCGGTTCCATCGTTCGCGCTGGTGACCCGATCTACTCCGTTGTCCGGCTCGATCCCCTCCGCGCGGTATTTGCCGTCACCGAAAAGGACTACCCCGCCCTTGCCGAAGGCTCCACTCTAACCATCCAGACCGACGCCCACCCCGACCGGGATTTCGAGGCCGTCATCGAACGCCTCTCTCCCGTTTTCAATCCCGACACCCGCCAGGCCGAGGTCATTGCCCGGATCGACAACTCCGACCTCGCCCTCCGCCCCGGCATGTTTGCCCGGATCGGTGCTCCTCTCGCCAAGGTCGACCGCGCCACCCTCGTCCCGGCCGAGGCGATCGAGCGCCGCGATGGGGAATCCGGTGTCTTTGTTCTCCAATCCGATCACCAGGCAGTCCGCTGGAATCCGGTTACAATTCTTCTCCGCAGCGGAAACACTATCGCGGTTGACGGTCTTGATCCGGATAGCGAGGTCGTTGTCCTCGGTCAGCAGTCACTCCGCGATGGCTCTGCCGTCCGCGTTCACGGGGGTGTCCCATCGTTTCAGCCATGAATCTCCCCGACTTCAGTGTCCGGCGCCCGGTCTTCACGACGATGGTCACCCTCATGATCGTCCTGATCGGGGCAGTCTCACTCAGTCGGCTCCAGATCGACCTTCTCCCCAGACTCGAACTCCCGACCATTTCGGTTCGCACCGGATACGAGGGGGCCAGTCCCGAGGTCATCGAGCGGCTCGTTACCCAGAT
>CAZFLQ010000112.1:0-5348 GCA_964519935.1 uncultured Puniceicoccaceae bacterium | reverse complement strand
CGACCGGCCCACCGGGAGTATTGAATCCGGGAACTTCGAGGTCCTGCTCCGCGCCCCCGGCGAATTCGCCACCCTCGAAGAAATCCGCCGAACCGTCATCGAAAACCGCGATGGTGTCCCCGTCCGGATCGATGCCTTCGCCACGGTCTCCGACACCTACCAGCGGCTCACCCGAATCATTCGGGTCAATCAGGAACGCGGGATCCGTATCGCGATCCGCAAACAGCCCGAGGCCAACACCGTCGAGGTCGCCCGCGCCATCCTTGCTGAAATAGAGGCCATCAACCGCGATTTTCCCCGGATCAAGGTTGTCCCGGTGATTAACCAGGGAAACTTCATCCAACAATCGATCACCAATGTGGGCCGGTCCGTTCTCTACGGCGGTGGCCTCGCGATTCTTGTCCTCCTCTTTTTCCTTCGCAGCGTCCGCAGCACCATCGTCGTCGCCGTCTCCATCCCGATCGCCCTCATCGCCACCTTTATTCTCCTCTACTTTGGTGGCCTCACCCTCAACATCATGTCTCTCGGCGGGCTCGCCCTCGGGGTCGGGATGATGGTCGACAGCTCGATTGTCGTCCTCGAGAACATCTTTCGCCGGCGCCGCCGCGAGTCCGAGAATGCCCCCACCGCCGCATCCCGCGGCGCTTCCGAGGTCGCTGGCGCGATTCTCGCCAGCACCATCACCACTCTCGTCATTTTCCTTCCCCTCGCATTCGTCGAGGGGGTCTCCGGGGTCCTCTTTTCCGACCTCGCCCTGACCGTCGGATTTTCCCTCCTCGCCGCCCTCGCGATTTCGCTCAGCGTTCTGCCGATGCTTGCCTCAAAGGTCTTTCGAAACATCCAGCCCGCCGATCCAATCCGCCCCGGCGGCAGCGGCAACCGCTTCTTTGACTGGTCCGAGAACGCGTTCCACCGACTCGAACGCTCCTATGCCAACCTCGTCGAACGCGCCCTCCGCCACCGTATTCTCGTCGTCCTAAGCTCGCTCGCCCTCGTCATCGGATCCAGCCTCCTCCTCGCCCCCCGGATTGGGACCGAGTTTCTCCCCCCCAGCGACGAGGGCGAGGTCCGGGTCAGCGGAGAAATGGAGGTCGGCACCCGCCTCTCCCTGATCGACCGTCAGACCCGGTCGATGGAATCGATCGTCTTTCCCGCTGTCCCCGAAACACTCTCCTCCGTCACCCAGGTGCGCGGCGACCAGGGCGAAATCCGCATGTCCCTCCTTCCGGTTGGAGAGCGCACCCGTTCCAACACCGAGATCGCCGACGATCTGCGCGAACGTCTCGAGGGCAACATTCCGGGGATGAAAATTCGCACTCGTGCCCCCCAGGGGCAATTCCTCCTCGAACGCGTGCTCGGAAACGACGAGGGCCTCACCGTTGAGGTCACCGGTTTCGATCTCAATGTTCTCGACCAACTGACCGCCGCCGTCCTAGCCGTGATCGAACCGATTGACGGGATCACCGATGCCGACCGCAGTATCGACGACGGCACCCCCGAGGTCTCTGTCCAGATCGACCGTGACAAGGCCGCCAAGCTGGGCTTCACGGTCAGCGATATCGCCTCCGTCCTCGAAACCGCCTTTGCCGGATCCCAGGCGGGCGAATACCGGGTCGCCGGCAATTCCTACCGGATTTTTGTCCAACTCGAAAACGCCACCGAAAGACCGCTCGAAGAGGTTCTCGACCTTGCCCTAACCACCGCTGCAGGCGGTTCGGTTTCCCTTCGCAACCTCGTCACGACCACCGATGGGCGTTCACCCACCGAGATCCGTCGCAAGGAGCAACAGCGCTACGCCACCGTCACCGCCAATGTCTCCGGTCGGCCCCAGGGCGACGTCGCCCGCGACATCCTCGCCGCGATCGACACCATCCCCCGCCCGGATGGCTACACCCTCGAAGTCGCCGGCTCCTTTGCCGAACAGCGGAAGGCCTTCCGGGAACTGGGACTATCCTTTATCCTCGCCCTCGTTCTCGTTTACATGGTTCTCGCCTGCCAATATGAATCGCTCCGCGACCCCCTCGTCGTGATGTTTTCGACCCCCGCCGCCTCCATCGGGGTTCTTCTTACCCTCTACCTCACCGACACCACCCTCAACCTCCAGTCCGCCATCGGCTGCATCCTTCTCGGCGGGATCGTCGTCAACAACGCTATCCTTCTCGTCGATCAGGCCAGTGCCCTCCACCGCAAACAGGCCCTCCCCGTCAACGCCGCCATTGCCGAGGCCGCCCGCCGCCGCCTCCGGCCCATCCTCATGACGACCTCGACCACCATCCTCGGCCTTCTCCCTCTTGCCCTCGGGATCGGCGAGGGGGCCGAGGCCCAGGCCCCTCTCGCCCGCGCCGTCGTCGGCGGTCTGATTAGTTCAACCGCCGTCACCCTGATTCTCATCCCCGCCGTTTACAGCCTCGCCCACCACCGGTCGGGCAATTCCTGATCGGATCCCAACGAATCCGTTTCCTTCGAAACCGAAACTTGCATCTTTGCCCTTCGGTCTTTCTAACGGCTTTATGAAGTTTCTCATCAAGCTCTTCCTCGGCCTCGTCATCCTCGTTGCCGTCCTCCTCGTCGCCGCCCGCTTTGCCGGACCTCCCATCGCGACCCGGGTCGTCAATTCGACCCTCAAGGAAAAGTTTGGAGAATCGTCGAGCTTTGAGGGCATTGATCTCGCCCTGCTCCAGGGCCGGGTCGGACTCGGTGCCCTTCGCATTGCCCAGCCCGAGGGCTTCGGGGATGGTTTTTTTGCATCCTATGATTCCATCGAGGCGGATGTCGACCTCCGCTCCCTGACCTCCGACACCATCATCGTCGAGACCCTTCGGGTTGTTAATCCCTCCTTCAATTACCGCGTCAATCCCGAAGGCTTTTCCAATGTCGAGGCCGCTATCGCCGCCTTTGCCCCCGCTGAACCGGAAACCGAGCCCGAAACTGAGCCCGAGGACGAGTCCTCGTCTCCCCCGAAGAAACTCATCGTTCGCAACCTCGAGATTCTCGGTGTCAACTTCACCGCCAATTCCGAAAACTCCCCCCGCCCGGTCACCGTAAAACTCGAGGACTTCAATCTTGAGATCCGCGACTTCACCTTTGATCCCGCCGACCCTGACTTTGGACCCCGCGTTCTCGAAACTGCCATCGTCCTTTCGATCGGTGCCTTCCACGCCTCCCAGCCCGATGGCTTTAGCGGCGATACCCTCGTCGGTCTCGATGGCCTCGATCTCTCGATTTCGGTCTCCGAGGCCCGCCCCGAAACCTTTGCGATTGAAAGCATTATCGTGAATAGCCCCTTTGCCAGTGTTCAGGTCAACGAGACCGGCGGGAACAATATCGAAGCTCTCATCGAGGCCCTCATCCCCGCTGCTTTCGTCACAACCTCCCAGGATGACCCTGCCGCCGAGGAAGACACTGTCACCCCGGAGCCCACCCCCACCGCCCCACCTGCCAAAATGATGGCCCTCGCCCTCGATTCCCTCCGGATCGAAAGTGCCGGGTTCGAGCTACTCTCCGCCGATCCCGCCAACCCCGCGACCATCAAAATGGCCGACCTCGCCGTCCTCCTCGCCGGGATCGAACTCGACCCTGCCACCAATGCAATTCAGATCGCCGAGGTGGACCTCAGCAACGCCGCCTTCGACATCGTCCGCCTCAAACCGGCCGACACCGAAACCGCCACCGCCACGAACGAAGCCGAACCCACAACCGCTCCCGTCGAAACCGATTCCACCGTCGCCACGGCCGAGGATTCGACCGAGTCGTCCACCCCCACCGGTCGAATCGCCCTCAATCGTTTCAACCTGAATGGGTTCACCGTCGACCTTCGCGATGAGGCTCTCATGTCGGAACCCCTCGTCTACACCCTTGATCCCATCACTACTTCAGCCCAGGGGATTGTCATCGACCCCTCCTCAGGCAATCTTGAACCCGCTACAATCGAACTTAGCTTTACCCTCGTTCAGGGTGGTGAACTCCAGAACGCCGAGTTTGTCAGTCTGACCCGAATCACCGATCTCCACCAGAAGATTCCCTCCCTCGCGACCGCCCTCCGTTTCACCGGCTTTGACCTTGCACCCCTCCGACCTCTCCTCCCCCCCGGCGTGATTACCGCCCTCGGCGGCAGTGGATTGGATGTCCAGGTCGATGCCCAGGTCAGCGAAACGCTCCTCGACGGCTCCTTCGCCATTATCAACAACAAGGGCAACCGCACCGCCATCCCGATCAAGGGAACCCCCACCAAGCCCGAGATCAGCTTCCAGTCGATCTTCACCGCCGTCCTCGGGCGACCCCTCGACATGGCTGGAAATGTCGCCAGCGGTGCCGTCGGTGCCGCTGCCGAGATCGGCTCCGGGGCCGCCGACGCTGCCAAAAACATCGGTAAAGGCGCCGGCGAGACCGCCAAGAAAATCGGCGGTGGACTCATGTCCAGCGTCAAGGGCCTCGCCAGCGGCGATCTCGATGCCGTCACCGGGGGCGTCAAGGATGCCACTGTCGGCGCCGCCGGGGAGGCTGGAAAAGCCGCCCAGGAAACCGCCGGCAAGGCCACTCAAACCGTCGGAAGTGCCGCTGGTGCCGCCGCCGGTTCTGCCACCGTCATCGCCTGGCGCGAGGACACCCCCGTCCGCCACGCCGCTTCTGTCGAGGCCGCCACCGAATGGCTCGAATCCATCACCTTCCCCTTCGACTCGAGCACCCCTGCCCCCACTGTGGAAGAAGAGCCTGAACTCGATCCTTCCGCCGAGTAAGCTTGATCACCCGCCTGAAACGGGGATGAACCGAATCCACATCCTCTGCGTCGGCCACGATCCCGAGATCTTCGAGGCTGTCGAACAATCCATCGCTCCTCTCGACAAATTCTACCCGATCGAAACCGCCGACTCGGCTGAGGAAGCCCGCGCGGTCATTCGGGAGATTCTCGCCAACGGCGATCACATCGGGATTGTCCTCTGCGATCCTTTCGTACCGAGTGAAACCGGAGTCGATATCTTCCTCTCCCTCGATCCCGACGGCGAAACCTCCAACACTCGCAAAGTCCTTCTCACCGAACTGACCCAAAAAGACGCCTCTGTCCGCGCTGTGACTGAAGCCGACCTCGATGGTCACATCACCAGGCCGTGGAAATCCACCGACTTTCTACAAACCATCAAAGCACACCTCGCCCAATTCGTGATCCAATCTGGAATCGACCCACTCCCCTACATGCAATCCCTCGACTCCCCCACAATTAACGAGACCATCCATCGCACCCGGACCCGCCCGCGATGATCTCGCCCACCCTGCGCCCCCTTTTGGAGTGCGGTGGCAGAGCGCGGAACGCGCGTCGACACCGCTTTGAACCCCGAACCCTACCAAACCCT